>VFJK01000059.1 GCA_009886125.1 Geobacter sp. | reverse complement strand
GCTGAACTGACCGAGGCGCTCAAGCGCTCAGGAGAAGTGATCAGCACGCTCCCGAGTGTCGGGTCGAACATCGAGGCTTCGATCGATTTCGAAATACTGTACGCTTCTGCCAAAGGGGTCGACGAGATTGCCGCTCTTGTTGCTGATTCAAATGCAACCGTACGGGTCTTAAGCGGCAAGCACGTTCCAAGTCAGGGTATCTCTGCGTCTGACGCGGCTGTCCAATCGGAAATCGAGGCAGCTACTGTGTTAACTGTGCCTCCTGAAAATGCGATGACAGCAAAGAGCATGAGCCGGACGGTACGGGTCGACATAGGAAAGCTTGATGAGCTGATGAATATCGTCGGAGAACTCGTCCTGTCTCACTCTACGATAAACGATATCTCTGAAAAGATGCGGAAAGAGGGGTACTCGACGGTTTTTTCTGAACTTGTCAAGGCTGCCAAGGGGCTCGAACGAAAGCTGAACGAACTTCAGAAAGGGGTCATGGAGATCAGGATGATCCCCGTAGGCCAACTTTATGAGAAAATGGGCCGGATCGTTCGTAAAATATCCAGAGAGCAGGGGAAAAAGGTCGAACTGAAAACATTCGGTGCAGATACTGAACTCGACAAACTTATCATGGAGGATATTGCAGATCCGTTGATGCACATAATCCGGAATGCGATAGACCACGGGATTGAGCCGCCTGAAGAGCGGCGTGCGGCAGGGAAAGAGGAACGTGGTCTCATCAGTCTCTCCTCATATCAGAAGGGTAATCACGTCGTTATCGAGGTTGAGGATGACGGCAGGGGTATAAATATTGACAAGGTCAAGAAAAAGGCGATTGAAAAGGGACTCATCTCTGCGTCTGATATCTTGACAGAGCGTGAAGCGATTGAACTTATTTTCCTCCCCGGATTCTCTACAAGTGAGACGGTCACCGAGGTCTCCGGTCGCGGTGTCGGGATGGATGTGGTTAAAAATAACATTTCTGCGGTCAGCGGGATGGTAGATGTCGAGAGCACAATGGGCCATGGCAGCAGGATGACCATAACTCTGCCGATAACCCTGGCTATTATCAAAGCGCTCATTATCGCTTCCGCCGATCGCTATTACGCTCTGCCGATAACATCAGTGCTTGAATCATTGATGCTTGAGAAAAAAGACATCCTTACGGTTGAACGGAAAGAGGTGATGCAACTCCGGGAGAGCACCCTTCCACTTCTGAGGCTGGACAGTTTTTTCCATCTGGATGCGAAGCATATCGAATCTGACAGCGTGTTTGTCGTCGTAGTGGGCGTTGCCGAGAAAAGACTCGGTCTTGTGGTAGACGATCTTCTCGGGCAGCAGGATATTGTCATCAAGACCCTTGGTTCCATTTTTGAAGGGTTGAAAGGGATTTCCGGCGCAGCAGATCTGGGTGATCAGCGGACAATACTGGTTCTTGATGTCAGCGGGATAATCCATGAAGTTACCAAGGGTGGAGGTCAGGTCTGACAGCCATGTATAATGATTTCTACTGCATGAAGGAGCGCCCTTTCAGCAAAACACCCGACCCCAGGTTCCTCTATTTAAGCAGGGGACATCGGGAGGCGCTGGCAAGGCTTCACTACGTTGCCGAGGAGCGGGAGATCGCACTGCTCACCGGCGAGATCGGCTGTGGCAAGACGACTCTTTCCAGGGCTCTCATGGACTCTCTCGGAGATGAGTACCGATTCTGCTTTATCGTAAATCCACGCCTCTCCGCAGTTGAATTTCTGCGAAGCATTGCCCGTTCACTTTCACCTGTTTCACCTGCTGCTGACAAGGAGTCACTGCTTAATCAGATTGCCGATGCCCTGTATATACTGCATAATGAAGGTGTTTCTCCGGTACTGATCGTCGATGAAGCACAGCTTATCCCTGACAGGGAGATATTTGACGAGATACGCCTCCTGACTAATTATCAGCTTGATGATAGAAACCTTTTAACGGTGATACTCATGGGACAGCCTGAACTGCGTACCATGCTTTCAAATCCGGTTTTCGAGCCGCTGAGGCAGCGTATTACCATGCAGTTTCACCTTCTGCCCCTTGAGATGGATGATGTTCAGGACTATCTTGATTTCCGTCTTGAAACAGCAGGTGGCGGGGCGGGGCTCTTTTCGCCTGATGCCGTTCAGAAAATATACGAGCTTTCTGAAGGTGTCCCCCGGCGCATAAACCTGATTGCGACCAATGCGATCCTTGAGGGGTATGGAAGTGATGCTTCACTGATCGATGCTTCCATTGTTGAAGCAGTTGCCTCAGAACTATTAATCTGATCAGGACTGGAAAGCCATGAACCTAGCCGAGATACGTAAAAAATCCGAATCCAAGAAAAAGGGCGATCCAATCGTTGGATTTGAGCGGCCTGAGATCGCCGGAGAGCTCTTTGAGGATCAGCAGTATGATTTCGAGACTGAGAGTGAAGAGCCGGAGACCCTTGCCGCTGAGGTCAGAGAAGACGAATTGGCCAACTGCGCCATAGGAGTGGCGGTTGAAGAAGGTGAGTCAGTTGAAGACCTTTTGACCGAATTTACGCCTGAACTTTTTTCAGATGCCGGTCTGCCGGAATACTTCCCTCAGAAGACCACTCTGAATGAAGAAACGCCCTCCATGCCGGACGATATCACTCCCTTGAATCAGACGGCCCCGCCTTTTTCACCCAGAATAAAGTCGGCGGGGTATGATCCTATGGCAACGATCATTTCAGGCAGGGAGTGCTCTTCAGATTCCGATGAGGCATCGCATTACAGCACTCTGCCTTCTTCTTCAGTCGTCATTGAAGAGTATCTCTGCTTCAAGGTGGCAAAGGAGGAGTATGCTATCAATATCATGGCTATCAAGGAGATCATCAAGCCAAGAGATGTAACTGAAGTGCCGAGAATGCCGGGCTTCATCTCCGGGGTCATATCTCTTCGCGGAGTTATTATCCCGATCATGGATATGCGTCTCAGGCTGGCTCTCACTTTAGGGGGAAGTACCGGAAGGGAGAGGGTCATCGTGGTCAAGAAGGATTCTGGATACTGCGGGATCCTCGTGGATGAGGTGGTGCAGGTCGCAAGAATTAATAACACGGATATTGAAGATCCCCCGGCTGTCCTTGACGGGATCGATCGCGATTTTGTAAAGGGTCTTGGACGCTTTGAGAAGAGGATGCTGATCCTGCTCAATCTGGATTCGATTCTTGATATCTGCATCAACTGAAACGGTTTTTAGCACTCACTCTAACAGCTTCAATAAATAATTGGCGACGGTCGTTGCCGAAAGAGAGTCCTCATGGGAAATAACCATATACTCATTGTCGAAGATGAAGAGAGTCTCTTGAAACTCGAAACCATTCTGCTCGCTTCAAAAGGGTATAAAGTTACCGGGGTAAAGGACGGTCTTGCAGCTTTGAGTGAGATCGAGCAGAACAAGCCGGATCTTGTCCTGCTGGATATCATGATGCCGGGAATCGATGGCTTCGAAGTCTGCCGCAGGATAAAAGAGAACCCGGAGACCAGGGGCATACCGGTAGTCATGCTCACCGCCAAAAAGAGTGCGGTTGACCAGGCCAGAGGGATTGAAGTCGGTGCTGACGCTTACATAACGAAACCTTTCAAATCATTGAAAATAATTGATGTAATCACAGGTCTGCTGCAGAAAAGGTAGAGACCGGGAGCAGATTCCAGAATATATCGGCAGGTTTTTTTCGAGAGGACGCAAATGACCAGTGTAACCGAGATACAGATCGCCTGTTTCCGCCTCATTGATGATCTATATGCTGTCGATATCATGAGGATAAAGGAGATTATCCGTCCTCAGAGGCTGACGAACCTTCCGAAAGCGCCTTCTTTTATTGACGGGGTCATAAATCTGAGAGGCTCTGTCATCCCTGTCGTAGATCTGCGCAAGCGATTCGATATGCCGGCAAGAGATCCGGGTTCATCAACACGGCTCCTGATCGTGCGGCTTTCTGCGCAGACCATCGGCCTGGTTGTCGATGATGTCACCGAGGTGATTACTGTCCCTGTCAGCGACATAAAACCTCCACCTGCGGTCTCTGATGGTCTTATCGCCGATCATCTGCTCGGAGTATGTCTGCACGGGGATATTCTGGTCATGCTGCTTGATATTGACAGGCTCCTCAATGCAAACGAAGTGAATGCCCTGGGCTCCCTGACTTGATTTACTGTTCTCATTTGCGAAGGAGAGATGCTTAGAATGTATATCAGTTGTCCTGCCTGCAGGACCAGGTTCAAATTCGATGAACAGAAAGTCAGTGGTGCGGGTATCAGGTTGAGATGCAGCAGATGCTCTTCGGTTTTTCTGCTTTCGACAGAAAAGAGTGAGAAGTCCGGAAGGCTTACCGTGCTTGTAGCGCATGAGAGCGCTGAATTCTGCGCAGCAGTACAGAAAGTCCTGGCTCCTGAACCGTTCGATATCTTCTCCTGTCATGACGGGAAAGAGGCCCTGGCACTTACCTTAAAGTTCATGCCGGATGTGGTGCTTCTAAATGTAGCCCTTCCCACGATGTATGGATTTCAGGTCTGTGAGGCAATACGGAATGACAAGCGGACAAGCGACATAAAGATCATCCTGCTTGCGGCGATCTACGACAAGACAAAATATAAACGTTCTCCTCAATCTCTCTATGGAGCTGATGATTATATCGAGCAGCATCATATTCCGGATTCGCTGGCTCCGATGATATACCGTCTTGCGTCAGACGCACGTGAGGTCCAATCAGGCAACGGGACTCTTCCGGATTCTGAAAATGAGATCGATACATCTCCGGCGTCCTTTACCCCTACCGAAGAGAATGATCAGGAAAAGGTCAGAAAAGAGCTTATGGCCAATCAGGCTCCTGAGATCAGACCGGAGAACGATGCGAAATACAAGGCAGCCAGACAGCTTGCAAGGAGTATCGTTTCGGACATATCTCTTTACCGGGAGGCTGAACTTGAAGAAGGGGTACAGACCGGAAAGATTGACGAATGTCTCGGCATCGAGATACGTGACGGGCGTGCACTGTTTGAAAGCCGTTTACCCGAAGCAGCATCTTTTCCGGTAGATTTTTTTGAAGAGGCACTTTCAGAACTGATAAGCCAGAAAAAGCGGGAGATGGGAATCAACCAGGACAAAGAGGTGGCCGGTGGAAGCATTTAATGACCTTTTACGCAGGTTGAGGTCTGCCGATGAAGAGGAGAGAAGAGTTGCCGTCTCCTCTCTTTCAGGGTTTCCGTTCAGCGAGATAAAGCCGCTTGCCGTTTCTGCTCTCGGTGACGAGAGCTGGAGGGTCCGGAAGGAGGCTGTTGATCTTATCCTGTCGGTCTCTCCAGGGGATGAGCTTGCAAAAGAGTTGATAGAACTGCTGACGGTCCAGGGGAATGCAGGCCTCCGAAACTCAGTCGTCGAGGTCCTCCAGGCTGTCGGCGAGAAGATGATCCCTCACCTTGTGGAGCATCTTGCCAATGAAGATCCAGGAATTCGCAAATTCATAGTTGACATCATGGGCGGGATTGGATCTGTAGCAAGTATCCCGCATCTTACCGGCGCTCTTTCAGATGGTGATTCAAATGTTGCTGCTGCAGCTGCCGAGAGTCTCGGGCTGATAGGCGATCCCAGTTCACTTCCATCCCTTCTGAAGATACTCGCAAGGGATGACCTGCTCATACGCTATGCAATCCTGGAAGCTCTCGTCAAGATCGGAAGCCCGGTTCCGCTGGATTCGATAACACCGCTTGCCGGCGATCCACTGCTTAAGAAGGCGCTGTTTGAATGTCTGGGGGTTATAGGTGATATCGGCTCACTGACGCTGCTGATCACCGGTTTGAGCGACAGGGCACGGAATGTCAGAGAGGCGGCGCTTACGGCACTCGACATGATACGGTTGAGATCGACATCTCCGGATTTTAAGATGCAGATCAGTCAGGGCCTTAAACCTCTGGCCGGGAGCGAAACGGTCGAGTATCTGATGTCCATGCGCGAGAGCGTTGACCGGAAAGTCAGAGCTGCAGCAATTGCGATTCTAGGCATCGTGGGTGACCCGCGAGCTCTTGATTTCCTGCTGAAAGGCTACGAGGACGAGAATGTCCAGCAGGTATCACTTGAAGCATTTCGCGAAATAGGAAAAGGGGCCGCTCCATTTCTATCTGACCGGTTCAGTTCAGGAGATGAAGTACAGCGCTGCGTCATAGTTCATCTGGCCGGAGAGTTGCGCCTTCAGGAGTCTGCTCATATTATTTCTGAAGGAGTCAATGACCCTTCTTCGATGGTCAGGGCATTGTCAGCGGAAGCTGTCGGCAAAGCGGGGCTAACCGAATTCATCCCTGTTCTCGTCACGCTGATAAATGATGAAAATCAGGAGGTCAGACGCAGGGGGGCAGCTGCACTGGTCAAGCTGGCAACAGTCTCAAGGGAGAGCGTTTTCGGCTCAGCCATTCAGCTTTCCGGGTCTGACAATCCGGACTCCCGTCTTCAGGCGGTACGGCTTTTTGGTGCATTGAGGGATATCACCCACCTGACGTCTCTGAGCAAGGACGAGGATTTTCTTGTCAGGAGAGAGGCTGTAGCGACACTCGGGGAGATGAGGGTTCCCGAGACTGCAGGGATACTTTTCATGTCACTTGCTGACGAAGAGGCGGATGTAAGGTTGGCAGCAGCTTCAGCGCTTGGATGGAGCGGGTTCATAGATGAGTCCGGGTATCTCAAGCTTGCTCTCGAAGACTCGACTCAGAGAGTTCAGGCCGCGGTAATCAAGAGTCTTGGGATGCGGTCTGAAAAATCGGCTTTTGACAGCATAAAGCCGTTCATGAGTTTTTCGTCAGGAATGCTTAAAATCGCCGCGATGAATGCATTGACGCAGATTGACCCTGCAAGGGCAGCTGAATCTGTCCGGGAGGCTTCCAATGATCCTGATGAAGAGGTCGCCAGGGTGGCTGTAAATCTTCTCACACTGATTTCAGAAAGGTACTGATGCAGTTTTTTGCGGACGCTGACATTAAGATGAGTGACGACGAGTTCAGCCTCCTGCGTGATCTCGTCTATAATTACAGCGGACTGTATTTTACCGATGACAACAGATTTCTGCTTGAAAGACGCCTTTCTCCAAGACTTTCACACCACAGGCTTTCGACATTTCATGAGTATTACTATTATCTGAGATATGACATCAACCGGGATCAGGAGCTTTCCGATATTATGGATCTCCTTACAACCAACGAGACCTATTTTTTTCGGGAGTCGTTTCAGCTGAAGGCATTTACAGACGAGATAATCCCTGAACTTGTTCGCAAGAAGGGGGCAGGTTCCGACCGGACGCTGAGGATCTGGAGTGCCGGCTGTTCTACCGGTGAAGAGCCATATACGATAGCGATACTTCTTCTTGAAAGACCAGAGCTTGCCGGCTGGAAGATCGAGATAATCGGTACAGATATAAGCCAACGGGTTCTTCATCAGGCACGCAAGGGGGTTTACGGCAACTCTTCATTCAGGGTCACCGAGCCTCTTTACAAGAGTCGCTACTTTCATGAACAGGATGGAGGCTACCGGGTAGCTGACAGGATACGTGCGCTGGTGACCTTCAGCCGGCTGAATCTTTATGATCAGAACAGGTTTCTCTTCCTTGGTAAAATGGATATAATCTTCTGCCGCAATGTCATTATCTATTTTGATCAGCATGCCAAAAAAAGAGTGATAGAGAATTTCTACAGCACGCTTCAACCGGGGGGGTTTCTTCTGCTTGGCCACTCGGAATCTCTGATGAACATTACGACAGCGTTCAAGTTACGGCACTTCAAGAACGATATGGTCTATGAAAAGCCTCATCAAAACGATGGAGATCAGCATTGAAAAGTGTCAAGGTACTGGTCATAGATGATTCAGCTTACAGCCGCAGGACGATTATCAGGCTCCTTGAAGAGATCCCCGGGGTCACGGTCGTCGGTTATGCCATGAATGGTGAGGAAGGACTGAGGAAAGTCATGGATCTGCGCCCGGACCTGATAACCCTTGACCTGGAGATGCCGGGCATGGACGGTTTTACGCTCCTCAGAATCATCATGACTGCCTGTCCTACTCCGGTCATAGTCGTCAGTTCACAAAACTCTGATGAAAGAGTGTTCAAGGCTCTGGAACTGGGAGCGGTTGATTTTGTGGCAAAGCCTTCCCGGCCTCTTTCCGATCAGCTGCTTGACATACGTGATGAACTCCAGCTGAAGGTCGGAACTCTTCTGAACCTCAACCTGAAAGGCCTGAAGAACAGGACTGATACGCAGCTTCATCTTGAGAACCCTCCAGTCAGAAAAACTGCCAGACTCCCTCGTGGAGGGGTCCAGAAATTTGAGGTCGTTGCCATCGGGTCATCTACCGGAGGGCCCCCTGCGCTGCAGAAAATTCTTTCACAGATGCCGGAAGTGCTTCCGTTCGCCATTCTGATCTCTCAGCATATGCCCGCCGGTTTTACCAAGACTTTTGCTGAGAGACTGAACAGGATGTTCCCTTTTGAAGTGCGTGAGGCTTCTGACGGCGAACAGGTAAGACCCAATACTGTTCTTATCGCCCCGGGCGGATTCAATATGGTAGCGGTCCAGGTGAGAGATCAGGTTATCGTAAGACTCAAGATACCTTCAAAGGACGATAAGTATGCGCCTTCTGTAAATGCAATGCTGATTTCTGTTGCACGCGTTTACGGAAGCCGCGCCATGGCGGTCATACTGACCGGTATGGGGAACGACGGAAGTCAGGGAGTCAGACGCGTCAAGGAGGCGGGAGGCGGAGTGCTTGCCGAGGCAGAGGAGTCATCCGTGGTCTTTGGTATGCCTCGTGAAGCAATTGCAACCGGTGTTGTTGATATTGTTGCCCATCTGGATCAGATGGCTTCAAAAATATTGGAGTTCTGTGGATTTACTTCCAGTAAATGATATGGGGAGGTAGAAGATATGATAGATGAAGAGTCGGGATATCGAGGCAAGGCTGAAGAGTTCCTGCAGGCGTTCAAGAAGGGCGCCGAATTTACTCATGACCTGCTGCGTGAGAATGAAAGATTGAGATATCGGGTTCTTGAGCTCGAGAACTCCGGGGCCGGTACCCTCAGTGGATCCGGAGGGGACCAGAGTCAGGCTCTTTTGAACCGCATCAAGGAGCTTGAACAGGAGAAGCAGGATATTCTCGACCGGATCCGCAAAGTGGAAGATGAGAATGAGGATTTTGCCAACCGGTATATCGAGATAGAGTCTGAGAACAACAATCTTGCGAATCTTTATATCGCAAGTTATCAGCTCCATTCGACCCTGGACTTCAAAGAGGTCCTGCAGATAATCATGGAGATCGTCATTAACCTGATAGGTGCCGAAGAGTTTGCCCTGCTGCTTCTCGACGAGAAGACAGGTGACCTCAGGGCGGTAGCCTGTGAAGGTCTTGATCGTGATGACATACCGCCCATCATGCTTGGAAGCGGTCTTATCGGGCAGACGCTCCAGAGCGGTGAGAGCTATTTTGCTGAAAACATCGAGACCTACAGTCGTGACCTGCTGAGCCCCATGGTATGTGTTCCATTGAAGATAAAGGAGCATGTCATTGGTGTCCTTGCAATCTATAAACTCTTGATCCAGAAGGAGGAGTTCGCACAGGTCGATTATGAACTGTTTACCCTTCTGGCTGGCCACGCTGCGACAGCTATTTTCGGAGCCAGACTCTATTCGGATTCGGAGAGAAGGCTCTCCACGATTCAGGGGTTTATAGATCTGCTGACAAAGTAGCATGCATGCTTACACTATCTTTGGAGGGGTTTTAATATGGCAGATTTCAATATTCTTATAGTTGAAGATTCTCCTACCATGAGACAGCTCATCTCTTTTGCGCTCAAAAGGATCAGGGGGGTCAGGATCGTCGAGGCAGGTGACGGTGTTGACGGCTTGAAAAAAGTTTCAGCAGAGAAATTCGACTTGATCTTCACTGATATCAATATGCCGGTCATGGATGGACTCAAGCTCATCAGCCTTGTTCGTGAGGATGCTACGCATAAGGGGGTACCAATCGTTGTCATCACGACTGAAGGTGCCCAGGAAGACCGCCAGAGAGCGCTTGCTCTTGGAGCTAATGATTACATCACCAAGCCGATCCAGCCGAACAGGATTCTTGAAGTCGCAAAGCAGCTGCTGAAGATCGTCTGACCTGATTACTGTCATGGAGAAATCATTGAAACGTTTTCTGCTCCCTGTTCTGCTACTGATTCTGATTCCGATTGCGCTCATGGCAAAAGATTTCAAGAGTGTAACCATCAGAACTGCGGATGTCGGCGATATTGCTTTTCCTCATGATCCGCACCTCAAAAAACTCGGAAGTAACTGCACTCTTTGCCATAACGCAATCTTCAAGATAGGAGAGAAAAACCCTTCGGTCACCATGGCTGAAATGGAGAAGGGGAAGTCATGCGGGAAGTGTCACAACAAGGTGCGCGCATTCGGTCTGAATGAGTGCTCACTTTGTCATTTGACCAAAGAGATCACGATCAGGATCCCCGATTTCGGCACGGTTGTATTCAGCCACAAGTTCCATCTTACGGTCTTTTCCTGCACCGACTGTCATACCAAGCTCTTCAAGGCAGACGGAACGAATCCTCATGTGACCATGAAGCTGATGGAGAGCGGCTCCTCTTGCGGCGGCTGCCACGATGGAAAGTCTGCTTTCAGTGTTAAGGGGGAGTGTACAAAGTGTCACTCTGTAAAAGATATCAGCTTTGATGCCGACGCCAGATTCAGCCATAGCTTCCATCTCGGCGCCGGGTATCTGTGCGGCAGCTGTCACAACAAGTTCTTTGTGGCAGGGGCAAACAACAGACGCTATCTCATGACCGAAATGGAGAGTGGCAGGTCATGTGGCGGATGTCACAACGGGAAAGAGGCTTTTTCCATAAAGGGCGACTGTATCCGGTGCCACAAAGGGGCCTCTGATATTGTTTTCAAGGAGACACCCGCAACCTTCAGCCACAAGATACATACGGATCCGGTTAAGAAGATGTATGTCTGCGTGGATTGCCACAGCGGTATTTTTGTCGGAGGAAAGGGGAGCCGCAGGTTTTCCATGGGGGATATGGAGAAGGACCTTTCCTGCGGGGCATGCCATGACGCAAACATAGCATTCAGTGTGACCGGAAGCTGCGACAGGTGTCACAATACGACGAAGACCATAGTCTTCGATATCCCGAATGCTGGGAAGGTCGATTTCAGCCACTCCTTCCATCTCGGTATGTATAAATGCGATGATTGCCACAACAAAGTCTTTACTACAGGAGCACAAAGAAAAAAATATTCAATGGCTCAGATGGAGAAAGGGAAATCCTGTGGTGCCTGTCATGATGGCAAGACAGCCTTCTCTGTTGCGAAAGAGTGCAGCAAATGTCATCCGGTGAAAGAGATCCAGTTTACCGCTGATGCCAGATTCCCCCACGTGCGGCATATCGAGATGTACAGCTGTAGTGACTGCCATAATGCATTCTTTAGCCCGGACAAGAATAACACTCGCTATTCCATGGCGGAGATGGAGAAGGACCGCTCCTGCGGAGCTTGTCACGACAGTTACCTGGCATTTTCTGTAAAGGGAGATTGCGACCGCTGTCACAGGTCTACCAAGGAAATCCGATATGAAGTGAAAGAGACCGGGCCGACCGTGTTCAGTCATAAGTTTCATACCGGATTGTACAAGTGCAGTGAGTGCCACTATGGCATATTCCCTACCGGTAAGGACAGGAAGCGGCACACTATGCAGCAAATGGAGAGTGGTGCTTCCTGCGGGGCCTGTCATGACGGCAAGAGTGCTTTTTCAGTCAAGGGTTCGTGTGACAAGTGTCATCCGACGAAAGAGATAAAATTCAGGGATTCGGGCGCGGTTTTCAGCCATAAAGTACATACAGCCTTATATCGATGCAATGATTGTCATGACAAGACGTTTGTCCCCAAAGAGGGGAACAGGCGTTTCTCTATGCTTGATATGGAGAAAGGCTTTTCTTGCGGTCTCTGCCATAACGGATCAGTTGCTTTCACGGTCAAGGAGAGCTGCCAGAAATGTCATCCCGTGCTGAAGTCGATAAATTACGATTTCCCTGCAAAAAAGAACGTGGAGCCTGTTCAATTCAGCCACAAGATACATGTGGGGAGAGGCTATCGCTGCGATGACTGCCATTACAAAATTGTCCCCGCCAGTGTGAACAGAAAACCGATGACCATGAGAGATATGGACAACGGCAAGTCCTGCGGAGCCTGTCACGGTTTCCAGATGGCTTTTTCAACAAGAGATGCCGGCAATTGTGAGCGGTGTCACAAACCGCCGGAGTTCGAATAACAACAGAGCTGCCCGCTTTCAAGGCAGAGTGGTGAAGCAACAGTAACTATCAGGGGGAAATGCGTGGAAGAGAGATATGCGCCCGGAGCAGTCGAGGCTAAATGGCAGAAGAAATGGGCGCTTGAGAAGAGTTTCAAGGTTACTGAGGATCAATCCAGGGAGAAGTACTACCTGCTGGAGATGTTTCCTTACCCCTCCGGGCGGATCCATATGGGGCACGTCAGGAACTACTCGATCGGTGATGTGGTCGGAAGATTCAAGAGGATGCGTGGTTTCAATGTCCTTCATCCTATGGGTTGGGATGCTTTCGGCATGCCGGCTGAGAATGCAGCTATCCAGAACAAGAGCCATCCGGCAAAGTGGACTTCCGAGAACATCGACTACATGCGTGGTCAGCTCAAGAGAATGGGCCTTTCATACGACTGGGACAGAGAACTTGCTACCTGTGACCTGTCATATTACCGCTGGGAGCAGAAAATATTCCTGGAAATGTTTGAAAAAGGGCTTGCCTACAAAAAGAGCTCTTTTGTCAACTGGTGCCCATCCTGTGAGACTGTCCTGGCAAATGAACAGGTAGAGGACGGCGCCTGCTGGCGGTGCGACAGCGATGTGAAGCAGAAAGAGCTTGAGCAGTGGTTTTTCAGGATTACCGATTACGCTGAAGAACTCCTTGAGTGTACGGAGAAACTCCCCGGATGGCCTGAACGCGTACTGGTCATGCAGCGGAACTGGATCGGGAAGAGCTTCGGCTGCGAGATAGATTTCCCCCTTGAAAAAGGCAGCGGTGCAATAAAAGTCTTCACGACACGGCAGGATACACTCTATGGCGCAACGTTCATGTCGCTGGCTCCGGAGCATCCGCAGGCACTTTCTCTTGCAACAACTGAGCGGAGAGGCGAGGTCGAGGCTTTCATCCAGAAAGTGAAGAGTACTGAAAAGGTCAGACGAACTGCTGAAGACTTTGAAAAAGAAGGGGTATTCACCGGATCTTACTGCATAAACCCTGCTACAGGGCTGCGCATACCGGTTTATCTGGCGAATTTCGTTCTCACTGATTACGGGACCGGTGCGGTCATGGCTGTGCCTGCGCATGACCAGCGCGACTTCGAATTTGCGAAAAAATACGATCTGCCGGTTGTAGTAGTCATACAGCCGGATGGTGAACCGATCGATCCCTCCGGTATGATTTCTGCCTACACAGAACCAGGTACAATGGTCAACTCCGGACAGTTTGACAATATCAGCAGCCTTGCGGCCAAGGAGCGCATTGCTGACTGGCTGGAGGGGAAAGGGCGCGGTAAAAAGACCGTCAATTTCCGTCTCAGGGACTGGGGGATTTCCCGCCAGCGCTACTGGGGGAATCCGATCCCGGTCATCTACTGCGACTCATGCGGGACTCTGCCCGTCCCTGAAAAGGACCTGCCGGTCGTCCTCCCCTTAGATGTCGCTTTCACGGGAGAAGGCGGTAGCCCGCTGGCCAGGCTCGATACATTCATCAATGTCGACTGTCCGAAATGCGGTAAACCCGCCCGTCGTGAAACCGATACCATGGATACTTTTGTGCAGTCCTCCTGGTACTTCCTTCGTTACTCCTGTTCCGATTATACCGGCGGTCCGCTCGACACGGAGAAGGTAAAGTACTGGATGTCCGTTGACCAGTATATCGGCGGTATCGAGCATGCGGTGCTTCATCTTCTCTATGCACGGTTTTTTACCAAGGTCCTTCGTGATCTCGGCTATGTGAATGTCGACGAACCGTTTACCAATCTGCTGACGCAGGGAATGGTCATTAAGGATGGCGCCAAGATGAGCAAGTCAAAGGGTAACGTCGTCGACCCGAATGCGCTTATCGAAAGGTATGGAGCAGACACAGCCCGTCTTTTCTCGCTCTTCGCCGCACCTCCTGAAAAAGACCTTGACTGGAACGATGCCGGTGTGGACGGCAGTTTCCGTTTTCTTAACCGTCTCTGGAAGCTTGTCGCCGAAGCTATGCCGTTCATCAGTTCGACAACCCCTGTAGATGTAAACAGCCTTTCAGATGAAGCAAAGGGGTTAAGGAGAGTAGTTCACAAGACCATCAGGAAAGTTACGGCAGACATTGATGAGCGTTTTCACTTCAACACCGCAATAGCTGCCATTATGGAACTGGTGAATGCCGTCCACTCCTTTTCTCCGAAAAACCTTCCGCAGAACGGTCCGCTTCTCAGGGAGGCACTGGAGAGCACTCTTCTGCTTCTTTACCCGTTTGTCCCTCACTTTTCTGAAGAGTTATGGGAAAAGACAGGGCATGAAGGGGGGATAGAGAAGGCAGGCTGGCCCTCCTATGATCAGGAAGCCGCCGCAGATGAAGAGCTCCTTATCGTCGTCCAGGTAAACGGGAAACTCAGAGGCCGTGTCACAGTTCCTGTCGATGCAGGTGAGGATTCGGTAAAGTCAGTTGCCTTTGCTGATGAGAAAGTGACTGCGTTCCTGGAAGGGAAGGCCCCGAAAAAGGTGATTTATGTTCCTGGCAAGCTTCTCAACATAGTGGTGTAGCAGGTGAAGAGACTTTCACATTTTCTAATGCTGGCAGTTTTTCTTGGTCTGATCTCCGGATGCGGTTACTCTCTGACCGGAAAGGGCACCGGTCAGATAAAGGATCGCAAGATTGCAGTCAGCATGTTTGCTAACAGGACATTCCAGTCAAGTATAGAGGGGAAACTGCGGCTGGCTCTTGTAAGTGAACTTGCTTCCCGGGGGAGTCATGCCGAGCCCGGAAGCAACGATCTTGTCATGAACGGAGAGATAGAGTCTCTTTCAATAGATACGGCAGCGTTCTCTTCGGCTGACAAGGCAATGCTCTACAGGGTTTCCATGTCGGTGATGATCCAGCTGACAGAAAATACGAGCGGGAAAGTTATCTGGAAATCGTCAGAATCCCTCGTGCAGGAGTATCCTGCCGGTGCAGATCTCGCATTGCAGCGCAACGCCCACGATGCAGCGCTCTCCGCTCTCTGCGGGAAGATGGCACGGGCAGTGGTCAACAGGATGGATCAGGCATTTTAGAATTACATTTTCCAGAGGTCCAATGAAGCCGGAAGATCTAGATAGATCGGTCACTAAAGGGGAGATAGCTCCCCTTTACTTTATTTACGGGGAAGATGAATTTCTTGTGAATCGGGCTGTTCAGCGTCTGGTTGATAAGGCTGTTTCAGCTGATTTCAGGGATTTCAACTTCTCCGTATATTACGGGAAGGAGTGCCGTGCCGATCAGATAATAGAAAGCGCTATGACTCTCCCCATGTTTGCAGAGCGTCGGGTCATACTGGTAAAGCGTGCCGAAGAGCTTCAGGCAGATGCTATGGAGCAGTTGATCCCCTATATCCTCTCGCCGTCACCTCAGAGCTGTGTCATCTTTCAGGGTGCAAAGATCGATCAGCGCCGTAAATTCTTCCTCGAACTTAAAAAAAACGATCATCTGGTCGAATATAAAAAAATGAAGGAGGAGCAGCTCCCTGCGTTCATCCAACGGGAGGCTGATCGAGCAGGCAAGCGATTTGAAGCAGCAGCTTCGGAAATGCTGGTCTATTATTCGGGGAACAATCTGAGGGAACTTGTCTCCCAGATCGAGAAGCTCTCGGTCTATGCGGGCAAGAGGCCTGCGGTAACCGTCGATGATGTACGATGTATGGCTTCTGACACAAAGATCGACACCGTGTTCGAGTTTGCAAATGCGATCGGCAACCGTGATCTAGACAAGTCCATGAGACAGCTGCAGATGATCCTTCGCGATGCAGACGCACCGTATATGCTTGTGGGAGCATTGGCGAGGCATTTTCGCCAGCTTGCCATGATAAAGGAGCTTCTTGACAGGCGGGTCTCTTCTGACGAGATCAGTAAAACGGTCAAGATAAACCCGTTTTTTCTGAAAGGGATGCTTTTACAGGCAAAGAGATTCAAGGCTGATGAATACCGGAAGATCTTTACACTGCTGCATGAAGTCGATGTCGGTCTGAAAAGCGGGGGGAGAGGAGAAATCCTGCTGGAGCTTTTTGTTTATTCAGTCTGCCTGGAAGAAAAGCGAAGTTAAGGCAATAAAAAAGGGTCATCTGACCCTTTTTTATTGCCTTATATACTTAGATCTCAGCCAAGGGTGTTTACGAGTTTTACCAGTCTGGAAACGCTTCTTGCAGCGTTTGACTTGTGAATGACACCTTTGGTAGCAGTTTTGTCAATGACCGGGATTGCAGCTGCCAGAGCTTCTTTTGCAGCAGTGATGTCCTTGCTTTCTACAGCTTCGCGGACTCTTTTGACAAAAGTCTTGAGTGTCGAACGGACGTGCTTGTTGCGGGTGTTCTTTACCTTGTTCTGCTTGATACGCTTGAGAGCTGATTTATGATGTGCCAAACTGCACCTCCGAAGTAATATATAAACACGACTGAAATATATTTTGAAAAAAAACTTATAGCACCGGCAACCCTTCATTGTCAATCAAAAAATAGGCGGAGAGGTGTTGGATTGTTTGCGCGGCATGGGAAACCTGTTGACTAATGAAAAGCTTATTGCGTACTATTTAAGGATATATTTGTCGAGCGGGGTTGAATGCTGCAGAAAAAAGTACATATCATGACATACGGCTGTCAGATGAACGTAAGCGATTCAGAGAAGATCTCAACTGCTCTTCGGGGGGCGGGTTACGAGTCGTCTCCCACTATAGACGGTGCTGATATGGTCATCCTGAACACGTGCAGCATTCGGGCAAAAGCCGAAGAAAAGATATACGGCATCCTCTTTACCATGAAAGGCAGACTGAAGAAAAACCCAGGTCTGCTGATCGGCGTAGGAGGGTGTGTTGCCCAGCAGGAGGGGGAGCGCCTGTTGAAAAAGGTCCCTCATCTCAATTTTGTGTTCGGCACCCACAACCTGCATCTTCTGCCCGAAATGGTACGGCAGGCCGAGGCGGGTAAACGGGTTGCGGAAACAAGTTTTATCGATGACGAAAGCCGGTTGGATCTGTTTCCCATGCAGAGTGAAGGTTCCGGGGTCACCCGTTTTGTGACCATTATGCAGGGGTGCGATAATTTCTGTTCTTACTGCATAGTCCCGTATGTAAGGGGGCGTGAAGTCAGCAGGCGGTTTTCAGAGCTTCTGGACGATATCAGGTCTGCTGCGGATTCCGGGGTGAGAGAGGTCACACTGCTTGGCCAGAATGTCAACTCCTACGGATCAAAGGGAGATGACGGAAGCGGTTTTGCATCTCTGATAAGAGATGTGGCTGAGATAGACGGCATAGAGCGGATACGCTTCATGACTTCTCATCCCAAAGATATCTCGGCTCCACTGATCGAATGTTATGCAGAGGTCCGGAAACTCTGCTCTCACATACACCTTCCCGTTCAGTCGGGCAGTGACAGGGTCCTGCAGATGATGAACCGAGGGTATACACGTGCCGGGTATCTGGAGAAGGTGGCCAGGCTGCGTGCTGCCCGTCCCGATATACTGATAACGAGCGACATAATCGTAGGGTTTCCCGGGGAGACTGAAGAAGAGTTCTCCGATTCCCTTTCACTTATCGAAGAAGTCGGCTATGTAGACACATTCTCCTTCATATACTCGCCGCGGCCTGAGACGAAAGCCGCTGCTCTGCACGACTCGATCGAGAGCAGGGAAAAACATGAGCGACTGAACCGTCTGCTTGCGCTGCAGAAAAGTCTGACAGCGAGAATCCAGTCTTCAATGGTCGGTGAGCGCCTGGAAATTCTTGTTGAAGGCAAAGGGAGGGATGACGGACAGATATTCGGCCGGTCATCCGGGAGCCGGATTGTAAACCTCCAGGGATCGCTTGACCTTGTTGGCACTCTCCAGAAGCCTCTGATAGTGAAGGCTATGCAGAACTGTCTTCTCGGCGAACTGACATAATACACGGGGCAATCATGACTGAAAAGAGTGTGGCGTACAGGTATCTGAATATTGTCGGTTTCACGGTTGATGCGGTTCAGCCGCTGGCACTGTTCAAGGATGAGATCGATGAGAGTACTTTCCCGCTCTGGCTGGAGATGGGGGATATCCTCTCGATTACCGCCGACCTGCTGACAAACCGGTTGTCAGGGAAGGCCGATAAGGGTGATCTGCTGGATTCCGTGCTCATGACGATCGGTCTCAAAGTCACTGATGTGTTGATCGAGGGTACCGCTGGAAAGGGCTATCAGGCAGATGTCTGTCTCGAAGGAGAAGGGAGAACCGTTAAAGTGAGAGTCGATCTCGTCACTGCTCTTCTTGCGGCAATACGCTTTAAACTCCCTGTCGGCATCTCGGATGAGGCTCTTTCGACATCGTCTCTTGTTGACAGGAGCGGTGAGCAGAAGATCGAGCTCGACGATGAGAACCGGCTTCTGGAGATGCTGGAGAGAATGAGTCCTGAAGAGATGGGCAAATATCCGATATAGAGATGATCAGGTTTTTGTTGATCTGATCTGGAGGTCTGATGAGAGAAGAGTCCTTTGCGTTTCTTGAGAAGTTGCTGTCAGCTCCGAGCCCTTCAGGGTATGAACAGCCTGCCCAGCGGATTTTCAGTGCCTACATAGAGTCTTTTTCTGACGTTACCAGTGATGTCATGGGAAACGTCTACGGCTGTATTCAGGGCGCCGGTGAATCCTGCCCCAGAGTCATGCTTGTCGGACATAGCGATGAGATCGGTCTTCAGATCAAATATATCGATGACAAAGGCTTTCTCTGGTTTGCACCAATCGGCGGAGTCGATCCTCATCTTACTCCCGGCCTGAAAGTGAATATCCATACGTTAAATGGTTCAGTTGCCGGTGTCATAGGGAAAAAGCCGATTCACCTTATGGAGGCTAAAGAGCGGGAGAGTGTCGTCAAGCTTGAAGCGCAGTACATCGATATCGGTGCATTCGATCGCAAAGAGGCAGAGACTCTGGTCCGGGTCGGGGATCCGGTCACTTTTTCATCTGAACTGACCCGGCTACAGGGCGGGAGGGTCACTGCCCGCGGTTTTGATGATAAAGCGGGGAGTTTTATAGTCGCAGAGGTGCTGAGGAATATTGCTGCGCGGAGTGAAAAACTCCGGAGCGATCTCTACGGGGTATCATCAGTGCAGGAGGAGATCGGTCTGAGAGGTGGAACGACCAGCTGCTATAATGTAAGGCCTGATGTCGGCATCTGCGTCGAAGTCGATTTTGCAACCGACCAGCCCGATGTCGAGCGCAAACATAACGGTGATGTGGCGTTAGGAAAGGGCCCGATCCTGCCGCGCGGAGCGAACATAAATCCGGCACTTTTTGATCTCTTGGCAAGCACGGCAGAGAGCGAGGGAATTCCCGTGCAGTTTACAGGGATTGCCCGTGCTACCGGGACTGACGCCAATGTGATGCAGATTTCCCGGGGCGGAGTTGCGACTGCTCTGGTAAAGATCCCGCTCCGGTACATGCATACTCCGGTCGAGGTACTGGACCTGTCGGACCTTGAGAATGCCGTGAAACTTATTACCGCGGTACTGCCGAAGATTGTTGCCAAGGACTCTTTCAATCCGGTCAGCTGATCTGATCGGCATGATTGATCTCCCTGCTGCTTGACAGCAGGTCGTTTTCTGGTACAAAGCTAATATATTTCAGGAAAATATAATCAGGAGAATATAATGTCGAAATATCTCATATCGTTGCTGATTCTCGGGGCTCTTTTACTCATGTCCACGTCTCTTCTTGCAGCGCAGCCTGAAAATCCCGGCCCGAAGATGATAAAGCTGATGATGGGCAAGAAGGCTCTTGATTTTACTCATCTGAAGCATCAGCAGCTGACCAAAAATCAGTGCTGGGAGTGTCATGACAAAAAAGCAGGCAAGATAGCCAACTGGGGAGAGGCTACTGCCCATAAGCTCTGCATTCCCTGTCATGATCTGAACGAAAAGGGGCCGATCAACTGTAAAGGGTGTCATCCGAAGAAGTAGGTACAGCATGTACAAAAAGAAACCTTAACCGGCGGCACTTAGGGACTCGGAAACAACAAATATACCGTTTTACATCTCATCTTCAGGCCATCTTTGCCAATCCCTCAATAACAAAATCCTCAGCGTAGCCTTGGCTACGCTTTCGGTTTTGCTCAATCAGGAGCGACAAATCTGACCTAAATCTGAGCGTAAATATGGTAAATCAGTTATTTCCAAGTCCCTTTACCGTGTCTGCCGGTTTTATATTTCTCCCCGTGATGAGAGCAGTATGCGTTTGCAAGAAAACCCGGTCCCCTTACAGCCATGGCAAAAAAATGAATCCTGAAAAAATCTCGATTATTCTTGTAGAGCCGCAAAGCCCCGGCAATGTCGGCATGGTCTGCCGGGCAATGAAGAACATGGGGCTATCCACTTTAAGGCTCGTAAATCCCTGCCCGCTCGATCATCCTGAAGCGCTCAAATTCGCTGTTTCGGCGAGTGATCTCCTTGAAAAAGCAGAGATATATCCCGATCTGCACGCCGCACTTTCAGATACGCCGCTTTCAGTTGCGACAACCAGAAGGCATGGAAAATATCGTCAGGAGATTTTCACCCCGAAAGAGATCGTCGCCAGGATTGCAGCTGATTCCGGTAGTAACAGAAGTGCTATCGTCTTCGGACGTGAGGATAGTGGCCTGACAACGGCCGAAGTCTCGCTCTGCCGGTGGCAGGCCACCATACCGACCTTCGGGGATTACGGTTCGCTCAATCTTTCCCAGGCCGTTCTCATCTTCTGCTATGAGATGCTTGAGGCTGCGGGTGTTGCTGAAAAACCGGCTGGTCGTGAGATCGCTCCTGGTGACTCTCTGGAGTCGATGTACGGTCAGATGGAGAAGGTCCTGCTCAAGATCGGTTATCTCAATCCTGAAAATCCGGCCCATATAATGATGTCGCTTCGCCGGATACTCTCACGGGCAGAGCTCGACGAACGGGAGGTCGCGATATTCAGGGGGATGATGTCCCAGATCGACTGGGCTTCAAGTGAATTCAAAGGGAAGAAGGGGGTTTAAGTGAAGGCGACGTGGATTGGTCTGGCTGCCGGCTTTCTGACCAGCATAGCGGTTATCCCGCAGGTGGTACGTACCTGGCGGAGAAAACAGGCGGTAGATATATCGATCTGGCAGCCGCTGATTCTTATTGTCGGGATGCTGCTCTGGCTTTATTACGGCTTGCTGCTGGAGGATACTCCGCTCATCGTGGCAAACTCTTTTTCTGTGGCCTGCTACATCTTTCTGCTTGGAATGAAAATCGTGTATGACATGCGTTTAAGGCGCTCCTCCTGACAGACTATAGTCTGCTGAAGAACCTGATCGCACTGGACACGATGCTGAAGAGGTCCGGGTCCTGGGCTCTAAGGCTGCTGCCGTATTCATCAAAACTTTTGTAACTTTCTCCAGTCCCTGAGTGCTGAAGAGACTGTTTCCGCTTTTCCTCCTGCAGAGCCTCTTCTTTTCTGATCTGCTCTTTCCGCTCCTGGTCCAGCAGTTTCCCACCTGCTTTCATCCATTCGCACAGCTGCCGGAGTTCTCCTCCGTCAAGCCATATTCCATGATCTTTGCATCTGTCTACGACTACTCCGCTTCTGGACCCGAAATTTATCCGGTTCATTATTTTTGAACAGACCGGGCATTTCAGGTACGAGATCGGGTGCTCTGCAGACAATCTTGTCTCACTCAGCAGCCCGAGTCTGGTCCTGTCGATTGCAAAGACATTCGAGACCGCCGCTTCAAGCAGCGCTTCGAGTTCACCCGGGTCGGTAAAGATCCCGAGGCACTTCTCACATCGTTCTATCAGGAATCTGCCATCGATCCTGAGGTCTATTGTCTTCATCCCGATGCTGCAGCGCGGACATATCCGGGAAGTATCTGTTTCGTGGGTGGTGTAGTAATGAACACCTTTAAGGTCGACATCATTGCGGCTTCCGCAGTAGGCGCAGACGATGGAACCCTGCGGTAGCGGGGCTGAGCAGTTGGTGCAGTTGGGCACAAAATCTCCTGATAAAATTTTGTGAATCCGTGACGGTGAGAGACGGCTCTCACCGTCACGGATTCAAGCCGTTATCACGGCAGCGGCGGCGGTGTCTTGAACAGATGTGCAAATTCGACAAACTGCCCCGCAGATTCCCATTTTTCCATTCCTGACCGCCACATCAGCGTATCTCTGCTAATGGTCCCGTTCACTATAGAGCTGCAGATGGCTGCGGCATCATACGGTCCGCTCTGCTTTCCGTCTCTGCCGATAAAATACTGGTGATCCGGCTTTGCAAAAGGCGGCGGAGAACCGGGTGCAGAAGCATCAAGGTGACCGGCCATCGATTTTCCGATCTGGTTTGCCATGGCAAAGCCGATCCCCATCCCGACACCCGCCGATGCATCTCCGCCCGGATTGCCTGCCGCAGCTTCCATGGCGTTTGCACTCTGAAATTTCAGGTAATTGTCGAGATTCCCTATGATCCCCATACTGCTTTTCTTGTCCAGAGCACTTTCTACGTCTTCAGGCAGGGCGATATTCTCGACAAGGAGTTTGGTTACTTCGAGACCATATTCCAGGAACTCCGGAGCAATCTTGTCAGTCAACTCTTTTGAGAGTTCATTGTACTGCGCAGAAAGATCGGTCAGGGGTATCTGGCTTGAGGCGAGCAGGTCTGAAAAACGGGTGACAATGAGATTCCTGAGCTGCTCTGTTATGCCTTCAGTCGTGAAGTGCCCACCTGTCCCGACGATCTCCTGAACGAATTTCCGTGGGTCAGAGACTTTGATGACATAGGAACCGAATGCTCTCAGACGCACCGGTCCCAGCTCGGGATCACGGACGATGACCGGATTTTTCGTCCCCCACTTCAAATTAGTGAAGTTTCTCGTGTTAATGAAATAGACCTCAGCCTTGAAAGGGCTGTGGAATCCGTATTTCCACCCGGCCAGTGTCGTCAGTACAGGGAGGTTTTCGGTCACCAACCGGTGCATGCCGGAGGTAAAAACATCCGCCACCGTACCCATGTTGACGAAAACTGCTGCCTGGGACTGCCGTACAACCAGCTGGGCCGCGTATTTTATCTCATTGTCGAAGCGGGGGAACCGCCAGACCATGGTATCGGCCGAGTCATCCGTCCATTCGATTATGTCGAGCAGTTCATTTGTCGCTTTTTCCCATAAAGACATTTTATTCTCTCCCGAGATCTATGACCGTCTGCCCGTTACGATACGGTGTATAGGCTTTCCCTGCGGCAAGTGCCCGGGCGACACGGGCGATCAGGGTAATATCCTTGGCCGGCATGGGGATGTAATCGAAGAAACCTCGCTTGAAAGCGGTAGCCTCCTCTTCAGTGGAAGGGCGTCCTGAAAGGAGAATAACGGGTATCCGTCTTGTCTCGGGGACCCCCTGAAGAGAGGTAAAAAATGAGAATCCGTCTGAGAAAGGCATGTCTTTGGCAGTTATTATCAGACTCGGTTGATAGAGGAGTGCAAGCCTGAAGCCGTCCTCCGGATCTACCGCCTCCATGGCATGATACCCTTCTGCGGTAAGAGAGTCGATCAGTTCGGAGCGTTCCTTAGGGTCGGTATTTACCACCAGGACCGAATTCTTCATCTGCTCGAGCGAAATGCAGAGGTACTTGTCAGCGATCGCTTTCATTATCTCTTTGGTAGTAGCGATGAACGGGACGATCTTCATCCCGAGTCTTGAAGAGAGAGAGGCGATGGTCTCGTAGTTCGTCGGGTCTGCCATGGCAAGAGCAAGACGGCCTTCACGTAACTGAAGCGGGAAGATCCTGTTCCCCACAGCCTCCTCAACGGTGATGAGGTTGAGGATCTCTTTCGCTATGGTGATTGAGATGATGTTAGTGACGATCTTGTAATCGAACTGAAAGGCAAGCGCCTGAGCCAGCTCTTCACCGGTGAGAAGCCCCATGTCTTCAAGGGTCTGTCCGAATCGCCGATGAGTGGCATTGGATATGCCGATTATCCTTTCTACGAGCAGAGGAGTCAGGATCTTCTGCTGGATAAGAATCTCGCCAAGCTTCATACGCTCTTTCGGTATATCCACCGTTCACCTCTTTAGAAAACAGTCAGGAAATGTAATGGTTTTATCAGATATTCAGGACCATCCCTTCAGCAACGGCAAAACATTCCAGATCGCTACAGGCAGAAGTGATTTTCTGCTTGCAGCGTTCAAGCTGCCGTTCCAGATCGTCATCCGTCCTGTCAGGATCATGATGAAAAAGTCCCAGCCGCTTCACCCCGGCCTTTAGGGCAAGATCTACCGTGTCTGTATAGGTTGAGTGCCCCCAGCCGCGGGTATGCCTATACTGTTCATCAGTGTACTGGGCATCGTGGATAAGCAGGTCAGCCCCTTTGAAAAGATCGCCAAAATAATCACGGTCAGGTCCGTCCGGGTGGTGAAAGCTGAGCTCATTGTCTGGGGCAAAGGCGAAGACCTTACCTTCTTCGAGAAACCGGTACCCGAAGCCTCCATTCGAATGGTTAACGGGAAAGGCTTTGACCTGTAAATCACCGCAGCAGCAGAATCTCTCTTCGTGGCACGGGTTGTCACAGTGGAAAACCATCCGGGCACTCAATGAGTCGAGCTCTACCGGGAAGAAAGGCGCCTGCATCTGGTGGGATAGAAAATTCCGGATCGTATGCTCTGCATGCGGGCCGGAACAGAAGGTAAGAGTATAGTCGTTGCGATAGGCCGGCCTGAAAAAAGGGAAACCAAGCAGGTGGTCCCAGTGAGAATGGGTAAAGAAAAAGCGGATGCTTTTTACGTCATTATCGCTGCAGAGCTCTTTTCCAAGATTCGATAGTCCTGATCCCGCATCAACGACTGCGATCTGTCCGGAAGCAGTCCTTACCTCGATGCAGGTCGTATTCCCGCCGTATCTGTAGGTATCTCGTCCCGGTGTTGGCAGTGATCCGCGGCATCCCCATATCTTGATCTTCATAATGGTCCTTACAGCCTGAAATCGGCCTGTTTATGATGAAAAACAGCTCTATTTTGGAAAGTTATTGGAAGTTGATTTGTAAGTCAAGAGCTGAAGTGCCAGTCTGAGATTCAGATGCTCTTCCGGGCTGATTTCGACCTTGCCAAAATGGTCGGGTACGGGGTAATCTGCTGCTCAATTCTCTTGAATCATATTGTATGCAGCGCAGATGAGAGGGGCTTCTGTTCCCCTCCAGGCCGGCAGCAGGGAAAAAAGTCTTCAAGCTCTTTTGATTATCAAAGCGAGGTAGCTCTGCAGATGGCAATAAACGGAAAATCATGGGTTCGCTCTTTACTGTTTTCGATCGTAATTTCAGTCGCTCCTTTCACTGCATCTGCATCAGATACCGTCAAATCGGCAGGTGATGCAGCGGTCTTTGCCGTTGCAGCTTTTGCAGGCGGGATGACTCTCTGGCAGAAAGATACGGAGGGGATGATCCAGCTTGCGGAGTCTGCTGCACTCGACCTCGCCGTGACATACGGGCTTAAATACTCCGTCCGTGAAAGAAGACCTGACGGAACAGACGACCAATCCTTCCCTTCTGCCCACTCATCCGTTTCATTCGCTTCAGCGGAGTATCTGAGAAAAAGGTACGGATGGGAGTACGGGCTGCCTGCTTACGGAGTAGCTGCTTTTGTCGCGTACAGTCGCGTCGAGTCAAAGGCGCACTATCTCCATGATGTCCTCGCAGGTGCGGCTATCGGCATGGCCAGCAGTTACCTCTTTACCACCCCGAACAGGGATTTCAACCTTGCAACTGACATAAATTCGGGATACTTCGGAGTAAAACTTTCCAGGGTATGGTAGGTCAAAAAACAATGGATCAGGAAAAGATTCTGCAAAAAATAAAGGAAGAGCTGTTCTACGGATCCTCCGACTACACCAAGAACCAGCCGGACCTCTTTGTCCCGCACCGCTTTCAGATGCTGGCTCCTTCGCAGGTGAATCACTATCTTGAGACCCTGAAACAGGGACTGCCCGAAAAAGAGATACTGATCTACGTTCACCTGCCGTTCTGTTTTTCCGAATGCCTCTTCTGCAACTCATTCCCTTTGGCTGCTGATACAACCTTGCAGAGTGACTATCTGCAGGGACTTTTGAAGGAGATCGACCTGATGGCAGCATCAGGGCTCTTTGAAGGGAAACGGGTCAGATGTATCTACTTCGGAGGAGGGACGCCGACCCTGTTCCCGAACAGTGCCATCGAGTCGATCCTCGACAGGATACGTGCCGTGATACCGCTGACAGACGGTTGCAGTATCACCACAGAGGCGCATCCTGCGACTGTTTCTTCGAAAGAACGGATCACGGGCCTTGCGCAGGCAGGTGTCAACAGGATAAGCATGGGGTGCCAGACCTTCGACCCGGATCTGCTGGCATTATGTAACCGGAGCAACTCGGAAACCCAGATACGCCAGGTCGTCGATGCTGCCCATGACGCAGGGATCAGTGTCAATATCGATATGATGGCAGGGCTCCCCGGCCAGACCCTCCGGAGCCTTGCAAACGACCTGGCAGCAGTGGAGAGGATCAAGCCGGATGCAGTCGAGTACATCCGTCATGAGATCGTCAACCCACTGGTCGTGGACCTCTATAAAAAAAGACCCGAGCTTGTCGTTTCGGATGGGACCCTTTTCGAGATGGTCCTTGCCGCCCAGAAATGGATGAAGGCATCGGGGTACGAGCAGAACGGCAGCTATACGGATGACAGGCAGTGGGCATACCGCTACTACTGGCTGAAAGAGATGCCGATCATCGCCTTCGGGTTGCGTACCCGCTCGTATTCGACCACCCTCTGCTATGACAAGCATGAGGACCTTGCCACGTATCTCAGGATGATAGAAAAAGGTATCCCCCCCATCGGCAGGCATATCGTCCTTACCAAGCGAGAGATGATGTTCAGGACCCTGATGCTGCAGGTTCAGCTTGCAAGCGGTCTGGATATCGAAAGCTTCAGGTGCAGATACTTTGAGGAGCCGTTCGAACTTTTCCGGGAGCTGTTCACCAGGCTTGAGAAGCTTGGCTGTCTTGAGACATCCGCAGGTTCGGCAAAACTGACTGAATGCGGCGCGTATTTTGTCGAAGATGTCTGCGACTGTATCATCGATGAAGCGTTGAAAGTCGATTCCGGCGGAGCGGTCAGGATCCCTCATTCAGAAGGGAGCAGGTCAGCGCGGCTCGGAGCACAGATATTGTAAGGAGCCAGATGTGAAAGAGAATACAAGGATAACGTCGATCGAAACCCTGCGCGACCTGCTGCGTGCGTTTGCAAAGGAGCGGGACTGGGATCAGTTCCACACCCCGAAGAACCTCTCCATGGCTCTTATTGCCGAGGCTGCCGAACTGGTGGAGCACTTTCAGTGGGTGGATGGAGAGAGCAGTCATCTGCTCGAGGAGAAGGTGCGTCCGTCAGTGGAGGAAGAGATCGCCGACATATTCATCTATCTGGTCAGGATCTCGGACAAGCTTGGAATCGACCTTTACTCGGCTGCTGAACGGAAGATCGCAATAAACGCCGTCAAATATCCTGCCGAGAAGGTACGGGGAAGCGCCAGGAAATACACTGAATACGAGGAATGAATCTGGCCGGCTGTCAATGCCGACCGGATGTTTATGCCTGATTTTACTGGATTATTCGACTGAAACCTGTAATATTCCATTGTGGAGAGAAATCCTGATATCGACGAGGAAAATACGATGAATGATGCAGATAAAAAATCTTCCGGGATACTGATTGTAGATGATGAGGTCTTCTTCAGGGCACTTCTTGCGGATATGCTGCAGCAGGCCGGATATACCGTGATCGCCGATGCCTCCAATGGTGAGGAGGCTGTTGCGAAGTTCAGGGAATCGTCACCAGCGCTTGTGCTGATGGATATTTATATGCCGGTTAAAGGCGGGATCGAAGCAACCCAGGAGATACTCTCGATCGATCCTTCTGCCCGGGTCCTTATCTGCAGCGGTACCGGATATGATTCGGATATCGATGCTGCTCTTCAGGTCGGGGCCAAAGGCGTTGTGTACAAACCTTTTTTCGATGATGAGGTTCTGGAGAGTGTTAAAAATGTGCTGGGATGCTGACATCCTGAAAACGATCTCCCTGTCTCCCTATGAAACTCCTGTATAAGCCTATTTTAACTTGACTTGGTGGGTATGGTGCACTAACTTTTCAGGTTAATCCATTTGAGTTCACCGTCTAAAACCTCGTTCACTTCTGTCTCCAGACAAATCCATAAGGAGCGCTCCATGCTTGATGATACTATTTTTGAAGGTCTGACCTTTGACGATGTTCTTCTGGTTCCTGCCCACTCTCTGATCCTTCCTCGTGATGTCGATCTCAGCACCATGCTCACAAGAAACATACCGCTGAATATCCCGCTCGTCAGTGCCGCGATGGATACGGTCACTGAAGCCAGGACCGCCATTACCATGGCTCGCGAGGGGGGGTTGGGATTTATTCACAAGAATCTTACGATAGCTGAGCAGGCTAATGAAGTGGATAAGGTGAAAAAGAGCGAATCAGGGATGATCGTCGATCCTATCACCATGCGACCGAACCAGAAGATCAGGGATGCTCTGGAGATGATGGCAAAGTACCGGATCTCCGGTGTCCCTATCACCAAGTCAAACGGAAAACTGGTGGGGATACTGACGAACAGGGATCTTCGTTTCGAGACTGATCTTGATACACTGATTTCCGAGAGGATGACAAAGAAGAACCTTGTGACAGTTCCGGTCGGGACGACTCTTGAAGAGGCCAAAGAGCTTCTCAAGCACACCAGGGTCGAAAAGCTGCTGGTCGTTGATAATGACCGCTTCCTGAAGGGTCTTATCACGATCAAGGATATCGAGAAAGTAAGGAAATACCCGAACGCCTGCAAGGACACTCTTGGCCGGCTCAGGGTCGGCGCAGCTGTCGGTCCTACGGCAGATATGGATGCGAGGATCGAGGCGCTTCTGAAGGCAGGTGTCGATGTCGTTGTCATCGATACAGCCCACGGCCATTCACAGGGTGTCATCGATGCGGTAGCTTCAGCCAAGTCGAATTTCCCCGGGCTTGACATAATCGCCGGCAATATTGCGACTGCTGAGGCTGCTGCCGCTCTCATCAAGGCAGGAGTCGATGCCATCAAGGTTGGCATCGGGCCGGGTTCCATCTGCACGACCCGGGTGGTCGCCGGGATAGGTGTCCCGCAGATCACCGCAATAAGCAGCTGTTCCAGTGTGGCTCGAAAGCATGGCGTTCCGGTCATCGCCGACGGCGGCATCAAGTATTCCGGCGACCTGACCAAGGCGGTTGCAGCAGGGGCTGACGTGATCATGATCGGTTCACTTTTTGCCGGGACCGAGGAATCTCCCGGAGATACTGTCCTGTATCAGGGCCGTACCTACAAAAGTTATCGCGGGATGGGTTCCATCGGTGCCATGAAAGAGGGGAGCAAGGACCGCTACTTCCAGGATGATGTCGAAAATGACATCAAGCTTGTCCCTGAGGGGATCGAAGGGATGGTTCCTCTCCGCGGGCCTCTCGGCGCGAATATCCATCAGCTCCTTGGCGGGCTGCGTGCGGGGATGGGGTATACCGGGAGCGTATCGCTAATGGATCTGCATAAGAACGGAAAATTCATCAAGATCACCGGTGCCGGGTTGAAAGAGTCGCATGTGCATGATGTGACGATAACCAAAGAAGCACCCAACTATCGAGTCGGCAACAACTAGAGAGCGGCTCTTTTCCGCTCTGGCGGCGTAAGTCTTCGCGCTGACTTGTGCGGCGTAGCGGGGCTACGACTCCGCGTCATCCCTCGACAGCCTTGCCAGAACGAAAAATATCCGCTCTCCTGATATCAGGGAAATACCTCAATGACTGACATACATCGTGAAAAAATACTGATTCTTGATTTCGGTTCCCAGTATACCCAGCTGATCGCACGGCGGGTGAGAGAGGCTCATGTCTACTGTGAGCTCCATCCGTTTGATATCGAGTTCTCAGCGATCAAGGCATTTCGTCCGAGCGGCATCATCCTGTCCGGGGGGCCGAAATCGGTGTACGAAGCAGATGCTCCGGGTGTTGCAGAGGAGCTTTTCGAACTTGGTGTCCCGGTGCTGGGTATCTGCTACGGGATGCAGCTCATGAGCCGCCACTTCGGCGGTGAGGTCGTGCCGGCAGGGAAGCGGGAGTTCGGCCATGCCGATATCTTCGCTGCGGGTGAGACCGGGCCCTTGTTCGAATCCTTTTTCGTCGAAGGGAAAAGTCCGGTCTGGATGAGTCATGGTGACCATGTCAAAAAGGTCCCGGCAGGGTTCGAGGTGGTGGCATATTCAGGGAACGCCCCGGTCTGCGCCATACAGGATATCTCCCGAAACCTGTACGGAGTCCAGTTCCACCCTGAAGTGAACCATACCCCGCGCGGGGAAGTCCTTATCGATACCTTTGTCCGCACGGTATGCGGCTGCAGCGGCCAGTGGACGCCGGGGCATATCATCGATGATGCGGTTGCCCGCATCACTGCCCAGGTCGGTTCAGACAGTGTCATCCTCGGGCTTTCCGGAGGAGTCGATTCATCTGTTGCCGCAGCCCTTATTCACAAAGCGATCGGTGACCAGCTGACCTGCGTTTTTGTGGATAACGGTCTTCTTCGTCTGGGAGAAGGGGATCAGGTCATGGCGACCTTTGCCAGCAATCTGGGGGTCAAGGTCATCCGCGTTGATGCCGAAGAGCGTTTTCTCACTGACCTTGCCGGAGAAGCAGACCCGGAAAAGAAACGGAAGATCATCGGTAATCTCTTCGTACAGATATTCGAGGAAGAGTCGGTAAAGATCAAGGATGCGAAGTGGCTTGCCCAGGGGACCATCTATCCTGACGTTATCGAGTCAGCCGGAGCGAAGACCGGCAAGGCACACAATATCAAGAGTCATCACAATGTCGGCGGGCTGCCGGAGTATATGAAGCTCAAACTTCTGGAACCGCTGCGTGAGCTCTTCAAGGATGAAGTGCGGGCTATCGGCGAAGAACTTGGTCTCCCTCATCAGATGGTCTGGAGGCATCCTTTTCCCGGGCCGGGTCTGGGGGTCAGGATCCTCGGCGAAGTCAGGAAAGAGTATGCCGATATACTTCGTCAGGCAGATGCCATCTATATCGAGGAGCTCTACGCATCAGGCCACTACGACAAAATAAGCCAGGCATTCGCCGTGTTCCTGCCGGTCCGGAGTGTCGGCGTCATGGGCGATGGCCGGACGTACGAATACGTCGTCGCATTACGGGCGGTCGAGACCAGGGATTTCATGACTGCCGGCTGGTATCAGATGCCGTATGAGGACCTTGCGCGGATAAGCGGAAGGATCATTAATGAGGTCAAGGGGATAAACAGGGTGGTCTACGATATATCGAGCAAACCCCCCGCAACAATTGAGTGGGAATAACCGCAGATGTTCAGGCTGGTGCGTCTCTCACTGTATCTTGTCCTTATAGTGCTCATCCAGGTCTCTCTGCTTCCGACCTTGCTGGAAGACCCTTTCAAACCGAATCTGATCATCATCATGGTCTGCTATCTTGCCCTGCGTGAAGAGGGGACGCTGCTCGGTGCTCTGTTCACCTACTTTTCGGGGCTGCTGCAGGGTGTTTTCAGCGGATTTTATTTCGGTCTTTCCGGCATTTCGTACCTGTTGATCTATCTGTTCCTGAAACGGATATCAGATCAGCTTTATACAGAAAGTACCCATCTCATCGTGTTCGCGGTATTCCTGGCAACTCTCTTTGATACCTTTGTCTCTCTCATCCTGATTTCACTTTTTTCCAGCAGTACCGGCATCTACGGATCATTTCTTTCAAGCATGATACCTCAGGCTGTTGTCACAGCGCTTGTCGCGGCTGTTATATTCCCTGCCTACTCTTTTTGTGAGCAAAGGTTCTCCCATTGAAGGGACAGCGCTACATACAAGGTGGACAGGACCTCAACAAAAGGCTCTATTTCATCTCTTTGGGTGCTGCAGCATTCTTCCTGATAATCCTCAGCAGGCTCTGGTTCCTTCAATTCATTGAGGTCGGGCGTTTACGGGAGATGTCGGAAAACAACAGGCTCCGCTTTATACCGGTTGCCGCATCGAGGGGAGCGCTGCTTGACAGGAACAACAAGATCATCGTCAACAACACCCCGTCGTTCAGTCTTGCGGTCGTCCCGAATGAGGTCAAGGACAAGGAATATCTCCTGGGGAATCTCTCAAAGATCCTCGGGATAGATAGAAATGAACTCCTTGCCAGATGGGAGCGGGGGAAGGGGCGGGCAAAGTACTTCCCGGTCGTTCTTGCCTCCGGACTCACGCGGGATCAGGTCGAGTACTTCGAGGAGAATGCGCTTCGGCTTTCAGGGATCGAGATCGAGGTCAAACCCGTCAGGGAGTACCCTGAGGGGATGCTTGCCTCACATCTTCTCGGATATATCGCCGAAGTCTCCGAAAAAGAGCTTGAGATGCCGGACAATGCCGACTTTAATTCGGGTGATTATATCGGCAAAAGCGGTATTGAAAGAAGTTATGAGAAGTATCTGCATGGCGAGGACGGAGGAAGGCAGATCGAGGTGGATGCCAGGGGGCGTTTCCTCAGGATCATGAATGAGACTCTCCCGGTGCCGGGGCAGAGCCTGGTACTGACAATCGACCGCGAACTCCAGAAAGTGACCGAAAAAGCGCTTGGAGATAAAGCTGCTGCAGCCGTCGTCATGGATGTGAACACCGGAGAGATCCTCTCTTTTGCGAGTAGTCCCGGCTTCGATCCGACACTTTTTACCAGGCGATTGTCCTCCGAACAGTGGGGGACATATCTGGATGACATCCGCCATCCGCTTGAGAACAAGGTTGTCAGAGGGCAGTACCCTCCCGGGTCGACCTTCAAGATCATCACGGCGCTTGCAGGGCTCTCCGAAGGCCTTATCGATGAGAATACAGCGGTCAACTGTACCGGTGAGTACAAGCTCGGTAACGGCACATTCCGCTGCTGGAACAAGAAAGGTCACGGCAGGGTGAATCTGAGAACTGCTCTCAGGGAGTCGTGCGATGTTTATTTCTATGCACTCGGGGAGAAACTCGGCGTAGACAGGATCGCCCTGTATGCCAGAAAATTCGGTCTCGGCGATCCGACCGGCATTGGCATGGATGGGGAGAAGAGCGGTCTTGTCCCGACCTCGGCGTGGAAAGAGAAAAAGACCGGGATCAAATGGTACAGAGGTGAGACGCTTCCTGTTTCGATCGGCCAGGGCTCTCTGCTTACCACACCGCTCCAGCTTGCAGCGATGACGTCCGGACTTGCGACCAATGGAACGATATATAAACCTCACATAGTCAAGCGGATACTCGACCGGGAGGGGAAGAGCGCGAAAGAGTTTCCCCCTGAGATAATGAAGAGCATCGACCTGAAGCCGGAGCATTTTCGCCTGGTTCGGGAAGGGCTCTGGGCTGTCGTGAACGAGCCTCGCGGCACCGGAGCAGCAGCCCGGCTGTATGAGGTCAAGGTCGCCGGGAAGACCGGTACATCGCAAGTCGTGAAAATGAAGGAGAGTAAGAAGGCTCTTGCCTATAAGCACAGGGACCATGCACTCTTTGTCGCCTTCGCGCCTTTCGACAAGCCCGAGATCGCCGTTGCAGTCGTGGTCGAGCATGGGGAGCATGGCGGGGGAGCTGCTGCGGTGGCTGCAGGGCAGATCCTCAGGAAATATTTCGAACTGAAGGGTATCATCAAAAAGCCGGGTTCGGATGCTGATGACACGACCGGTGACGGTGATCCAGAGGGTGATGAAGAGTGATAGATAGAAGGCTGTTTACAAGTTTTGACTGGAAGATACTACTTCTGATTGCTCTGATCGCTGCAGTAGGAATCCTGAATATTCACAGCGCCACAGCATCATACCGGATCGTCGGGACGCCATATGCGCTCAAACAGTTCTACTGGACCGTCATAGGGGTCGCGCTGCTCCTCTTCATCTGCACTGTCGACTACCATATTTTCGAAGACGTATCCTACTGGTTTTATGGAATGCTCATCTTTTTACTGCTGCTTGTGCTGGTTGTCGGGAAAACCTCCATGGGGGCGACACGATGGCTGAACCTCGGTCTGTTTACCATGCAGCCGTCCGAGCCGATGAAGATCGTCATAATAATTACGTTTGCCAGATTCTTTACCAGAAATCAGATGCCGGGGCTGTTAGGCCTGAGGGAGATATTCCTGCCGCTGCTGCTCCTTCTCCTCCCGGCGGCGTTGATCATGAAGCAGCCGGACCTCGGTACGGCTATTATGGTCTGTCTGGTGGCAGCAACGATCACTCTTGCGGTCGGTATGCGCTGGAGTGTCATCCTGACATTGCTCCTGACCTCGGTACCGCTGATCTACATCGCCTGGACCTTCCTGCTGCATATGTATCAGAAGAACAGGGTTCTGAACTTCTTCAGTCCGGAACGGGACCCGCTGAAAAGCGGTTATCACCTTATCCAGAGCAAGATCGCGGTTGGTTCCGGAGGGCTTTTCGGTAAAGGCTACATGCAGGGGACCCAGTCACAGCTTCGTTTCCTCCCTGAGCAGCACACCGATTTCGCCTTCTCGGTCTTTGCTGAGGAGTGGGGGTTTGCCGGCTCTGTCTTTATCCTTTTTCTCTATTTCTCCCTTATCCTGTGGGGCCTGCATGTCGCAAGCCGCTGTAATGACAGGTTCGGGACTCTTCTTTCGGTCGGGGTGACGGCAATGCTCTTCTGGCATATCGCGATCAACCTGGGAATGGTCATCGGACTCTTTCCGGTCGTCGGCGTACCGCTGCCGTTCTTCTCCTATGGGGGCACATCCATGATCACTTCGATGGTTGGGGCGGGGATACTGCTGAATGTCAGCATGCGCAAATTCATGTTTTGACGGTGCGGCAGTGACCCGGCACAGGTTTATCGCGACCGGGGCTGCCGGGCTTGCTACCTTCCCGGCATTAAAGTTTATCTTCCCATTTGAAACCGCTGCGCTTGATGCTGATCACTTTACCGGTCTCATCTTCGAGCCGTAGATTGGAATCTTCATGAAACTGCTTACGGATTGCCCTGCGTTTTGCGTCCGTTAATCTCCTGGACGTAAAGGTATATGTTTCACTTTCGGTATTAAAAACCAGATTATCTGATTGACGTAAAACATATGTTGTATTCATGGTGTTCTCCTCTTGAATCCCAAAGGGGGCTGCGTTGACCTGCCGGGCAGCTTTATTAATCGCTCTGAGATGCCGGATATTTGAGTTTGATGTCAGCAAAGTCTATCAGAATCGCAGTCGGTATGAAGGTATCACACTCATACACGACCCTGCCGAGAAGTTCCTTTGTGAAGAGCCGGTCAAGCGCGACTTCTGCGCGGAGGATCCGGTCGAAATCCGACCGCAGCCCTTCGAGCAGGAGCGGGTCACTCCCCGGAAAGTTTTTGCTGCACCACTCGTCGTGCATGATCTCTCCTGAAACGTCGATCAACGGCAGTCCGTGCAGGCGGCAGGTCATCGGCCGACAGTCGTACAGCAGGCAGTTCCCGCTGTTGTCCAGAAGGACGCACGGCGTTTCGTCGTCCTCCGGCATCAGCTCCTGCCAGTCACTTTCCGGACGATGGTTCAGCGTGAACGGCTGGTCAAACTCCGGCCAGATGGCCTGGATCTGTTGCAAGCGCTCTTCAGCCCGCGACCTGACACTCTTTCTGACTGCTTCGGGGAGCCTGTCAAAAGCGGATTGCAACAGGGCTGCATCGAGAATAGTTATGTCGAAAAGCGAACGGCAGCACTCGCTGCACCCTATTGAACAGGCGATCTTGTCAGGGAAAAGAGCGATGCAGCGGCTGAACCAGACATCGACTTCAGAGAGGAGATTTTTGTAGGCGGAGAGAATTTCGTTCATAATAATCTGCTTTACCGGGTCACGGCGACTGCCAGAATATGATTTGTTGTCGTTACGGTCAGGGCCGTCTCTCACGACAACGCCTCTGCCTCTGCACCTGCGGTGTTTTGTTCGATAGCAGTGAAGATAATCGGCACTATCAATTCTTGCTGCATCTGGCGCTGGGCCCCGGCTGTTGCCTTTCGATACGCCCCTAACCGTAACGGTGTCAGTCCAACTAAGAGAAAAGGCGGCAAATGCCGCCTTTTGCATGTAATAAGGACTTGGTCCTATCCGACCAGCTGGGACTTGGTGAAGATCGCCTTCAGCCAGTACCCTTCAGCCTCGATGTTCTCGCGGCCTCCTTCTTCCCGGTCGACCAGCGAGACAATGCCAAGGACTTCGAGGCCCTCTTCTATTGCCCGGTTCACCGCTTTCATGGAGGAGCCGCCGGTGGTCACCACGTCTTCTACAATAACGACTTTTGTCCCTCCAGGGAGGTTCTTTCTCCCCTCCAGCCATTGACCGGTCCCGTGCCCTTTCGGCTCCTTCCTGATGATAAAGGCATGCAGGGGCTGCCCGGCCAGATACGCGGCGATCGAAGTTGCCGTTGCGATCGGGTCTGCGCCCAGAGTTATCCCGCCGACAGCCTGGACGCCGGGTACATCCTTTATGGCCTCATAGAAGAGCTTCCCGACCAGTAGGCCACCCTCTGCATGAAGCGTGGTCTGTTTGCCGTCAAAGTAGAAATCGCTCTGACGTCCGGATGCCAGGGTCACCAATCGTTTTTCATAGGAGAGTTCAAGGATGATTTTTTTCAGTTTATCGCGGTCGGTCATTTAATATACTCCTTTTCAAATAGATCCAGCTGGGGGTTTCTCCCCATGTTCTGAAAGCGGATCGGATAGTCACCGGAAAAACAGGCAGTGCAGTAGGAGCTGTTCTCCTCGCCGACCGCCTCTGTCAGCCCTTCGTGCGAAAGGTACCCGAGGGTGTCGGCGGTTATGTATTTCCTGATCTCGTCGATCGAGTGTGATGCTGATATCAGCTCTTTCCTGTTCGGGGTGTCTATCCCGTAGTAGCAGGGGTAGCTGGTGGGGGGGGAGGAGATCCTCATATGGACTTCGCTGGCACCGGCGTTCCTCACCATCTTGACGATCTTGCGGGAGGTCGTCCCTCTGACGATCGAGTCATCGATGATGACGACCCGTTTCCCTTTAAGGATCTCCCTCACCGGGTTCAGCTTGATCTTCACGCCGAAGTGACGTATGGACTGTTGCGGCTCGATGAAGGTCCTGCCGACGTAGTGATTACGGATAAGCCCGAGTTCGAACGGGAGACCAGCCTCCTCTGCATACCCCATGGCCGCCGGGACTCCGGAGTCAGGTACGGCGATGACCAGATCCGCTTCGATCCCATGCTCGCGGGCAAGCTGCCGTCCCATCTGTTTCCTGACCATATACACGTTTTTGCCGAAGATAAAGGAGTCAGGCCGGGCAAAGTAGACGAATTCGAAGATGCAGGGCTGGGGTTTGACCTTTTTCCACGGCATACAGCTCGACATGCCGTTCTTGTCGATGACGATCATCTCGCCCGGCTCCAGCTCCCTGATGAGTTCCGCTTCGATCAGGTCGAGCGCACAGCTTTCCGATGCGACGACATAGGACTGCCCCAGTTTGCCGATACAGAGCGGGCGGAATCCGTAGGGGTCCCTGACTGCGATCATCCGGCTTTCGGTCAGAAAGAGGAGGCAGTAGGCTCCTTCGATCCGTTCCAGGGCGGTGGTGATCCGTTCGACCAGGGAGTCGTCCCGTGCCGTTGCAAGAAGATGGACGATGATCTCGGTATCCATGGATGTCTGGAAGATCGAGCCGTATGCCTCCAACTCCGATCTTATCAGTTGGGCATTGACGATATTACCGTCATGAGCGACGGCGATCGCGCCTCTGGAGTACTCGACCATGATTGGCTGGGTGTTCTTTATGACGGAGGAGCCGGCGGTTGAATAGCGGACATGGCCGATCGCCGCGCTTCCGGGGAGTTTGCTGAAGGTGTTCTGATCCCCGAAGACGTCGGCCACGAGGCCCATAGCCTTATGGGTATGCAGGTTCTCCCCATCTGATGAAACGATTCCGCACGCTTCCTGCCCCCGGTGCTGCAGTGCATAAAGACCGAGATAGGTCAGGTTTGACGCCTCAGGGTGATTGAAGATCCCGAAAATTCCACACTCTTCTTCCGGCCTGTACAGATGCATCTTTGCTCCTTTTTGGAGTGGTTAAGAGGTTGAGTCGTTGAGTCGTTAAGTGGTTGAGTCGTTAAGTGGTTGAGTGGTTGAGTGGTTGAGTGGTTGAGAAAGATGTTTCCACTTACCCACTCAACTGATTTACTACTCAACAAAGATTTTGTTTAACAAATTCCGCGGCGTTTTTATAGAGGACCAGTCCGTCGCCGTCTTCAGGGAGCTGCTCTCTGGTCCATCTCGGATGCTGGGTATAGTGGACAAAGGCTTCCGGGTGAGGCATCAGCCCCATAAGCCGCCCCGTCGGGTCGCAGAGCCCGGCGATCGCATTGGTCGACCCGTTCGGGTTTGCCGGAAACTCCATGACCGGGCCGGAGTAGTCCGGGCCGGAGTATTTCAGGGCAGCAAGATGTCCGTTCTCGATACGTCCGAGAGTCGCCTCGCTGTCGCAGACGAACTTCCCTTCGCCATGCCGTACCGGGAGGTAGATCCCTTTCCTGATCCCTTTCGTGTAGATGCAGGGTGATGCGGGATCCGACTGCAGGTAGCACCAGCGGTCCTGGAACCGGCCTGAATCATTGTGCATCAGGGTGACTGTCTGGTTCAGGTAGTCGTTGTCAAATCCGGGGAGCATCCCCATCTTGACCATCAGCTGAAAGCCGTTGCATACCCCGAGGATCAGTTTTCCGTCCTCTATAAAGCGGGTGAACTGTTTGACAAGTTTTTCGCCGGAACCACTGACGTAGGCGTGTTTCAGGCGGTTTGCCTGGGCCTTTGCGCTGCCGAGGTCGTCTCCGTCAAGGAATCCTCCGGTCAGGTTGAGGAAGTGAAAATCGTCAAGCCGGATCTCACCGGAGAGGATCTCGGCGATGTGGGCGATCACTGCCTCATCGAATCCGCCGAGTCGGCAGGCATGCGCTGCCTCCATCTCACAGTTGGTGCCGTTGCCGGTTATGACGATTGCGCGTGCTTTTGACATCTCGGTAGGATCTCCTTGTCTGCAAATAATCATCTTACTAAATTGTTGTCGATCTGTCTTTTAGAATATCTTCAGGAGTGCGGTCCTTTTCTGATCTGCCTCGAAAATCCGGATGATCCGTTACTGACGGAACCCGGCAATAGCCTCCATAAAGGGTTTACCGTAGTGGTGGAGCTTGTGCTCGCCGACACCGATGATCTGGCGGAACTGGGTAGCAGTAACCGGCATATGGACGGCCATATCAGCCAGGGTCGCGTCGGAGAAGACCACGAACGGCGGTACACCGGCTGCATCGGCAAGCTGCTTGCGGAGTCTGCGCAAGGTGTCGAACAGCTCCTGATCGTAATCCCCCTTCCGGACGTCCGATTGCTTCCTTTTTTCAACGGTCGCTTCTACGCTGCGCGGACGCCCCATGATCACTTCCAGCTCGCCCTTCAGCACCGGCCGTGCAGCAGGAGAGAGACGCAGGGCTCCGAACCGGCTGAAATCCTGAACGAGATACCCAAGGTGGATCAGTTGACGGATGATGTATTCCCACTCTTTCGCCGGTATATCGTCGCCGATGCCGTACGTGGAGAGGAGGTTGTGCCTGAGATCCATGAGGCGCCGGGCTTTGCTGCCGCGCAGCACTTCGATGACATGCATCATCCCGAACCGTTCACCCACCCGGTACACACAGGAGAGCGCTTTTCTGGCTGCATCTGTGGCGTCGAAGCGCTCCGGTGGATCGGTGCAGATATCGCAGTTGTCGCACCGGTGCTCCTCCAGATCGCCGAAATAGGCAAGCAGCGCCCGCCGCCGGCAGGTGAGCGCCTCGGCATATGACACCATGGCGTTCAGTTTCTGGATTTCGATCCGGACCCGTTCGGAATTGTCGCTGTTTTCGATCAGTTTGCGGGCGGTCATCACATCCCCCATGCCGAACAGCATGAGCGCCTCGGACGGCAGGCCGTCCCTCCCGGCTCTGCCGGTCTCCTGGTAGTAGCTTTCGACGCTTTTGGGCATGTCGTAGTGGACCACAAAGCGGACATCAGGCTTATCGATCCCCATGCCGAAGGCGACGGTGGCGACAACGATGCGAAGATCATCCTTCCGGAACGCATCCTGCACCCGTTGACGCTCTTTATCGGAGAGCCCGGCGTGATAGGCGGCAGCTGAGAAGCCTGCCAGCTGCAGTCGTTCTGCAACCTGTTCGACCCGTTTGCGGCTGAGAGCGTAGACGATCCCTGCTTCATTGCGCCGATTGGCGAGAAACGCCCCTAACTGGGCAACCGGCTTCTGTTTCGGGAAAACCGTGTAGGTGATGTTGGGACGGTCGAACCCGGCGACAAAGACCTTTGCTTCCTGAATACCGAGCTGATTGATGATATCGGTGCGGGTCTGCGGATCAGCCGTAGCGGTCATAGCGACCAGCGGCACTCCGGGGAACAGTTCGCGCAATCTGCCGAGCTGCGTGTACTCCGGCCGGAAATCGTGGCCCCACTGGGAGATGCAGTGCGCTTCATCAATGGCGAACAGCGCCAGCTGAAGCGTGGCGAGCTTCTCCAGGAACTCCGGCATCATCAGTCGTTCCGGGGCAACGTAGAGGAGGTCCAGTCCGCCCGAATCGATCTTTTCAAAAACCTGCCGGGCTTCCTTCTGCGTGAGAGAAGAGTTCAGCAGGGCAGCTTTTATGCCGTTGGCAACCAGGGCATCGACCTGGTCCTTCATCAGGGATATCAGGGGAGAGACCACCACTGCCAAGCCGGCCCGGTGCAGGGCAGGGATCTGGTAGCAGAGCGACTTCCCCCCGCCGGTCGGCATGACGAGGAAGACGTCTTCACCGGCGATGGTCCGTTCGATCACCTCCTGCTG
>VFJK01000051.1 GCA_009886125.1 Geobacter sp. | reverse complement strand
GGGCGTTTAGCTCAGCGGGAGAGCACTGCCTTCACACGGCAGGGGTCACTGGTTCAATCCCAGTAACGCCCACCATTTCCGATAAACACCTGCAGGATTTCTTGCAGGTGTTTTTTTGTTGCTGCTTAGTAAGTAAAGAGGAGAAGCGCAATCGTTTTAAGTGATAAAATACGCAACCTGCTGCTGCATAGGGAACAGCTCCGCTCCTGACGCCTGTTCGAGGTAAAACCACTGCATGGAAGAGACTTGGGAGAAGATGAAAGAGCAATCCTGCACCTGTCATCCCGGCTGTGCTGCCTGCTGCATCGCTCCGTCGATCTCGTCGCCGATCCCCGGCATGCCGCAGGGCAAGCCCGCCGGTATCCGCTGTATTCAATTGACGGACGAAAATCTCTGCCGTCTCTTCGGGCAGAAGGAGCGACCCGTGGTTTGTGGTAGCCTGCGTCCGTCGGTAGAGATGTGCGGGTCTGGTGCAGTCGAGGCCATGGCTTTTCTTGCCTGGCTTGAGAAGGAAACCATAGAGATCGGCATTTCATGAACTCCATGCATAATAATAAAACAGAACTCATCCAGACCATAATTCTGCAGCTTTCCTTCGATCTGGACGTCCTCTTCGGTGCCGCCAAAACGGCACATGAGGCGGCAACTCACCCGGAAAACGCCCCGGCTGACAAATACGACACCCTGGCTCTCGAAGCATCGTATGTGGCCCAGGGTCAGGCCAACCGTGCCCGCCAGATCCGTCACTCCATCGGGATATACAAGCAGCTCAGCCTCCCAGAGGCTCGGGATGTAGTGCAGCTGACATCTCTGGTCAGGCTGGAAGATGCTGACGGGATGATGAAGACGCTTTTCATCGGTCCGACAGAGGGGGGATTGAAAATTGAGTATGACGGCATGGATATAGTGGTCATTACCCCGGGCTCACCAATGGGCAGGGAGCTGCTCGGCATGCGATCAGGCGACAGTGTCGGGATCGACTCGGGTGGAAATTTTCAGGAGTACGAAATTGTCGAAGTCATTTGAAATCGTAGCAGTACCGGAAGATGCTGTCCCTCTGGACAGCCAGAATGAATCCCGGGAGAATGGCGTTGAGATCCCGTTTGAGAGGATCGAACCCGTTACACTGCGGAATCTGATAGCCGAATTTGTGACCAGGGAGTGGGATGAGTCAGGCGATTCACGCCATACGCTTGACGACAAGATCAGGCAGGTCGCCCGGCAGCTGCATGAGAAGCAGGCAAAGGTCGTATTTGACCTGAAGAGCGGGACATGCAACATCGTCCCGGGGAGATAGATCCCGGGACGATGGCAGCCCGGTCCCGATTACGGCTGTGAGCCGGACAATGCGCCCGTTTCAGGGATGACAACCCCTCCGGAAAACTTTCAGATAACTCAATGATAGTTCACTTCAAAAAGCATCAGCAATGGTAAATGACGATTATGTCGCATATCACTTCAGCTGTGGTCTCACGGGGCGCGATGAGCTGGTATGTCTACATCATTCTCTGTTCGGATGATTCTCTCTATACCGGCATCACTATCGACCCGGAACGGCGCTTCCGCCAGCATGCACAAGGAGAAGGCGCAAAGTATTTCCGGGCTAGGAAACCGTTAAGGATCGTCTATCTGGAGAGTGGTCACACAAGGAGTTCTGCGGGGAGAAGGGAGGCAGAGATAAAATCGGCCTCCCGGGCTGACAAGCTGCAGTTGATTGCTCTGAGCACCGTGGGTTCTTGAGAGGATCTCAACAGGAGAAGTTCTGATTTTCGTAGAAATGCATCGCGCGCTTCACCCGGGTCAGCAGGCTGTTGTCAGTGACCGGCTTGAGGATATAGTCGAAAAACCCCTTGTCAAACGCTCCGGACTCTTCTGCATCAGTCATCTTGCCGGTAAGAAGAATAACTGGGATCCTGTTCATCTCAGGAACATTCTTCATGGCGGCAAGCAGGCCGTATCCGTTCAGTTTCGGCATCTCCTTGTCCGTCAGTACGACCTGCGGTTTCTCGGTTATCAGCATCTTGAACGCTTCGATCCCATCGGCAGCGATCACCACACGATACCCCTTGCGGGTCAGAAGTTCTTTGAGCTTTGCCTGAATGAGTTTGTCATCCTCTACCACAAGCAGTGTCCGCTTGTTATCGATACTCTGGCTTGATCCGAGATAGTTCTTCGATATGGCGGCAGTGATGTCGGGTCTGCATGCAATGTGCGGAGCAATTTTAAGGCCGCTGTTCGCTGAAAGATTTTCAAGAATACGCGTATTTGTGGGATCTGCAATGGCTACAGCCAGCCAGCCGTTTTCCGCTTTAAGCGGGAGGATCAGATGCTGCATGGCGATATCTGAAGTCACGTGTTTCAGCACCGAAGCCGGGATCTGAAACCTGGTGAGGTTGCTGATCAATTTGATGCCGAACTGCATGGCCAGGGCGCTTGCCAACTCTTCAGGCGTAATCAGTTCGATCTCTTCAAGAGCCATTCCGAGTTTAATGTTCGATCTCATAGCCCGGGGAAGAACCCGTTCGACCGTTTTTGCAGACAGGATCTGTGACTCTACCAGTATTTCTCCGATTCGTTTATGCGGTTGCATCATAGTATCAACTCCATGAAAGCGTAAACTATCTACGTGATTAAAGTGCGTTAAGTATAAACGTTTAACCAACTCAAATGCAACAAATCTCAACAAAAGATGCGATTATTTTAATTTTAATCCGATTCGCAGACTTCTTCTCTGAAAAAAACAGGGACCATCTGGTCCATGTTTTTTCTACTTTTCAAATTTTGCCAAGGTGGAAATATCAGCAACAAGGCAATCGATCTCTGCTTCAGATGTCTCCCAGGAGCAGAGAAAACGCGCACCTCCGGCGCCGATGAAGCTGTAGAATTTCCATCCAAGGGCTTTCAGCTTATCCGGGAGATCTCCAGGCAGCTCAAGAAAGAGAGCGTTTGCCTCTCTCGGGAATTTTATCGAAATTCCCGGGATCTCTTTCAGCCGGCTTTCCAGAAGGGCCGCACAACGGTTGGCGTGAGCGGCGTTCTTGAGCCAGGCTCCGTTCTCCAGCATCCCGGTCCAGGGAGCGGAGAGAAATCTCATCTTAGAGGCCAGCTGACCGGCCTGTTTGCAGCGATAATCGAATTCCCTGGCAAGTGCCTTGTCGAAGAAGACGACTGCCTCGCTGACTGCCATGCCGTTCTTGGTACCGCCAAAGCAGAGCAGATCCACTCCGGCACGCCAGGTGATATCCTTCGGATGCACACCAAGAGCAGCGACCGCATTGGCAAAGCGTGAGCCGTCCATATGAAGTTTCAGATCGAGGCTTTTTGCAAGCTCACCAACAGCGCTGACCTCATCAGGTGTATAGAGAGTTCCGAGCTCTGTACTTTGCGTTATTGATATTGCCTTGGGTTTCGGGTAGTGGATGTCGCTTCTCTTCTGTACAGTGTGCTGTATATCATCAAGATCGACCTTTCCGTTTTCTCCACCTACCAGGAGTATCTTGGTCCCATTGGAGAAAAACTCGGCAGCGCCGCACTCATCGGTCTCTACATGAGCGCTTTCGTGGCAGATAATGCTGTGATAGGAGTTGCAAAGAGAGGCGAGGGCAAGAGAGTTCGCCGCAGTACCGTTGAAGACGAAGAAGACATCGCAGTCTGTCTCGAAGACCCGGCGGATACTTTCGCAGGCTTTCGCGGTCCATTCGTCATCTCCGTATGAGGAGGCATACCCCCTGTTGGCCCTCTCCATTGCTTCCCAGGCTTCAGGGCAGATACCGGCATAGTTGTCGCTGGCAAAGCAGTTTTTCATGATCTCCATTGGTCATATCCCCAGGACTTCTGCCAGTCGAAGCATTTCGTCCTGAGGGCGCTTTGCCCCTCTGATGACTTCATCGAGCGGAGTCGCAATGATATTGTTGCATGAAAGCCCGGCCATAACCCCGTGATTGCCAGCGACAAGCATCTCTACAGAGGATTTGCCGAGCCGGCTGGCCAGAAGCCGGTCAAAGACAGTCGGTGCCCCGCCTCTCTGGTAGTGACCGAGGACAGTGACACGGGTTTCAAAGCCGATAGCGTCCTTGATACTGTTCGCGATGTCCTCACCTTTGGCAACTCCTTCCGCCAGGATGATGATCGCATTGTCGCGCCCCTCTTCGAAACGCTGGCGAAGCTGCTGGCAGATCTCCGAAAGATCGAACTCACGTTCCGGCACCAAGGCATACTCCGCACCGGATGCGATGGCAGCGACACTGGCAAGATAGCCGGAGTTCCTCCCCATCACTTCGATGACAAAAGCTCTGGCATGGGAGCTTGCTGTGTCCTTGATGCAGTCCACAGCATAGATGATGTTGTTGAGGGCTGTATCGACCCCCAGGGCCATGTCTGTGAAGGGGATGTCATTGTCAATGCTCGCAGGAATGCCGACAACCGGAAAACCGAGCTGGTGAAGGGCGAGTGCTCCGGAGAGTGAGCCGTCACCGCCAAGGATCACCAATCCGTCGATATCTTTCTCTTTGAGCATCTCGACAGCTTTCTTCTGTCCCTCAAGGGTTCTGAACTCCGGTGACCGTGCCGTCTGAAGGAACGTCCCCCCACGGTGCATGATTCCGGAGACCGCCTTGGAATCGAGTGGGATCTCATCCCCTTTCATCAGACCCAGATAGCCTTTCCGAAAGCCAACGACCTCTATTTTCATTCGGAGCGCAGTCCTGACAGCACTCCGGATACAGGCGTTCATGCCTGAGCAGTCGCCGCCGCTCGTTATCAACCCGATCTTCTTCATTCACTCTCCTTCATGAGCTGTTGGTTTTCCCTGCAGAAGAGTCATTCTCTCCTTGATCGTCTTTTCATAGCCGTGTCCTTTGGGGGTATAGAACTCTCGTCCCTTGAGGCTGTCAGGAAGGTAGTCCTGCTCTGCATACCCTCTCTCATAATCGTGCCCGTATTTGTAGCCTGAGCCGTAATCCAGCTCCTTCATGAGCTTTGTCGGTGCATTGCGTATATGAAGCGGGACCGGAAGTGAGCCGCTGCGTCTTACTTCGGCAAGGGCTGCATCGATCGCTGTATAGGAAGAGTTCGACTTGGGTGCCGTCGCAAGATAGGTGACCGCCTGTCCCAGGATGATCCTCCCTTCGGGCATTCCGACCAGCTGAAAGGCATGAAGCGCTGAAACTGCCATCTGCAGGGCTCGCGGGTCGGCATTGCCGATATCTTCGGAAGCGAGAATCACCATCCTTCTGATAATGAAAAGCGGATCCTCTCCCGCTTCAAGCATCCGTGCGAGCCAGTACAAGGCGGCATTCGGGTCTGAACCTCGAACGGACTTGATGAATGCCGAGATGACATTGTAATGCTCTTCGCCCCCTTTGTCGTACATCAGAGGCTTCTGCTGGATCGCCTCATGTACAGTGGTCAGATCTATCTCCGTTCCTGAGTTGAGTCTGGCGGAGGTCTCAAGGGTGTTGAGTGCTATCCGGGCATCGCCGCCCGAATAATCTGCAAGAGCTGATAACGCTTCATCC
>VFJK01000172.1 GCA_009886125.1 Geobacter sp. | reverse complement strand
TAACCTAAAGCATAAGGAGGTCAAGCAATGACTCGTCGTCGAAAAGAGCCACTTCGTCCTCTGACCCAGGAGGAAGGAGAGATACTTAAACGGATGGCTCGGTCTGAAAGGGAACCGGCCAGTCATGTGGCTCGAGCCAAGGCTTTGTTGGCCGTAGCGGCTGGAAAAAGTTATGGGGCGGCGGCCCAAGCGGCTGGACGCCGTTCGAATGATGCGGTGTCGCAGTTGGTAGCGCGGTTCAACCAAGAAGGAGTGGCAGCGATAGCACCAAGGCACGGTGGCGGCCCGCAGGTCAAGTATGGCCTGGTTGAACAGGCCCGTATTCTGGCCGAAGTGCGCCGAAAAGCGGATGTGGGGCAAGACGGGACAGCAAGTTGGTCGCTGAGCAGCTTGCAACGGACGTTGCGCCGGGGGGAGGCCGGTTTGCCGGAAGTCAGCACTTACACCATCTGGGTGGTGTTGCAATCCAACGGCTTCAGTTGGCAGCGGGCTGGGAGTTGGTGTGACACCGGTAAGGTTTTGCGCAAGCGTAAAGCAGGGGTGGTTGAAGTCATCGACCCAGATGCCATTCCCAAAAAAAGTTAATTGAGCAAGCCTATACTCAAGCTGAAACGATAGCTTTACCGGTGTGGACCACAGATCAAGCGGGGCCTTTTCAAACCAAGCCTTACCCAGGTCACAGTTGGCAAGCAAGCGGTCAGCCCCAGCGGCAAGCCCATGAGTATATCCGGAATGGTACCGCCAAGTTGTTGACTTTATTCCATCCAGCCGATGGGCAAGTGCGGGTGAAGGGTGTGACCAGTTGCACCCATGCCGTTTTGCATCCCTGGTTGAAACAGGAGTTGACCGAGATTTTGGCCACTTTACCCCAGCCAGCGGAAATTCTGACCCCAACCGAAAACCGGGCTGGCTGGGAGAGGTGGTTCGAGGGTTTGTCCAAACAACCTGAATTACCATCGCCATTGCCTCCGGTGCGGCTGTTGTTGGTCATTGACAACCTGGCTGGTCATAAATCTAAGTCTCTGGTGCAATGGTTTTTTAGTCACGGGATCATCCCTTTGTACACCCCTTTGGCTGGCTCGTGGTTGAATATGGCCGAATCCATGCAACGTATTCTCGAACGACGGGCTCTGGACGGCCAACATCCGACTACGCCCGAGGAGATCATTGCTTGGCTTGAAACTGCCGCCCAGGGCTGGAACCGTGAGCCGACCCCCTTTGTTTGGGGTGGCAAACGGGCTGCCCGTCGCGTTCGTCAGCGTCAACCCCAACGGGACTTGCAGGCTTTGGGTGGCTCTGGCGCTTGTATTCGCCGTCCTTTTCGTCGACGCAAATCTATCTTAGAAAAATGGCGATCTTCATGCCAAACGACCCACTAGTAATAC
>VFJK01000032.1 GCA_009886125.1 Geobacter sp. | reverse complement strand
CTGCCGGCAGCAACGTTGTCAGCGGCATCCTTGACATCCCCGACCACTTCGGTCAGCTTTTGAACCATTTCAGCCAGGGCGTGTATGAGTTCGTCTTCGCTGGAACGCTCTCTCAGGTCAACGATCAGGTTGCCATTGGAGACTTCTTTGGCGACTGCCGTGATCTTCTTGGTGGCTTCGAGAAGCGTGTTCAGGTTCTGCTTGATGAGGTTGTACTGCCCTTTGTACTCGGCAGTGATGATCGGCGGCATTATTCCTTTGCTGACCTTGTCAACGTAGTCGGCTGTCACCATCAACGGATTGACGATGTTAGTGACTGTGTCATTGACACCTTGAGCCAACTGCTTCCATCCCCCCACAAACAGTTCAGCATTGGCACGCTTGTCAAGCTCACCATCCCCGGCAGCCTTGATAAGAGTCTGCAACTGGCTTTCAAATGTCTTGATGTTTTCCCGCAGAGCCTCGATCGTGTTGTTGATAAAGACTTTTTTCCCGGGGAATTTTTCCAGTTCGGCATCGAAGTTTCCTTTACCAATTTCGGCAATACAGGCCATTGCCTTCTTCTTGACGTTGATATGGCCGTTGACCATGGTGTTGACCCCTGCTGCCATGGTATGGTACGCGCCCTGATAGTTCTCTACCGGCATTATGACGTCGATATCTCCCAGGTCGTGCTGTCGGGACATTTCAGCCATGTCGCGAATAAGACCATTGAGGGTATCGACACACTGGTTAAGGTTATTCTTGATCTCGTTGAAGTCGCCATTGTAAGTATCGGTGATCTTCGGCGGGATGTCGCCTTTGGAGATCCGGTCAACGTATTCTGCTGCTACGTTCAGTGGGCCAATGACTGAGTCGAGACAGTCGTTGACCCCTTTGACGATCTTCTGGAAATCACCCTGGTGCTTGCTGGCATCGGCGCGGGTGGCAAGTTTGCCTTCTACGGCGGCTACTGACAGCATGTTGGCGTCTGCTACCAAGGCGTTGATGTTGTCAATGGCATTATTAAGATTCAGCTTGATCTCGTTGAAGTCGCCATTGTAAGTATCAGTGATCTTCGGCGGGATGTCGCCTTTGCTGATCCGGTCAACGTACTCTGCTGCTACGTTCAGTGGACCAATGACGGAGTCGAGGCAATTGTTGACACCCTTCACAACCGCCTGGTATTCACCTTGATGTTTCGATGCATCGGCGCGGGTGGCAAGCTTCCCTTCAACAGCGGCCTGGGCCAGCATCTTGGCGTCGGCTACCAAAGCGTTGATATTGTCAATGGCGTTGTTCAGATTCAGCTTGATCTCGTTGAAGTCGCCATTGTAAGTATCAGTGATCTTCGGCGGGATGTCGCCTTTGCTGATCCGGTCGACGTATTCGGCTGCAACATTCAACGGCCCAATGACGGCGTCAAGACAGTCGTTGACACCGACTACGACTTTCTGGAAGTCACCCTGATGTTTGCCGGCGTCGGCGCGGGTGGCCAGTTTACCGGCTATGGCCGCTTCAGCCAGCATGTTGGCGTCGGCAACTAGCGCTTTTATTCGCGCCATCATCTCTTTCATGGCAGTCAATAATTGACCAGACTCATCCGCTGAATCAACCACTACATCCATGGAAAGATCACCGGAAGCAACTCTGTTTGCGACATCAACCGCCCTGTTAAGGGGTTTGGTGATTGCTTTTGTCAAAACATACGCGATGAGAAATGACAAAAATGCGGCTAGCAAGCATCCTGCAATCAGGATAATCTTAGTTGTCGACTCAAGTGTTTCGGCTTTCTTTGCACGTTGCCCAAGGAGGACCATTTCATCTTTGTCAATCTCAGAAAGAAGACCACGCATCGCATCCATCTGCTTTTTGCCTTTTGCTGCACTAACGGTTTTCACAACCTCGTCAAGCGTAGTTTTGCCCCCTGCTACTTGCCGTCTGAGCGTCAGCAAAGGCTCCACATCCTGCTTAAGCCACTCATCTTTTTCCGCATGAAGTTTTGCCAAACGTTCCTGCTGTTTTGGATTGTCGGCAGTCAGTTTTTTTATTTCACCGAAATTTTTCTCGAATTCAACTTTTCCGGCATTTAACGGTTCAAGAAAATTATCGTTGCCGGTGATTGCAAAGCCTCTTTCTCCGGTCTCCATGTTGATTAGCGAAGCTAGTATACTGCCACAATGGTCCATTACTTCATAGGTGTGGATGTTCATCTTATTAGCGGCGCTGAGAGAGGAGAAATTAATATATGCCACCACAACCAGTGCAACCATAATGACAACAGCAGCTGTAAATCCAAGATACAGTTTTTTACCGATCTTCATGTTTTTTAACAAGTTCATAGCTTCCCCCTTTTTTTATGGTGCTGAGTATAAATTTTACTTGCCTTGACGGTACCGTTTTATTTATTAAGCAGCCTTTCGTGATTCGCCTTCCTCGGCCGCAGCTCCGCCGCCGATGCCGTTAACCGCCAGTAGCTCATCACAGGAAAAGACCTTGTCGATATCGAGGATCATGATGAACTGGTCCCCCTGCTTGCCCATGCCGCGAATAAAGTCAGTGTTCAGCTTGGTACCGATGCGCGGCGCCGGTTCGATCTGGTCTGGCTCCAGATCCAGCACCTCCTGAACCGAGTCGGCCATGGCACCCAGAACGGTGGTTTCGCCATCGACGCTCACTTCGGTGATGATGACGCAGGTGTTGACCGTTTTGTCGGTCATGGACATGCCGAAT
>VFJK01000036.1 GCA_009886125.1 Geobacter sp. | reverse complement strand
TTGGTTGGAGTTCGATAAGGGCTGTGCCGTCCGTTCCGACAGTGTATGTGTGCTTTTTGTCAGGCTGTGAAGTATCTGCCCGTTGGAGAGGAGCAAACGATGGATCCATATCGAATTCGCCCACCATGCCTTGACAAATAGGATGACCGTCCTTGTCAATGAGCCTGACTGCGATTGCTGGTGCGGTTTTCCCGTCGGCAAACAGCCGGGATTTGTCAGGAACGAAATCGGCTTTTACCGGAGCTGTTGAAAGATGGATTATCCGTTCTATTCGTGAAGTTTGAGTCCCGGAAGCATCTGTTAATACAGCTTCAAACATATTATCGCCAGGAACAAGATGGATACCGTACCAGGTACTGACTGTCAGGGCGCTGTCGCTCCTTTTCAGGGTGCCGTCGAAATAGACCTGATCAACTTCTGCTCCATTCAATTTTAGTTTGAGTGTCTTGCCGGGGTCAGACTTGATAGCCATTTTTACACTCGGTGATGAAGGATAATACCCAACTGGCGGCCAGATCCATGCAAAACTGGCGTCAAGTTTTTTAAGGTCTGCCTGGGTATAATCTGGCATATCCTGGGCCTTAGCTTGCAGTGTTGCCTTGGCCTCCTTGTCGTCAGTCCATTTTTCGCCGGGCCGTAAACCTACTATTGCTACAGTTTTCAGACCGCTACGATCCTTCTCGTTAAGGATCTCGCTTTTGATACGGGGTGCCGGTGGCTGAACTTCCTCTGCGGTTGTCACCTGTACAGGGTCAGACGGGGCCAGGACTATCCTGTTTATTCCGCTTGCGGCCATTTTGGCTGCTCCGCTGCTGGCGGGCTTTTCAGGTCTGAACGTCGTGACTTTGATCTCTACCCGCCTATTGAGAGCCCTGCCGTCGCTGGTGCGATTGTCGGCGATCGGCTCAGTTTCCCCCATCCCGTTGAAAATTAATTTATCCGGCGACAGGTTCAGTAGCTCGATCAGATATCTGCCGACACTCCCGGCCCGTGCCTTGGACAGAGCTTTGTTGTCCGCGTAGATATGGCGGCTGCGCGGAGCAATCCGGACATAGTCTGTGTGGCCGGTAACAGCGATCTGTTCGATATGAAGATATTTCAGCAGTTTTGACAGGTCGAGGATCATTTGCCGGTCTTCATCGCTCAGTTCAGCGCCGAAAGTCGGGAAGTGGGGATGAAGGACGATTTCCGGCATTATGGTGCTTTTCACGCTCTTGATCTGCTGCAGAGAGCTTTCTTCGATTCTGGCGGGCAGACTGGGAGAGCCCTTCCCCACGACCTGTAGTGTGGAGCTGGAAGCCGTTCCTGACTGCAGTTCTTCAACGCTCTTGCGCACAAGGGCATTGTCAGCAATCGGGGTCCTGACATTCTCCTTTTCCGGGGTGTTGAAGGTGAGGAGCGCTCTGGTTACAAGCTTTCCGGATTTTCCGCCACGGGGGATCGTGGCTTTAAAGCGCACCGTTCCGTGCCAGTTCTCGGGGAAATCGCCCAGTGGGTAGGTGATTACGCCTTCCATAACTGAAGGATCTGGAATAGCGAGTGCTTCCAGGACGCTCGTTTCAGGTAAGTAGGTTATGCCATCCGCCAGCATTATTGTCATGCGGAGGTTGCGGACCGGGACCGTTCCGATGCTGACTGGAAGAGTGTACTCGACGGTGTCGTTGTCGACTTTGGCAGGTGCCTCTTTCGGCAGTTTGCTGAGCAGTTCAAGAGTGACATCACCTGCCAGCTTCGGTTTAAGTCCGAGGTAGAAATCTGTCCGCCAGAGAACACCCCCCTTGATATCAACAAACTGGGAGAAGTTCCTCTTGGCGAAGCGGTCGTTCTCTTCACATGACAGGACTTCGTATTTTTTGGGAACGGTGTCAAGGTCGAGCTGTACCACGCGGACACCCGGCTTCACCCCTTCGAAATGGAACATGCCGTTCTTATCGGTGACAACATAGGTGCCGTCTTCGAGGAAGATCCGGATGCCGGAAAGATCGATATCCTTCTTGTCTAGAGGCGCATCGCATGGACCTACGATCATCTCGCCCATGATGATGCTCTGGGTCTGCATGAAGTCGGAGCGGACAACAACCTTGGCGGTAGCGACGTTGGAGCTGATGCCGTTCGAGGTGAGGGCTGATGCCTGGTTGATCGCGACGCCGAGGGGGACTCCGGCAGCTACCTCCACGACAAAGCGGATGCTGGCTGTGGCATTTGCCCTGAGATCTCCTATGCTGTAGGTAAGTGTTCGGCCGTCAGATGAGATCGACGGATCCGGGACGACAGCGCCGTTCAGTTTGCTGGAACCGGAGCGGTAGCGCATGCCGAGAGGGAGTTTATCTGATAGTACGATATCAGGAGCGGTCAGGTGCGGATGAGTATTCTGCAGGTCCAGTTGATAGGGGAGGAAGTCGCCTATGGCGACACTCTCCTTGCCGGCCCTTTTCTGCAGCCAGAGAGTAATGGCAGTAGGATCGACCGGGATATCGATATGAAGAGCCGGGCCGGGGTTGATGGTGAACTGTTCCAGCCGTGAGCCGGGTGTGACAAGGGCAAACGGTGCTCCCGGAAGGGCCTGCAATATTGCATCAGTGGCTATTGACGGAGCGGTGTAACCAGGGGGCGGTGTGATCTGGAATCTGTAATTGCCCGGGTTTACGAATGGGTAGCGGTAGCCGCCCGGTGGAACAGAGTAGGTCCTGCCGTTCACTACCAGGACAGCACCAGTGGTTACGGTGGCAGGGAAAGGGCTCACCCCGTCGTCGCCGAAAACAGTGGCCGGGCTGCCGGTAACAGTATTGATCAGGGTAACGGAAGCGCCGTCAACCGGTCTTCCGGTCGTGCTGTCGAAGACGATACCGTAGGGGTCGACCAGTGCTGCGTCCGAGGAGGAGTCACTGCCGTCGACGATGTCAGTATATGCGGCTCTGATAGCGCTGTTAACGCCGACAGGAAGATTGCCGTTGTAACGCGGCAGAGTGCTGTTTGAAGTGGACTGGATATAGCCGATAAATATTCCGGTGTCCGGACCGGTTTCGGTCAGGCGGATGACCTCGATATCGCCGGTCACGCTGTCGGTAAGGGTGGTGATGACAGTCTCAGCCATGGTCGGGTCGAGATTCTGGTCCAGGTCGGTGATCTGGACGAAAACCGGTTCACCGACGTGGTAAAGAGCAGTTGAAACGAGCGGAACCGGTCGGGTGAGATCGATCGGTGTGGTGGAGCCGGCGGGTACCGGTGCCGGCTGCGCTATCAGAGGCAGTGAAGGGTCGCTGCCCGGCCGGTAGGCGCCTTGTGCAACATTGATCAGGGTTGCCCTTGGGAGCAGCGGTGCATAGCTGAAGAACTCTGTCGTGGATGGTGTCCGGAGCGCAACGGTGGTAATTGTTACGGTATTAGACGGAATGCTGATTCGGCCCGAAGATGCAACTGCTGAAAAAGAAGCGGCAGCAGTGTTGTTGATGACAGTTCCTGCCGGGGTGAAAGCCAGGGCAGGAACTGGCACTGCGATGGCGGTGAAGATTAGCAGGAGGGTGATCAGCAGACTGGTCAAGACAGGCGCCGTTTCCGCACACAGGCGCAGAGCCGCGCTTCCTCCCCTCTGAAGGGAGGCAAGGCGGTTACAGGTGCTTCGATATGTGCGGAAACGGCTGCCCATGTTTTATCTTGTTTTCTCTCGCCGGGTTAAACGTTCTGCGTTACCCGGGCTGCATGCCTTATTAATTAACGGTGACATTGAAAGTAAGAGTCAAAATTTCACCACCCTTCAGCTGCCCCGAACCACCAAGAACAGGATAGTCGGGTGCTTCTGTCGGGAGCAGTGTTCCCGCAGTTAGAGTAATATTGGGAGTAACGAATTCAACTCCATCGGCGTCGGAGGCAGTCGTGTAATACTCTGCCACGTTATTCGCCAGAGGGCTTCCTGCTGCTCCGGTTCGGGTAGTGCCGGTCACTATGGCTTTAAATCCCTTTCCATTTGCGGATTCTGCTGCAAGAGCTGTTACAAGGCACGGCGGAGTTGCACAGGCAGCGGGGACTTTCAGGTCCGGGTCAAGGGTCACATTGGAGGGAAGACCGTCGGTGATTGCCTGTAATGCAGCTGTGGTTGCAGCAGCAGCATTAGATATCGATATTACATAGCGGATAAGCGCACCGGGAATTGCTTTAGGGGTAACGCTGGCGGCAACCCCGTCACCGTTAATAGGATCCCAGATCGTTGTTGCAGTTTTACTGAAAGTAAGGTTGGAAGATTGAACAATATAGGCGCCTCTTGCAGAGGCTTTGGCGTCTCTTGCACTATCTCCATCGGCAATAGTAGTAGCATTGGCAGTGGTGTCAGCGTAGACAATAGCGGCAGTACATGTGGCGAGAAGGCTGTTTTCAATTGTGCCGTCGCCGTTATTTGCTGTTTCTGCAGATCCATCGACTTTGCGGGTTTCGGCCAGCAGTGCATAGACGGCCAGATCAAGATTCGCGGGAGCACCAGGCGTGTCAGCGTTAATAGTTACGTTGATGCTGGTATCAGGATCGACAACGGCAGTGGTGTAGGATGCAGTGCTAACGCTGCCTGCGCCAGGATTGGTCATGTTGAAACTGTCCGTTCCGCCAAATGGACCTGCTCCGCCTGTCTTGCTGACAAAGGAGACAAGATATGTTTGCCGTGCGTTACCAGTGTTGGAAAGGAGAAAACTTAACTGTTGATTGGTAGAAGAGGGGAGTACCGTGACATTGGCGGCGTCATTGCTCTGAACTAAGAGATTGATTCTGTTGCCTACGACAAAAGCGCAGCCGTTACCGGTAGTGCAAGTGCCCGTGTTGACCCCAGTTTGATCTACACCATTAACTTTATAGGTGAGGTTGGCGGTATTAGTAACGGTCGTACAGGCTTTGGTATAATTATTTGCTGCTGGCGGAGTTGCCGCAGCCAAAACCAGTTGCGGCACAGTGAGTGCCACTGTTCCTAAAAAAAGCAAACTTCGAAATAGATGTTGTCTCTTGCGGTTCATGGGTATCCTCCTTAAGGATGGTTGTTAAACTGTTTGGCTATTTATGGTTGCTCAAAAATACATACTCATGCTGAACTCTTCCTTTGAATCACCCCCTTGAAATGTCTGTAATTATTTCGTCGTGCTGATACATATTTCTGCTTCATTAATGTCTTCATTCGGGAGTCTATTTCACCTTGGCACGGAAAGAGACACTCCCCTTACTGCCTGGTTCCAGCGGTTTTTCAATTGTCCATCTGAGATTAGTAATGTCGTCTCCTCTGGCAGGTCTCTCTCTACCGGCCTTGTTTTTGATCTTCAGTGAGCCCAGCTGACCGTAGCTCTTGCCTTTGTCGATGGAAAACTCGATTCTGGTTCCGATCCCTTCAACGCTCTTGTCGACGTAGAGCATATGTTCCGGAACAGGATTGTTGATGGCAACGTCAGACGCAGGCTTGTTGCCGTTATTGGCATAGGAGATTGTGTAGATCACGGTGTCGCCGGGAGCCACATTGCGTTTGGCTGCTTCAATGCGTTTCTTGACACTTTCACCCTTCTCGTTCTGCTGCATCACTTCTACTTCCGCACGGGAAATAAGCTCGACCCCTCCTCCCGGTGCTGCTATCAACACAGCCGGGGCAAGCAGGAGTGTTGCCAGGAGTACTGCAATAACTCTTTTCATCGTCGTACCTCCTTTGTGTTTGTTCATTGGTGTTCCTCCTTTTGATTTATGGTAGTTGCTGGTCAATCCCAGTTAAAACAAGGTCATTGTATTTTTACATCGAAGGTGATCAGTTGTGTCGGGGAGGCGCTAGACAGGTCCCCCAGTTTTACAGTTACGGTTCCGGGTGTGGAGCTTCCTACGTCTCCGGCATCGCTGTCTGCCGCGTCCGAAAGTGACGCGTTGTTCAGTTTGAGTGTCCCGGCGGAATAGGTCGAATTGGCCGGAACAGGGTCGTTGATCACAACGTTGAATGCAGTTCCGCTGCCCGTTGTCGACACAGAGAGGGTATAGCGTATCGTCGCACCTGATACCGGCTGTGTGCCGCCGATTCTGTCAGATACGGTTGCACTCTTAACTATACTCACCATCAAGGATTGAGTCCTGAAGCCGATTGTGTTATTGCCGCCGTCTTTGGCGATCACCGCATACTTCCCGTCCCTGTCCAGATCTCCGCCGTTGCCATGTGCATCAGCAAGGACAACATACCTGGTTCCGAGATTGGCGTTTTTATTGATGGGTGCATCAACGGCAGCCTGGGTAGATGACTTGATTGGCGGGTTTATTATCCCGAGATTGGCAAGTTGATATGAGTCGGCTGTGACGACATAGAAGATTTTCTGCCCGTCCGTCAGTTGCGTTGCCGCCGTGATAAACATATATACTGTTATAGAAGTGTCAGGAGCCAGATTGCTGACATAAGGGAGTCCTCCGGCATTGGGATCAGTCGGCAGTGGTATCGTGCCGGCAGGATCGGAGTAAAACTTTGGAGGTGAAGCCGGAGTGAATTCAGGTGTACCGGTGACTGCGACAGACAGGGTGTAATCATGCGATGCGTTGCCGGTATTGGTGAGAATGTAAGTCATATAGGCTCTGCCCGAGGAGGTGATCGTCACGTTGGCGGCATCGGCTGCAGTGAGGATGAACGAGACCTTGTCGTCAACCATAACAGTGTTAATGTTGCTGTTATTGGTGTAGGAGATCCCGGTTCTTGTGTAGGTTACGGTTGCAAAGTTGCTTATGATCGATCCAGCCGGGGTGCCGACAGCAAAAGAGTCCGGCACCATCAGGCAAAATGAAACGAGCAGCACTGTGAGGAACAGGATGAGCCTGCACGGATTCAGTCTGCTTCTGCCAGCCCGGCAGCTGCTATTTCCCGGAAACATGGTCACTTTATCTTTACCTTGAACATCACTCTGAAATCTGCAGGATTGATAAAGGTTCCTGCGTTCAAAGTTCCTGTCGGATTAATAAGAATCCCGGTCACATTGGAATCAAACCCAGCCGTATCCGGAACAGGGGTATAGTTGTATGGTATTCCGCCTCCAACCTGGTTGGAATAGGTTACTTTGGCGCCGTAAGGAGTGTCCAATGTCAGACCGCAAGCCGGAGTAGAGCTGCAGGTGTATGCAAATAGAGGATTGCTGCAAGTGTTAGAGACACACAAGACAGTCTGAGCAGGTATCGCGTCGGAAATCCAGACTTGATTGTTATCCACAACACCTAAGCCACCGTTCAAAACCCTAATTGTGTACTCCATGACAGCCCCGGGAATAGACTTTTGGTTGCTGGTTCCATTAATTGGATCGGAAATGGTCTGTACGGTTTTGATCATGGTAATGCTGGGAAGATCCAGAACGGTCACCGTATTGCTGCAGCTGTTATTTGTCTCGTCTAGCTCCGGAATCAGGGTATTCGGATCTGCTTTGCACACCCCGCTGGCTTTAGGATTGGAGAGAGAGCCGGCAGCACTGGGGGTGACCTTGACCGGGACGCTGAAGGAGGTCGGGATGCTTACCCCGCTTGCCGTGACACCTGCATAGCTGGTTTTCAATTTCAGGTTGTTATTATCCTGGATCGAGGCAACCGCGTACTGAACGCCGTTTATGATAATGGTGCTCCCGACAATAAACTGGGTCGTGAAGGTTGTTCCGCTGCCAACAACGTCCACGCTGCTGCTGGTAACGCTTATGGTTCCGGTCATGGCTGGCGGGAGCGTTACTGTGCCGCTTGCCGTACAGGTCAGCGTATTGGAGGCGACAGCACAGCTGATCGTACCGGTAGCATCCGCCATGCCAAGCGTTTCAACGAGGTACGCTGCGCCGCTGGTCGGCAGTTCGTCAACAAGGAGGGCCTGGCCGTTGGTGAAAGTTGCCGTGCCTGCAGCGGTATTGTTTGCCACGGTAATGACCCATTTGAAAGTGCTGTTAAGAGGTACGGAGCCGTTGGTAGTGGTATTGGTTTTTATGGCGACAAGGTCAGAGGCAAGCGGCACAGTCTTGGTAGATTCATTGGAGGTCGTAGCGGCAATGTTGAAGCTGGAGGGGGTGGAGGCGGTAGCCTTGTTGGTTATGGATTTGGCAGTGACGTCACCGGCGGTAACGGTATAAGTGGCGGTGCAGGTTATCGACTCGTTGGGATTCAGGAAGTTGTCACCGTTACCGACCGTACTGACAGCCGGGCAGGTGACCGTTGCCTTGTCGTCAGTGACCGAGACCGGGCCGTTGAGGGCAGCAGCGCCGCTGTTGGTTACCAGATAGCTGTAGCCAAGGGAGCTGCCGGCAGCACCAAACACGCTCGAAGTTGCACTCTTTACGAGGGTCAGTCCGGTAGCGGCATAGATTGCCCAGTCAGTGTCGGTGTAGGTGGAGCCGCTGTAGGTGACACTGGCCGTTGCCGTGTTTTTGTGCCAGCCGATGTATACGGGGCCGGAGTACGTGCCGGCGGTGGTGGCCAGGGTGAGCGCGGTGTCACTGGATATGGAGGAGATGCTGTAGGTGACACCGCTGATCAGCAGGAGGTCCCCTGCTGCCACCTGCTTTGTGAAGGATGATCCCGAGCCGGTGACCGCGGTGCCGCTGACAGAGACTGTGCCGGACATGGTGGTGGGCACGGAGAGTATGCAGTAGGCAAAGTCCAGATTGTTGCTGTTATTGGCCACAGCAAGGCTCAATGGGTAGGTAGTCGCAGCGTCATCGCCATTCTTCCAGGAACAGCCGGTTATGGATGCAGCAGGGATAGTGGGATCGGTCAACGTTACGCCCGAAAGCGCCACATCCCCGTCATTGAATACGGACAGCTGGTAATAGGCAGTGTTTCCGGCAGGTATCGCCAGATAATATCCCCAGACTGACGGGCTGCTTGAGGCGGCAATCTCCTTTAACAGACCGACTGCCGGGTCGGGGGCAGAGATGACCAGAGTATCAGTAGCGGTGTTGCCGTTTACTGTGGAGCTGTTAATGAGGTGTGAGACATTGCCGCTGGTGTTGACATAGGAGCCGAGGGTGGCTGCCGTTACCCTTACTGTAACTGTACAGGTGGCAGCGGCTGCGATGGTGCCGGCGGTAAAGGTTATGGAACCGGCACCGGCGACCGGGGTGAACGTTGGAGTGCCGCAACCGGAGGTGGAAAAGGTTGCCGGTGAAGCTACGGTCATGTTGGCCGGTGAAGTCGGGAA
>VFJK01000156.1 GCA_009886125.1 Geobacter sp. | reverse complement strand
TGTAAGAATCGGCCATTTTTTCTCAGAGTCGGAAGAAGAGGCTCCCTTTGAAGTACTCAGAAGCGGCCAGCGCACCATAATCCCCCGGGTCGTTTCTCAGGACGGCAGCGTGCATGGATATTTCTATGAATCCCTGTCTGTTCGCAAGAAGAACAAAAAGATGGATCCGTTTCTCCTCACCCTCAACGAAAAGGTCACTAACACCGACACTTACAGCCACAACGGAGAAGAGTTCCTCTTTGTATTGAAGGGCTCGGCAGAACTGCTGCTCGATGGCCATCGCATAACACTTGACGAGGGAGACAGTGTCTATTTTGATGCCAACCTCAAACACCGTCTGCTTTCAGAAGGTCATGACGAGGTCAAGGTTTTGGCGGTTGTAATGAGATAAATCGTCCAGTTCAGCAGTTTTTCAGAGGCCGCATCAGAAATAAATCCATCAGGAGAGCATCATGAACATCCACGAGTACCAGGCAAAAGCAATATTACGGGAGTTCGGCGTACCGGTTCCTGACGGGCATGTCTGCTACAACAGCGCCGGCGCCCGGGAGTGGGCCAAGCGTCTGGGCGAAGGGCCCTGGGTGGTCAAAGCCCAGATCCATGCCGGCGGACGCGGCAAGGGGGGCGGGGTCAAGCTGGCCCGCACTGCTGACGAAGTCCGTCTTATCTCCCGGGAGATGCTCGGCATGACCCTGCGTACCCATCAGACCGGACCGGAAGGGAAACTGGTGACCCGGGTGCTGGTGGAGAACGGCTGCAACATCGCCCGTGAGCTGTACGTCAGCCTGGTGGTGGATCGCGGCTCTTCGAAAGTGACCGTCATGGCCTCTACCGAGGGGGGGATGGACATCGAGGAGGTCGCTGCGAAGAGCCCGGAGAAGATCTTTACTGAAACGGTGGACCCGCTGGTGGGGCTGACTCCGTTCCAGTGCCGCAAGATCGCTTTCAGTCTCGGACTTGGCGGGAAGCTGGTGGGTAAGGCGGTTGTGGTGCTGCAAGGGCTCTACAAGACCTTTATCGCCTGTGACTGCTCTATGCTGGAGATCAACCCCCTGGTTATCACTGCGGAGGAGAACCTGATCTGCCTTGATGCGAAGTTCGGCTTTGATGACAATGCGGTGTTCCGTCACCCCAAGCTGAGCGATATGCGTGACTACGATGAGGAAGACCCAAATGAGGTGGAAGCATCCCAGCATGACCTCTCGTATATCTCACTTTCCGGCAATATCGGCTGCCTGGTCAATGGGGCAGGACTGGCCATGGCAACGATGGATATCATCAAGCACTACGGCGGCGATCCTGCCAACTTTCTGGATGTGGGGGGCGGGGCGACTATCGAGCGGGTGACCGAGGCGTTCAAGCTGATCCTGTCGGATAAGAATGTGAAGGGGATCCTGGTCAATATCTTCGGCGGTATCATGAAGTGCGACATCATCGCCACGGGCGTTGTGGAAGCTGCGAAGCAGGTCTCTCTGAAGGTGCCGCTGGTGGTACGGCTGGAGGGGACGAATGTGGCACGAGGCAAGGAGATTCTGGCTGAAAGCGGTCTGAACATCGTTGCTGCCGACGGCATGGCGGATGCTGCCCAGAAAATTGTTGCGGCTGTGCAAGGGGGCAAGAAATGAGCATTCTGATCAATAAGGATACCAGGGTCATTACTCAGGGGATCACCGGTTCTACCGGTCTCTTTCATGCGCAGGGAGCACGGGAGTACGGTACGCAGATGGTGGGGGGGGTGACACCGGGCAAGGGTGGGACGACCATCGACGGGTTTCCGGTGTACGATACGGTCCGTGATGCGGTGCAGAAGACCGGGGCGACTGCTTCGGTGATCTATGTTCCGCCACCTTTTGCCGCGGACTCGATCATGGAGGCGGTGGATGCGGGGATCGAGCTGGTCTGCTGCATTACCGAAGGGATTCCGGTGCTGGATATGGTGAAGGTAAAGCAGTACATGAAGGGGAAGAAGACGCGGCTGATCGGTCCCAACTGTCCCGGGGTGATCACTCCGGGCCAGTGCAAGATCGGGATCATGCCGGGCTATATCCACAAGCCGGGCAAGGTGGGTGTCGTCTCAAGAAGCGGCACCTTGACTTATGAGGCGGTCTGGCAGTTGACCTGTCTGGGGCTGGGGCAGTCGACCTGTGTGGGTATCGGCGGCGATCCGGTGAACGGGACCAATCACCTGGATGTGCTGCGGCTGTTCGAGGCTGATCCGGATACTGAGGCGGTAATCATGATCGGCGAGATCGGCGGCACCTCGGAAGAGGAAGGCGCCTGGTTTGTGAAGGAGCATATGACAAAGCCGGTGGCCGCCTACATCGCCGGAGTGACTGCCCCTCCGGGAAAACGGATGGGCCATGCCGGGGCGATCATCTCCGGCGGTAAGGGGACAGCGACGGAGAAGGTGGCGATCCTCCGGGAGTGCGGCATCAGTGTGGCTGATAGTCCGGCGGAGATGGCACAGGCGCTGCTGAGGGTTTATAAGCCGTAAGCAGGCGGAAGACTGAAGGCTGAAGGGTTCTTGGGGTTCCTGACAGTCTTCAGTCTGAAGTCTGGTTAATAAAACAAAACAAGGAGAAAACAGCATATGAGCAAGAAGATGAACGCCCTTGAATATCACTCAATGGGGCGTAAAGGAAAAATAGAAGTCATCTCGACCAAACCATGCCAGACCGCAGCCGACCTGTCACTGGCCTACTCACCGGGTGTAGCTGAACCATGCCTGGCGATCGAGAAGAACCCGGAAGATGCCTACAAGTACACTGCCAAGGGGAACCTGGTAGCAGTCGTCTCCAACGGCACTGCCGTCCTCGGCCTCGGGAACCTTGGAGCCCTTGCCGGAAAGCCGGTTATGGAAGGGAAAGGTATCCTTTTCAAACGTTTTGCCGACATCGATGTCTTTGATATCGAACTGGACACCGAAGATCCGGATGAGATCATCAAGACCTGCCAGCTGCTGGAGCCGACCTTCGGCGGCATCAATCTTGAGGACATCAAGGCGCCGGAATGCTTCTATATTGAGGAGACTCTCAAAAAGACCATGAAGATCCCGGTCTTCCACGATGACCAGCATGGTACCGCCATCATCTCCTCAGCAGCCCTCTTGAACGCCCTGCACCTCGTCGAAAAGAAGATCGAGGATATCCGTATCGTCGTCAACGGTGCCGGCGCATCGGCAAACTCCTGCGCCAAGCTGGCCATTGCCCTCGGCGTACAGCCGAATAACATGATCATGTGCGACACCAAGGGGGTCATCTACAAAGGCCGCGTTGAGGGGATGAACCCCTACAAGGCGCTCTTCGCAGCCGACACTCATTTCCGCACCCTGGAGGAGGCGGCTGTAGGGGCTGATGTCCTCTTCGGACTTTCGGCAAAAGGTGCCTTCACCAAAGAGATGGTAGCCAGCATGGCCCCCAACCCGGTCATCTTCGCCATGGCCAATCCCGATCCGGAAATAACCCCGGAAGATGCCCATTCGGTTCGTGACGACGTCATGATCGCTACCGGCCGTTCCGATTACCCCAACCAGGTCAACAACGTCCTCGGCTTCCCCTTCATTTTCCGGGGCGCCCTGGATTGTCGTGCCAGCTGTATCAACGAAGAAATGAAACTGGCGGCAGTCCACGCTTTGGCAAATCT
>VFJK01000112.1 GCA_009886125.1 Geobacter sp. | reverse complement strand
CTGGACGAGATCAGATTTTGCCGATTTTGAAGGTTAATAGTTGTTCTATTGACCGAGAAAGCGGTGAAATATGAGCCGTTCAGATGGATTTGCAGCAGATTTATTCTAAGCCCGACAGACTTCTAGTTGAAGACTTTTTTTAAAACCGATAAAAATCGGTTGCCATAACAAAACCCGTGTGTTATATACGAATGCCGCTGTCTGGTAATTATTACTTTTGATAATCAATAACTTGAGGGTGCTATGACGAAGGCTGATATTGTAGAGAAGATTTACGAAAAGGTTGGCTTTTCAAAAAAAGAGTCTGCTGAACTTGTCGAATTGGTATTCGATATCATGAAAGACACCCTTGAGAGCAGCGACAAGATAAAAATAGCCGGTTTCGGCAATTTTGTCGTCAAGGCAAAGGCCGACCGCAGAGGAAGAAATCCTCAGACCGGTGAAGAGATCACCATTTCTGCACGAAGAATCCTTACCTTCAAGCCGAGCCAGGTTCTCAAGGCTTCCATCAACAAATAGTGAGCCGGGATGGAGGAGCTGTGACAATGGCAGCTTCTGAAAAGCTTTACTACAAGATCGGTGAGATAGCCGAAATCCTGAATATCAACACTTCGGTGCTGAGATTCTGGGAGACGCAGTTCGAGTCGCTTTCACCAAGCAAGACCAGAACCGGACAGCGTCTCTACTCCAGTCGTGACTTCGAGCGTATCAAAGAGATTTACCGCTTGCTGTACGTGCAGAAGCTGACGATAGCCGGAGCAAAGAACAGACTCTCTCTGAACCGCAAAGCAAAGACGACAGCTGAAAGCGATCCCGCAGAGCTTTTACAGTCGGTCTGCTACGAATTAAGAGAGCTGAGAAAACTTATAGAATAGCAGGTTATCAGGATATCGGTGCGTAGCGCAGCCTGGTAGCGCACTAGACTGGGGGTCTAGTGGTCGCAAGTTCGAATCTTGTCGCACCGACCATTATAAAAACAGCCACTTGGATTATTTCTGGGTGGCTTTTTTTGCGTCTGAAAGTGGCCTGTTTTTGCTTTGGGTCGCAGATCGGTCGAAAGCATCTTCTGATTCATTCCAAAATCAACCCACCTACGGTACTGCACAGAATTCCCTCGCCCAGGCAAGACATGATAGTCTAGTGTTGACAATACATGATAATCTATTTATTGTGAGACAAAATAATCTAGCAATGAAAGAGTGATTATCATGGCAACTACTCCAGCGCAACGCAAGCTGGCAGGTGCTCTCGGCGTCCTGAAGAGATTGCAGGATGAAGGGAAAACCGCCATAAAGTCGAGTGACTTGACTCGAATGCAACGGGAAAGTCTTGTCAATAACGGTTTTCTGCGGCTGATTGTCAAGGGATGGTATATGCCCTCCCGGCCAGGAGAACAAACCGGAGACAGCACGCCCTGGTATGCTGTGATGCGCGACTTTATTCAAGGATATTGCACTGAGCGATTTGGTAATCAGTGGCATGTGTCTGCTGAATACTCATTGCTCCTGCACACCGGCAAGACAATATCGCCAAGGCAGGTTGTAGTTCATTCACCACTGGGCCAAAACGGTTTACTGAAACTGCCTGACAATTGCTCGATCCTTGACTACAAGGTCAAGGATTTCGTTACTGCTGCAAAAATTCAGATTATAGAAGGAATTCGCACGCTACAGCTTCCTTTGGCTCTCATTCGGGTGCCGGAATCTTTTTTCATTACCTTTGCCCAGGACGCTCACATTGCTTTGCTTCAACTGCGTGATTCGTCAGAACTCAATCGAGAACTGCTGGAAGGCAGCCACAGCATCGTCGCAGGACGTCTTGCCGGGGCTTTGCGGGCATCTGGTCGTGGAGAGTTGGCGGATGATCTGCTGGCAACCATGCGTGCGGCAGGATTTGTTGTCAACGAGACAAACCCATTCACTGTTTCCCCGGCAAACCTCGTGTTCACCAGATCACAATCACCTTATGTTCTGCGGATGCGTTTGATGTGGCAAGCCATGAGAGAAACCGTTGCAGCCTGCCTTCCTTCCGAACCTGGTATACCGACTGATATTGAGAAATTCATGGAGTCCGTCGAAGAAAACTACAAAACAGATGCTTATCATTCTCTCTCAATTGAGGGGTACCGTGTCACTCCTGAGCTTATTCAGAAAGTCGCCACCGGTGACTGGAATCCGGATGTTAATGGCTCTGATGCAGAAATGAAAAACGCACTGGCTGCACATGGGTACTGGCTGGCCCATAATGAGGTCAAGGCAACAATCAGGAGCATTCTGACAGGGTCAAATCCTGGGGTGGCATTCCGTCTGGATCACGCCTCATGGTATCGCAGGCTCTTTACGCCAAATGTCGATGCCGGATTCCTCAAACCGGTTGATCTGGCCGGTTATAGGACAGACAAGGTATTTATAAGGGGCGCATCCCATGTCCCCCCGTCCCGGGAAGCAGTTCGTGACATTATGCCGGAATTGTGCGACCTGCTGGAAGCTGAACCGAGCGCAGCCGTACGTGCCGTTCTGGGGCATTTCCTGTTTGTGTATATACACCCTTATTTTGATGGCAACGGAAGATTAGGTCGGTTTCTGATGAATGCCATGCTGGCGTCTGGCGGATATCCATGGACTGTTATCCGGATTCAACAACGATCTGAATATATGGCAGCTCTCGAATCGGCGAGTTCTCAGGGGGAGATAAAACCTTTTGCGGAATTTATTGCTAACTTGTTGCGCATTCCCTGATATACCCATCCTGCTTGGATAGAGGTAGCCCATCAGTTTGCCTCGTTACTGAATGAATCCGGATTTAATTAATGGTTATTTAGTATATACCTGATATACTTAAGGTTATGAAAAAACTGTTCACTTCGAAGAGTCAGGATAGAGAGATGACTGAGCCTGTAGACGGCAAGAAATGTGCGGAGCATGAATCGATCTCTCTCTTTGAAAACGGGAAACTCAAGTCATGCAGCAAGCCGAATTGATCATCTGTTCGAGAGTGTCAACGCAGCTGTTTCCCTGGATGAAGCGAATGAAGATACTGATAGTTTTGGCAATAATCCTGCTGACAGCTACAACCGTCTTCTCCGCTCAGCCGGGAGACATACTCGGTATCTGGACCACCGATGGAGGTGATTCGCGCCTGGAACTGTTCAAGTGCGGCGAAAAGATCTGCGGAAAGATAGTCTGGCTGAAGGTGCCGAAATATATCGACAGCAAGGACGGTCCTGTCGGCAAGACCAAAGTCGACCGGAAGAACCCCGATCCGGCACTGCGCAATCGGCCGGTTCTCGGACTGCAGGTCATGAAAGGTTTCGCTGCAAAAGGGAGCAACCGCTGGGTCAACGGCGTCAGCTACAATCCGGAAACCGGCAAGAGCTACAAGAGCAAGATGCAGCTGCTGTCACCCGGTCAGCTGGAGCTGCGCGGTTATATCGGCATTTCTCTTATTGGGCGAAATCTGATCCTTACTCGTCCATAAAACATAAAACAGGTGCCACACTCAAACCATCATATGTAGCAGTTATGTCAAGCATAACAGATTCCGGTGACTGCCTTCCCTCACTCCCCGTTGCTGCATTCCACAATAGTCTGTAAAGCCGGTTTGTCCGAGCGAAGGGCCGGTAGATTGTTACTGGTACGTTAGTTGCGAATTACCTTTCAGCAGAAATAAAGCGGTGTCCTGCTTTCCGCAGGCACAGCCGATTTCAGTGCGGTCTTTGGGCTGCTATTTCAGATGGCAAGGAGGAATATGTATGAAGAGAAACATGATTTCACTCTATATCGTGACAGGGCTGGCTGCTATGGGCGTATGCATGGCTGCCGGATGCGCAACACAGGATACGGTCAGCTCGCGCTTTCCAAAACTTGAAGAGAATATCAGTGCCGCGAAAACGGCGGGTGCCGGGGTGTATGCCCCCTATTCGCTCAAGTCTGCCGAGGACAAGCTGGAATCAGCCAGGTCGGCAGTAAGAAGTAACGACATGGTATCCGCATCACGATTTGTCGATGAGGCAATGGTGGATGCAGATTATGCACGGGCAAAGGCTCCGACTGAAAAGGCCAAGCTCGATGCAATCCAGCTGCGTGAGACCATCCAGGTTTTGCGCAACGAAATAACAAGGATGCCGTCAGTTCCGGCATCATCAATCCAATAGGAGAATTTGCCATGAATGTACATAAATTTTCAAGTCAGTTCAAAGCCGCTGCGCTGGCAATTTCCGCCGGAGCTTTTCTGGCCGGCTGTGCAGTCGGGGCCGATCCGGGCGAGCAGATTGCCAAGGACCGGCTGGAGCAGGCGCGTATCGCCTATGCCCAGGCAAAAGCCAATCCGATTGTAGAATCGTACTCTCTGAAAGCACTTCTTGATGCAGAAAAGAGTCTGCAGGAAGCAGAACAGGTGAGCAGGAAGGTCTACGCGCCTAACCCTGCGGAGTCATATGCTGCCAGTGAGAAAAAACGACTGTACGACGACATCGCCCGGCTCGCCTACCTGGCAGAGCGTAAGGCAAAGATCTCTGAGGCGTTGGCAGAAGGGGTCGTTGCTCGTAACAACCTCGTCAAACTGGGCAAGGAAAAGGCAGAGGTCCAGCTGCTGAAAAGTCAGCAGGAGCGCAAACTGCTTCAGCAGGATCTCGACGAAAAGGCTGCTGCGCTGAATCGGACCAGGCTGCTGCTTGCTTCAGCAACCAGCGATGCAGAACGTGCGAGAATTATGGCTGATATCCAGGCGAAAGAAGCAGCGCTGGCAAAGGCACAGGCTGATGCTAAAGCCATTGAGGCAGAAAAGGCGAGGGCCGAAGCCGAGGCCCAGGCCTTAGCGGCTGAACATGCAAAGGCAGAGGCTCAGGCTCAGACCAAAGAGGCAGAAAAGGCAAATGCGGAACTTTCTCTTCTGATGAAGGAGTTGTCGGAGCTTCAGGGTCAATTGACCGACCGGGGGATCGTCCTGACTATCGGCGATGTCCTGTTTGCCACCGGCAAGTCAGACCTTAATGTAAGTGCCCAACGGAGCATGGAAAAGATAGCTGAATTTCTGCAGAAGAATCAGAACCGCAGTCTGCTGGTCGAAGGTCACACTGACAGTGTCGGTAGTGATGAGTACAATCAGGGCCTTTCCGAGCAGCGCGCTACATCGGTTAAAAATGCACTGATTAAAAACGGCATTGCCGCTGAACGGGTTGTCATCATCGGTTATGGTAAAAAATATCCATTGGCTAGCAATGCTGATGCGGCCGGGAAGCAGCAGAACAGAAGGGTTGAAGCGATCATTCTCAATGAGGGAGTTGCGCCTGCGACTCAGTTCAGGAAATAGTTTTTATTTGAATCGACAGGGGATAGCAGCCGGACCCTTCTCTTCAGGAACGGTCGGCTGTTTTCCCCGTGATTTAGCCAGGAACCGGTCTGATATCAGGTCTGTGTCTGCGGCTTTTGCTCCCTTCAGTGAGTAGAGAGGTCACTGCTATGGACAGAAAAATGTATCTGACTATCCTGGCTGCCCTTGCGAGCGCCGCCGCTGTCTGGCTGTTTGCCCTCCTGGCGGCGCCGATCATGAAGCCGATGGCCTGGGCGCTGATCATCGGTATCGCGACCCTGCCTCACCACGATCGACTTGATAAAATGTTCCCCGGAAAGCCTAACCGCACTGCCGGCCTGATGGTGCTGGCGATTACGGTCTGCTTCATACTGCCGATCGCCCTCCTGATCATCATGGTCGTTGAAAATGCTGCTGACTGGTACACGGAAGCCGAGCGGCTCGTGCTGGCGTTCGCAAAGACCGGGGCCGGTACCTTCAGCCATTTTCCGGTCTTAAATGAGATCGTCATCAAGGGGGAACGGTTCGGCCTGGATCTGTCCGGATTCGGCACGAAGCTGGCTGAAGGTGCATCCGGGTATCTTTACGAAGTGACGACTAATACCGCCAGAACCCTCGGGGAGCTGCTCTTCACCCTGGCTGTTGCTCTATTTATCCTCTTTTTTGTCTACCGTGACGGTGAGCGGCTAGTGTCCACGGCCATCGACCGGTTCGCCACCAACAAAAAACTGATGATACGCTATTCATCCGAGATCCGTGCCACGACCACAGCCGTGACCGTCGGAACGATCTTTACCTGTCTGGTGCAGGGGGTGACCGCCGGTTTCGGTTATTTTTTCGCCGGAGTCCCCGCGCCGGTGCTCTGCGGTGCACTGACGGCGGTGGCTGCGCTCGTGCCGGTTGTCGGTACCGGTATTATCTGGGTGCCGCTTGCTGCTCTTGTAGCGCTGAACGGAGCCTATCTTAAGGCAGGACTTCTCGTCCTCTGGTGCATATTCCTGGTGGTTCTTGCTGATAATGCGATCCGTCCACTTGCCATAGGCGCAAAGAGTAACATCCCGGTTCCGGCGATTGTACTCGGAGCGATCTGCGGGGTATTCGCCCTCGGGATTCTCGGCCTGATCCTCGGGCCGGTCCTCTTTGCGGTACTGGTCACTGTATGGCGTGATGTGACCGGTGCCGATCCGCTCATGAGTTCCGCCCCGGTAAAGCAGGATAAGCATACATCGTCACGTTAAAAACCTCATCCTGACCCGTCAAATATGGCAGTTATGTTAATCATGACGGATTCTATGTACGGTTTTCTTACCTATCATTCATATCTCATTTAAATCACCTGTAATAACAGATAGTTGCACTACAGAATTCACCTGTATTCGATGGCACGCAAGTTGCCAATAGGTATTTAAGTATACGTGCAGTGGCGTGCTTATTTCACACTATGAACTGTTCCGGTTCAGCAGGGGGCAGAGTATGGAGATGCAGGAAAGGGATTTTTATAAGCTGAACAAATTCGGCAGAGAGTACATCTGTGACCACAACAAGGAGAATACCATGAAATCGAGCACCAGAGACAATGCAGAAGGGACGTTTCACAAAGTAAAAGGGGCGGTCAAGGAGGCAACCGGGAAATTGACCGATAATCCGAAGCTCCAGGTTGAAGGGAAAATTGAAAAGATCGCCGGCAAAGTCCAGGAAAAGGTCGGTCAGGTCAAGAAAGTCTTTGGCAAGTAGCAGCGTTACTATCTTTTACTCATAGTCTTGCATAAGGAGAAACTCAATGAAAATAGTCAAATCCGTACCGGTCCTGATCCTCGCTGTCGCCCTGTTTGCTCTGGGCACATCAGTTCCTGCATTTTCCGAGACCAAGGGAATGTCCATGAATGAGCATAAGGAAGGACATGGCTCTATGATGGCACCCGGAGATATGGACAAGATGGGAGATATGATGGGGGAGATGATGGGTATGTGTATCAAGCATGCGGATAAGATGGGTCTCAGTGATGAGCAGGTCGCTCAAATGAAGCCGACCCATAATGCAATGCAGAAAAAGCAGGTCCGTTACAAAGCTGATGTGAAGATCGCAGAGTTAGAGCTTAAGGAGATCCTGGAGGTGAAGGATTTTGATCTGGAGAAGGCCAACGCTGCCGTTAAAAAAATTGCCGAGATAAAAACAGCCCATCATCTGGAGATGCTGAAAGCAATGAAAGAGATAAGGACCATGTTGACGGATGACCAGTTTAAAAAAATGAAGAAGATGATGCCGATGAAAATGGAAGAGAAGAAATCCTCCAAGAAGATTATGAAAAAACATCACTAATCAAATCGAAGGAGAATGACCAATGAAATCGACTCTTTCCCGATCAGTATTGCTGGCAGCAGCGGCGCTTAAATGGACCAAAAACTGACACTAAGGGACACTGCAACAAAAACCATCGGCGATATTGTCGCTGCCGATTTCCGTACCGCGAAAGTCTTTGAAAAACATGGGATTGATTTTTGCTGCGGCGGCAAAATAGCGCTTGCGGAACTCTGTACGGAAAAAGGGCTGGATCTTGCTGCGATAACAAACGAGCTCGAAGCGCTGCAGAGTGAACCGGCCGACCAGAGTCAAAAATACTCTACGTGGCAACTGCCGTTTCTCATCGATTATATCACCAATACCCACCATGCCTATCTTCATGAAAACATGGGACAGATTGCGGCTTACGCCGACAAAATTGCCGGAATTCACGGAGCTCACCATCCCGAGGTAATCCGGATTGCCGCCATCTTTGATAAAATTGCCATTGATCTGGCGGCCCACATGAAGGAAGAGGATGAACTCTTTTTCCCGGCTGTCAAGCAAGCCGATGCGGCAAGAATTGCCGGCATCACGCCGGATGCGAATGATCAGGACACGATCCGGGTCTGTCTTTTCAAGTTTTATACAGAGCATGAGGCGATCGGCGACGCAGTACACTCGATTCGTCGTCTTTCCAGGGAGTACCTGATACCGCCTGATGTCTGCAACACCTTCATGGTTACGTACCGGAAGCTCGAAGAGTTCGAGGATGATCTCCACAAGCATGTCCATCTGGAAAACAATATTCTCTTTCCAAAGGCGGCAGAGCTTTAAGTAAAATAGTTTTGAGGGGGGAAAGTAAATGAAAAAACCATGGTTGATCAGGACGCCTGTATCAATTGCGGGCTCTGTGTGACAAATGTTCCTGAAGTATTTCGTTTTGCCGAGCACGGGAAGGCGGGAGTGTATGATCCGGAACATCGGTTATCACATCTGGGCAACAAAATGAAACGGTGGCACGACACCTGGAGACCGGTATGCACCTGAAACAGATATGGGGACTGATCGGAAAATCTGCCGTGGCGTGGTTTGACGATTACGCTCCGAGTATGGGCGCAGCGCTGGCCTATTACACGCTGTTCTCGGCTGCCCCGCTGCTCATCATCACCATCGCAGTAGCCGGCCTGTTCTTTGGACAGGAGGCGGCCCAGGGAGAAATCGTCGCCCAGATACAAGGCCTCATCGGACGGGAAGGTGCGATCGTTGTGCAGGGCCTGCTGAAAAGCGCAAGTGATCCCGCTCAAGACATCTTTGCCATGATAATCAGCATCATTACGCTGGTGATCGGGGCAACCACGGTGTTCGCGGAATTGCAAAGCGATCTAGACCGCATCTGGCGCGTTCCCGCTCCTGCGAAAGAAAATAATATATTGAACCTGCTGCGTTCGCGCTTGCTGTCATTCGGGTTGGTGCTGGGACTGGGATTCCTGTTGCTGGTCTCGCTTGTTGTCAGTGCCGCAATCGCTGCATTAGGTAAATGGTGGAACGGTATTTTCAATGGATGGGAAGTGTTACTGCATGCGCTCGAGTTCAGTGTCTCTTTAGCCAGTTCTACCTTGCTCTTTGCTATGATCTACAAAATCATGCCTCGTGCCAGAATCGCCTGGCGGGATGTGTGGATCGGTGCGACGGTCACAGCGCGCCTGTTCGGAAGCGGCAAATCCCTCATCGGCCTCTATCTGGGCAAAGCCGGTGTGGCATCCGGTTTTGGT
>VFJK01000058.1 GCA_009886125.1 Geobacter sp. | reverse complement strand
TCACCGAACGGAGGACATTCTCTGAATCCAGCTCAGGCAGGAGCCGCCAGTTAAAAATCAGCTCCCCCTTTTCACCCTCGATCTTAAACTCTGTCTCGAATGATTCTCCACTGTCGAACACCCTCTGAACAGACTTCTCCCAAAAGCTACAGTGTTCCTCGGCAAACCCCAGTTCTCGATGGGTTTTGCCGAGGAACTGCGCTGGGGTAATATCAACCACATCTCTGACATTGTCGGGCACAAACAGGTGCCGACCTTCACGGTCAAACCGCATGACGATGTCCGGCAACCCTGCAATGAGGGACTGGTTTATTCGCTCGTGTTCCCTCAAATCAGCTGCTTCCAGGCGAAGCTCTTCGTTCTGGATCTCCAGCTCTGTCAGACGTAACTTTAGCTCGTGAATCAGGCTGCTCGAATCATCAGTAGACAACTGTTTCACTCCAATCAGCCGACATTCATCTACCCCCGGACTTTTTCATTTTCATTTACAGCTCCTTGAGCTTAAATCCGCATAGGCAAGCTGTAAACAGGCGCTAACTACTTACGGCTCAAACAAAGCACTTCCATTACCCTCAATCAACAAACATATTTACTCTTTACCTCTCTTTATCCGCCATAGCAAGACAAACCGGAAACTGTACCCAGGAAGTGCCACTGACTGCTCCCCGCGTTCCGTTTTGCGATGTACGGCGATAAGCTATTTCAGCTGATTCAAGCCTGAGCCGGCACCCTGATCACTGCCTTTATAATTGCGACTACCCTTCAAGCATCTCGTATGTCTCCTCAAAGTGAGCAGCTGTCTGCTTGAACGCATTCAAAACTGCAGGATCGAAGTGTTCAGGCAGCGTCCTGCCGTCACCCTCGGTAATGATCCTGTATGCTTTTTCATGATCAAATGCCTCCTTGTAAGCACGTTTACATCGAAGCGCATCATAGATATCGGCAATTGCCGTTATTCTCCCCGCAATCGGAATCTGCTCGCCTGACAGTCCACTCGGATAACCGCTGCCATTCCATTTCTCGTGATGCGTCAGTGCAATGCTGCACCCGATGGCAAGTTTATCATTTTTACCTATAATCATTGTACCGGCAAACGCATGATCTTTCATTTTTGCAAACTGTTCATCGCTTAGTTTGCCGGGATTTTTGAGAATGTCAGGATGGACATGAATTTTGCCCACATCGTGCAGTATGGCCTGGAGGCGTATTGCCCGGACAAACGCATCATCGAGCTTTAGTTGCGCCGCAATCAAGCAGGAGAACTCACCAACCCTGAGGATATGATTACCAGTATCTTCGTCATTCGCCTCTGCTGCCCTCGCAAGCGCATGGACGGTATAACCGAACGCTTCTTCGGTAGCCAGTATCTGCTTGGCCAACCTTGCTTCGATCAGTATCCGTTCTTCAATATCTTTCTGGAGTTCAGCAGTTCGCTCCAGAACGGTCTGCTCAAGATGTTCCTTCTTTTGACGCAGCTGCGCTTCTGTCTTGCTCAGACTTATATGGGTGCCGACTCTGGCCTGTACTTCCTCGAATTGATAGGGCTTGGTTATATAATCAACCCCTCCGCAATGGAAACCTTTTATCTTGTTCTCCATCGTGTTCAGTGCGCTCAGAAAGATAACCGGTATCTCTTTCAGCTTTGAATCCTGCTTGATTTTTTCGCACAACTTAAAACCATCCATTCCCGGCATGGTAACGTCCAGCAGCAAAATATCGGGTGGCTCTGATGCAATAGCCTCAAAAGCCTCCGCACCACTGGTGAATGTCAGAACTTCATTTCCGCTGTTCAATAACATCAGTTCCAATGTCCTGAGGACGTCAGGTTCATCATCAACAGCAACAATTCTTGTTTTTCGAGACTCCGCTCCATATTCGGACAATCTGTTCATTTCGCACC
>VFJK01000150.1 GCA_009886125.1 Geobacter sp. | reverse complement strand
TGATCTTCATGCCCGGCGGCAGACCCTTCTCAAGCTCCTTGATCTTGACCTTGACCCGGTCGATGACATCCTTGGCATTCTCGCCGTAGCGCATGACCACGATTCCGCCGACCGCCTCACCTTCGCCGTTCATGTCAAGCATACCGCGGCGGATGGCGCCACCCATCTGCACAGTACCGAGGTTTTTGAGATAAATCGGGGTACCGCGCATATCGGCAGCGATCACAATGTTTTCGAGGTCGGCCTTTGATTTCACATAGCCGCTTCCGCGAATCAGATACTCAGCATCGGCCTGTTCGATAAGTTTGCCACCGACATCCTTGTTGGAGACCTTGACCGCCTCCATGACTTTCGAGACTTTGATCTTGTAGGCGAACAGCTTGGAAGGATCGAGGTCGATCTGGTACTCCCGCACCAGTCCGCCGATGGAAGCGACTTCAGCCACCCCCTGAACGGTATTGAGCTGATAGCGGACAAACCAGTCCTGAAGCGTTCGCAACTGCTCAAGATCGTACCCTTTTCCTTCGATGGTGTACCAGAAGACATGGCCGACACCGGTACCGTCCGGGCCGAGGGTCGGTACCACACCGGGCGGCAGGAGCGAGGCAGCGTAGTTGAGCCGCTCAAGGACGCGGGTCCGGGCCCAGTAGATGTCTGCCTTGTCCTCGAAGATGACATAGATCATCGAGAAGCCGAAAGCTGAAGAGGCGCGGACAGCGCGCACCTGGGGGAGCCCCTGGAGGTTGACCGCCAAGGGATAGGTCACCTGGTCTTCGACGACCTGGGGAGAACGGCCGGGATACTCGGTGAACACGATCACCTGGTTGTCAGAGAGGTCCGGTATGGCATCGACCGGAGTCCGATAAACCGACCAGAGTCCCCAGGCTATGATCAGCCCGAACATCATCAGGACGATGACCCGGTTGCGGGCGGAGTATTCGATAATTTTTTCGATCATATTAACCCTTTGATAAAAGGTGATAGGTGATGGGCAATAGGCTATAGGATAATTCTATTACCTATTACCAATAGCCTATTGCCCGTTTTTCCTACATTTTCATATCATCCATCTTCAGTGAATCCTTTTTAGCTGGTGCTGTTTTCGAAGGCTGCGCCGGAGTCTCTCCCTTTGCCTCCGGCTTTGCACCGGTATGTTTGCTGTGATCCTCTCCACCGCCGCCTTTGAGCTGCGATTCGGAGTCGATCAGATAGCCGCCGGAAACTGCAACCTTGTCTCCCGATTTCAGCCCGGAAAGTATCTGGACCTTATCGTCGACCCGCTCTCCCACCTGGACGTCACGCGGCTCGAACATGCCGGGTGAAGTTTCTACCCAGACGACCTGACGCTTCCCGGTATCGATGACAGCAGTCACCGGAATGACAATCCCTTTGACAAGCGGTATCCTGATGATCGCATTGACAAACATATCCGGTTTCAGCTTATAGCCCGGATTCGCCATCTCGACGCGAGCCTTGACCGTATGCGTCTTGGGGTCGTGAAATGGATAGACAAAGCTGATGACACCGTGGGAGGCAACGGTGTGATCTGCCGAAGAGCGGATCTCTACCCGCTGGCCGACTCGCACATACGGGACCTCGTTTTCAAAGACATCGATCTCTACCCAAACTTTGGAAAGATCGGCAATATTGAACAGCACCTCACCGGTATTGACGTATTGGCCCTGCTGAACCAGCTTCTCGATGACGATGCCGGAAAGTGGTGTGTAGATCGGGAGTCGGATATTCGGCTTGCCTGCTTTCTCCAGCTCGGCGATCTGGCTCTCTTTCACCCCGAAGAGCATCAATCTCTGCTTTGCCGAGGCGACCAGACCTTCGCCATTCTGGGCAATGGAAGCGATCGATGAGCTTTTCAACTGATCCCGGCTTCTGACCGCCAGCAGGTACTCCTGCTGGGTAGCGAGCAGGTCAGGAGAGTAGATCTCGGCGACCGGCTTATCCTTGCTGACAAAAGCGCCGACACTGTTGACGTGCAGCTGATCGATACGACCGGCGATCCAGGCAGTGACCTTGGCCTGGCGCGACTGGTCGTACTGGACGATGCCGACGGCGTTGATCTCCTTGCTCAAGGTTGACTGCTTTACCGGAATTGTCGCCACATTTGCCATGACCCGTTGGGTAGGAGAGAGCGAGACATGACCGAGCATATCGGCCTGCTGCTTCTGTTCCGCGGTCTGAGCGCTGCCGCCTGCAGCCGCATCGATCTTCTTGATCAGCTCCATGCCACAGATCGGGCAGGTTCCCGGCTTGTCCTTGATGATGAATGGATGCATGGAGCAGGTATACTGCAGGACAGCATGTTCCAGTTTTGAGTGACCATGACCGTCCCTGGAGAACCATCCGTTTTTATAGAGCCACCCGCCGGCTGTGGCAGCAGTTATGATCAGAATGAGCAGAGGGATCGCGATTTTCTTGTTCAGAGCCATGGTCTTACCTCGATATTGAATCTAGCTTTTGAATTTTGAACTCTTGATTTTGAATTGAATCCATAATTCATAATTCAAAACTCATAATTGCCTTTCAGTGCAATTCCATCCCAACTGCCGCTTCGAGCTGGGCCAGCTTCATCATATATTCGGCCTGTGACTCGTAGATCTCACGCTCGTAGTTGAACAGGTTCATCCGGCTATCGAGAAGTGTCAGGAAATCCACCTTGTTCACCCGATAGCTGATGACTGCAGATTCCAGAGATTGCTCCGCCTGAGGGATAATCCCTCCTTTATAGAGATCTACGAGTGATCTTCGTCGTTCCATTTGAGCAAGAGTATCGTTGATGGTGTATGAAATATTGTTTTTCAGGGCATTCAGCTCTTCGGTCGCCATGCTTGTCTCAGAAGTCGATTCGGCAAGCATAGCCCGGCGCTTCTCCTGCTGGAACGGCAAGTTGAAGGTCACGCCGACGCTGAACATGTCATAGCCAGGATCATTCATTGAGCTTTCCCGGAGCATGTATTCAAACGAGAGATTGAAATCGGGATAGAACTCCTTCTGTGCCAGGCGGTGCGATGCCTGGGCTTTGTTTGACAGACTGGCAAGACCTTTTAACTGTGGACGTTTTTCAAGAGCAGTCTGGTTAAGTTGTTCGACAGAGAACGGAAGCTGAGGCAGGATAAAATCAGCGCCGCCGCCGAAAGGAGTAGTTCCAGGCCGGTTGAGAAGGTAGTTGAGGTTGGCTTCCAGGCTCCTGCGCTGCTGCCGGAGGGTGATCTGCATGTCGAGCATCTTGGATCTTTCCAGCCCGGCCTTGTAGATATCCTGCTGCACCCCCTGACCTACGGAATATTTTGATTCCGCAATGGTCACAAAATCCGACAGGATCTTCAGATTTTTATCGACGATCTCAAGTTCCTTATCGATGGCCCAAATCTGGTAGTATGTCTCCTTGACCATCCGGGTCAGTTCCAGTTTGCGCTCTTCAATGGCCCACTTATAGGATTCGGCTTCGTATTGGGCAACCTCCTGCCTGATAGCCCGCTTCCCCCAGAATGGGAGCTGCTGGGTGATACCGATGACTTTCGCAGTCTGTGGATCCTTGTCGAATGAAGTCGGCTGACGAACCATAAGGTTCTGCAGCTTCAACATCAGCATCGGATCTTCCAAAGCAGACGCCGACTTAGCCTTATTCGCAAACATCTGCCAGCGGGCAGCAGATGATTTCAACTCGGGATTGTTTGTCAGAGCAGTTTCGACCAGGGCAGAGAGTGATTCCTGCTTCAGGGGGACTTCTGCATAGGCTGAACCTGAAAGAACCAGAATGAACATGGATAGTGTCAAAAAAGTATGGCGTTTCATCTCTTCACCCTCTGCTTGTCTGTCACGGAACTGATTTCTGAAGAACTTCTTAAATATAGCACACAGGGTTCATTTGACTACCTGCAGAGCCTTTATTTCTCAACAATCAGACCATCCCGGAGGACTATGCTCCTGTCTGCATAGCGGCAGTTATCCGGATTGTGGGTGACCATGACAACGGTCTGTCCTCCCCTGTTCAGTTCGCTCAAAAGTGCCATGACCTCTTCACTGGTGCGCGAATCCAGATTTCCGGTCGGCTCGTCAGCAAGGAGGATCTCCGGATTATTGACAATTGCCCGGGCAATGGCCACCCGCTCCTGCTCGCCCCCTGAGAGCTGATTCGGCAGGCGGTCCAGCTTGGCACCAAGGCCGACCCGTTCGAGCGCAGCGCTTGCAGCACTCCTCTTCTCGGCATTTTTCATCTTCACGATAGCCAGCGGAAGCATGACGTTCTCTAGTGCCGTGAGATACTGGATCAGGTGAAATGCCTGGAAAACGAATCCCAGTCTCTGGGCCCGGAAGTCAGCCAGTTTTTCACCCGGAAGGCGGTACAGGTTCACCCCTGCCATCTCGACATCACCCTCAGTGGGATGATTCATGCCGCCAAGCACCGAAAGGAGTGTGCTCTTGCCGGAACCGGACTGTCCCATGATCGTGATGAACTCACCTGCTTCAATGCGGATATCCACACCCCGCAGGGCCTCGACAGTATCTTCGCCGCTTGCATAGTGCTTCTTCAGGTTTTTAATCTCGATAAGTGCCATTTTACCCTCTTCCTACAGTGCTCTTAAAGCTTCTGTCGGGTCCATCCTGCTCGCATGCATCGCCGGGTAAATGCTTGCCATAAGGCCCAAGGTGAGCGCCAGCCCGACTGACCCGAACGCTATCGTAACATCCCACACAAGGTGAGCACCGCTGCTCTCGGCCATGAACGGAAGTGCCAGTTTCGCCCCTCCCATACCGAAGGCATAGCCAAGACAACCGGCCAGCAGGCTGACAATGGCAGCCTCCAGCAGGATGATCCTCATGATGTGACTCTTCCTGAAGCCGATGGCCCGGAATACACCGATCTCGACGGTCCGCTCGTTCACACTCCCCATCATGGTAACAAAGACGATCAAAGAGCCGATGAAGACAACCACCGCTGCCATGGCCCAGGAGAACCGTTTGAACTGATCCAGGGCTTTCAGGCGCCCCTCGACAACCTGCTGGATTGCGGAAACCTTTGCATCAGGAAGCTTCTCTGCAATCTGGGTCACCATGTCACCGATCGGGCAGCCGGAGCAGAGAGCCGCTACCTCGGCAAGAGTTATCCTCCCCTCCTTGCCAAGAAGTTTCTGCGCTTTCGGGAGGGCAGCGAAGACGAGAGTGTCATCCTGCGAACCGGTCTGATCGAGTACACCGGCTACCTTGAATTTCTCTCCCTTTATCATGAGATCCTCACCGGGATTCAGATTCAGGATTTTCGAGGCATCGCTTCCGAGGAGAATTTCGCTCGCTGTTTCAGGCAGATTGCCAAACACCTTCCACCATTGCTTTAATTTTATCTCGCTGGCGAAATTGACACCGACCAGGAGCACATCATGGGCTCCGATTCTGATACCGCCCAAGACTTTCGGAGATACAGTCGAAATATTCTTGTGATTGGTGATGGTCTTTATCCGGGCGAGGTCAGCTTCGAGTATCTCTTTCTGATCGAACGTGACCCCTCCGAGACTGATGCCGCCGTAATTCATCGCCAGACCATTGCTTTGGGGGGTCACCAGGATATTTGCGCCGAACTCGTCCATCTTCCGTTCGATATCGCTCGACATGGAACGGGTCAAGGTCACCAGGGTGACGATCGTGGCAATCCCGACGGTCAGGCCGATTGTCAGAAAGGCCATCTTTGCCTTGCGGCGCTTAAGGTTATTCAGGGAGATATTGTGCAGTTTCATCAGAAGTATCTCGCACCGGCCTTCAGGTCATCCGTCTTGACGGAAAGAGTGCTGCCGCTCAGCTGGCTGGGCAGGTAGCCCGGGTTGCAGCCGCCGGTTGCATTGGGCCCAAGTTTGCCTATGGCAAACTTCTGGTTGCAGTTCTTGCAGTTCATCTTGTCACCGGCCTGCTCGTAACCCTTTTTTGATTTATAGCAGGAATCGCAGGCATCGAAAGCGGTCTTGTAGCTGCCATCAGCGGCTTTCACCGCAAAGAAGGCGATCTCCTTGCCGTTATCCTCAAACTTGTAGAAATGGGCCTTGCCGTCGGCCAGCTTGCTGACCGGTAAGGTCACGGTACCGTTCCCTGCCTTCACCTTCTCGTATTTCCCAAGAGAGAAAGCACCGACTGTAAGCGCTCCGGACAACATGACCGCTGCGGCGGCAACGGCGATAGCTGAAAAACGTCTGATCCTCATTTTAAATCTCCTTTCGATTGATTTTGATTGGCTGACCCACATCCGCTACTGCTTCCGCAACACCCTCTTGAAGCAGTCATACCTTTGCCAACAGAGTCTGCAAATGCACAGGGCCGGACCTTGAGAGCAAGAGTCGTCAGCAGAGCTGTCGCGACGATTATCAGCAGAACCGTTGTAATATTCTTGAATGACATGGCATATCCTCCTTAACTGTTAGCAAGTACCTATCAATACTCGTGCCAAGTCGGCACAGCAAGTACAACACTCTTAGATAACAGGGGTTTTTACTGATTAGATTATTGCATAAGAAAACAGGAGAATGGAGAATGGGGGAATATTCTACGATCATGAGGAATATCCTACAGGTATGACTGGATTGATTTCAGATCCCGGACGATTCAGCAGAGCTCCAACTGACTGATGACTGTCGGCAATCGTTTGGGTGCCTTGATCCGCAGTTGCTTGTTGATGTTCATCCTGCCGAATACGACATGGATATAACTGATCGGGACGCCGAACTCATCTGCCAGAAAACGGACCATATGATCGGTTGCCCTGCCGGCGCGCGGTACTGCAGTGACGCTGACACAGAGCTGATGACCTTTCACCTTGCCGATGGCATCCTTTTTGGCATTGGGTGTGCCGAGAATATTCAGCACCAGAATATCACCCTCCCAGGTAAAAAACGGTCTCTTCATCTTTTCTCCGACTCTGGATTTCAGGGATAGATCGATGTCTATTCCGGTAATTAAAAAGCCGCTCTACCAGTCAATAACCGATAGAGCGGCCAATCAAAACCTGTTTTTCACCTCTCCGGACTATTTGACCGGCAGATAGATCGCCCTGATAAACGACGCTTCAGTCGCCTCTTTTACTTCAGCAACAACCTCTTGCGGCACAGCTGAATCGAGAGAGAGAATGACCATGGCCTCCCCTTTTTTCTCGCTTCTCCCAAGGTTCATAGAGGCGATGTTGATTTCATGCTTGCCCATGATGGTCCCTATCTTGCCGATCATGCCAGGTCTGTCGTCATAATGCAGCAGGAGCATATGTTCTGCCGGAGTGAAGTCCATGGAGTAGTCACGAAGCCGGACGATCCGCGGTGCCCCCTCGAAGAGTGTCCCGGAAAGAAGTCTCCTTTTGCCGTCAGAACCTTCTATGATAATGGTTACCAGGTTGGAAAACGCATCGGAGTGAGTCGATTTGCTCTCATCTACGACAATCCCCATATTTTCGGCTACCAGGGAAGCATTGACCATGTTCACATCCTGATCGACCATCCGGTTAAGCAGAGCCGAGAGACCGAAGACGGTGAGCGGGGAACAGTCGTAATGGGCGATCTGTCCGGTATAGCCGAAAGTGACCTTTGCCAGATTGCTCTCGACAAGCTGGATGCCGAAATCGCACATGACCCTGATGAGATTCATGAAAGGACGCATCTGGTCCATCAGAGCCAGATCGAAGCGCGGAATATTCACGGCATTTTCAAGCGGCTGCTCGTCAAGATAATTGAGGATCTCCCGCGATACATCGACCGCGACATTGACCTGGGCTTCAAAGGTATTTGCCCCCAGATGCGGCGTGACGATCAGCCGTTCCTGAGAGATAAGCTCCTTGAGCGTGTCAGACTTCGGCGGTTCCACACTGTAGACATCGATTGCTGCCAGGGATATCTTGTTGTTCTTCAGGTTTTCCAGCAGCGCCTCTTCATTAATGACACCGCCACGAGCGACATTCAGGACGATGACGCCGTCCTGCATCATGCCGAACTCTTTTTTCCCGATCAGATTGCGGGTCTCATCATTCAGCGGGGTATGAACGGTGATGATGTCGCAGCTCTTGTAGATCTCGTCATGAGTGACAAGCTTCACCCCGAGATCGAGAGCCCGCTTGGCAGAAATGTACGGATCGCAGGCAAGCACTTCACATTCGAACGCCTTGAGGCGGGTAGCAACCCTCCCCCCGACCTTGCCGAGACCTATGACACCGGCGGTCTTCCCTTTCAGCTCGACACCGGTAAAAGGAGCACGCTTCCACTCACCGCTCTTAAGGCTGGCATTCGCCTTGGTGACATTCCTGCAGGCAGAAAGCAGGAGAGCCATGGTGTGTTCAGCCGCACTGTTGGTATTGCCAAACGGTGCATTGACGACGATGACCCCGCGGCTGCTGGCATAATCGACATCGACATTGTCGATCCCGACCCCTGCCCTGGCAACAAGTTTAAGCTTTGTACCGGCATCGAGGACATCCTTGTCGACGTTCGTCCCGCTCCGGGTGATGATGACTTCATAATTGCCGATGAGCGCAAGGAGCTCATCCTTGGAAAGGCCGAGTTTGATATCCATCTCTATGCGAGGATCCTGTTCAAGGAGCGCCAGACCTTCGGCAGCGACCTCATCAGTAACAATAACCTTCATGTATGCTCTCCTTGTCTTCCATCTGAAAAAATTGCATAATAGCCTCCCAAGTCAAAAATTGCAAGACCGACCGGAGTTTTATGACAGAACCGCACCCCTTTCATATCGTTCTCATAGAACCGGAAATACCCCCGAACACCGGCAACATCGCCCGTCTCTGCGGAGCGACCGGCACGACGCTGCATCTGGTCGGCAAGCTCGGTTTTTCCACTGACGATCGGCAACTGAAAAGAGCCGGCCTTGATTACTGGGATGAAGTATCTATCCATTACTGGCCCGATCTTGAAGCACTTCAGGCAGCATACCCGGATGCCCGTCTGGTCTGTACCAGCAAGAAAGCAGAAAGGACGCATGTCTCCTTCAGCTTTATGCAGGGCGATTTCATTCTCTTCGGGAAAGAGACCAAGGGGCTGCCTGACAGCCTCATCGAAGCGAACCCGGCGACGAGCATCAGGATACCCATGTCCGGAAAGGTGCGCAGCCTCAACCTGTCCACGGCGGCCGGCATCGTTCTGTATGAAGCCTTGCGACAGGCCGGGATGCTTGAATAATATAACATTTAAACCAACCCCCCTTTATCCCCCCTTATCAGGGGGGAAGCCTTCAAGTCTCCCCTGATAAGGGGAGATTTAGAGGGGTTTGATGTGAAAGAACAATAGTTACAAGATGCTGGGATAAAGGAGCAGCTATGACTTTTAACCACTTTGACACTGCAGGTCAGGCGATCATGGTCGATGTCAGCCAGAAGGAGCCGACCATGCGCACGGCTTCTGCCTCAGCCCTGGTAAACCTCACCCCCTCGATTGTCAGGGATATCGGTGCCGGTGTGACGAGCAAAGGGGATGTCCTCTCGGTTGCCAGGCTTGCCGGTATTGCCGCTGCCAAAAAGACACCTGACCTGATACCGCTCTCCCATCCCCTTGCCATCCATCACGTATCCGTCGACTTCAAGGTCGATGAAGAGGCTGGATCGATCGAATGCATTGCTACGGTCAGGGCTTTTGAACGTACCGGGGTGGAGATGGAAGCGATGACAGCCGCTGCGGTGACCGCGCTTACGATCTACGATATGTGCAAGGGGGCTGACAAGGGGATAACGATAGGCCGGATACAGCTCCTGTTCAAAGAGGGCGGAAAATCAGGTGTCTACAGGCGTGAGGATGCAAAATGAAAGCTGCGGTTCTGATACTGAGCGATAAAGGGTCAAAGGGAGAGCGGGTCGACACAAGCGGTCCTGCTCTTGCCAAATGGCTCAGTGCCAAAGGAGCCGAGATCGTCCAGACTGCCCTGATACCTGACGAAGCGGATCAGATCGAGTCGGTCCTGAAGGAGTGGGCGGATTCAGGCGCTTTCGACCTCATAATCACCTGCGGCGGGACCGGCGTATCGCCGCGCGATGTGACCCCTGATGCCACGATGAGGATACTCGACCGAGAGATCCCGGGACTCGGGGAAGAGATGCGCCGCGCAAGCTTCGCCATCACCCCGCATGCCCTGCTGTCACGGGCAGTCGCCGGGATTCGGAACAGTACGATGATCGTCAACCTCCCGGGCAGCCCGAAAGGGGCAATCGAGAATCTTGCTGCCATCTGGTCTGCGATCCCGCACGGCGTGGCCAAGATGAAGGGTGATCCGGCCGACTGCGCCGAAACAGCAACAGAGGTGCGATCATGACGCCTGCGGTTTCGTTCGTCGCCAAGTCTGGCACCGGCAAGACAACCCTGCTGGAGAAGCTGATCGCCGAACTGAAAGAGCGCGGCTGGAAGGTCGGCGTCATCAAGCACGATGCCCACCGCTTCGACATCGATCATCCGGGAAAAGACTCACATCGCCTCACCGCAGCCGGTGCCGACACGATGCTGATCTCGTCGCCGGAAAAGCTGGCGATCGTCAAGCAGCATCCTGCCTCGCCGCCGATCAGGGAGTTGATCGCGACCTACTTCAGCGATGTCGATATCGTCCTGACCGAAGGCTTCAAACTGAGCGACCTCCCCAAGATCGAGGTCCACCGGAAAGAACGGAGCGAAACCCTTCTCTGCCGCGGGAAAAACCATGACCCGACACTGATCGCTGTTGCGAGCGATGAACCGCTTGAGCTGGATGTGCCGGTGCTTGACCTGAATAAGGTGAAAGATATGGCTGATTTTATCGAGAGGAGATTCCTGAGGCGGTAGGATTCAGATGTCCTTATACTCCACGATCTCACCGGTATAAGTCCTCAGTTTCAGAACCCCGTCAGACGGTATCTCCTGACCCGGCAGCAGCGGCACCTTCCCCTTCCCTTCCGGCAAGTCTATCACGTAGTAGGGAACTGCAAGACCTGAAACGTGTCCCCGCAGCGACTCCATGATCTTCAAGCCTGTCCTGACTTTTGTCCTGAAATGTGCTGTCCCTTTTACCAGATCCATCTGATGCAGATAATACGGCTTGATCCTCATCGAGAGGAGCCCTCGCAGCAGCTCTTTCATGACTGTCGGGTCGTCATTGACCCCTTTGAGCAGGACCGTCTGATTACCGAGAGGTATCCCGGCATCAGCAAGGAGTGCAGCTGCCTTGCGGCTTGCAGGGTTGATCTCTTTCGGGTGATTGAAATGAGTATTTACATAGACAGGGTGATAGCGCCTCAGAATCCCGGTCAATCCGGGAGTTATCCTGGCAGGGAGTGTTGCGGGAATGCGAGTCCCGATACGGATGATCTCGATATGCGGAATCGCCCGTAACGACGAGAGGATATCCTCCAGCTGCTCGTCTTCGAGGAGCAGTGGATCTCCTCCGGAGAGGATGACATCCCGGATTGAAGGATTAGCTCTGATATAGCTGACGGCATCGGAAAAAGAGTCCGGAGAGAGAGAGTCGGAGGAGCAGCAGCCGACGCGCCTTTTCCTCATGCAGAAACGGCAGTAGACGGCGCAGACGTTCGATACCAGAAGGACGACCCGGTCAGGATAGCGGTGAATAAGGCCGGGAACCGGGCTGAGTCCGGTCTCGTTCAGGGGATCTTCAGCCTGATGGCTGTCTGACAGCTCCTGCATGTCAGGTATGCACTGGAGCCATACAGGGTCGTTTCTGGATTCTATCAGATCGAAATAGTGCCGGGTGATACTGAAGGGATATCGTGCTGCTACCGAGGCAGTTTCGACCGGGTCAAGACCAAGGGTCTCGACGATCTCGGCAGGGGAAACGAGGCTGTCGTTCAGTGAAGAGAGCCGGTTGCTGCTCATCCGTCCGACCTGCTCCCGAACTCCTTTTTCATATAACTTTTCCACTCCTCGATGACACCGTTCAGATCGAGTCCAAAGTCCCCCATGACTTTTTTAGCTGCTTCATCGATCCTCTCTCCGGTGCCGAGGCGCTTGAGAAGTTCGGTGACTTTCGGCCAGCCGTATGAGGTGACCATGAAGTTGACCAGGGAATAGCTCTGCTGATACGCAAGGGAGGCATTTTTGTTATCAAGAGCGGTAAAACCTTTTTCAAGATTATCGAAAGAGAGATAATTGCCGCTTTTTGCGGCCTTTCCGAGATCCGACATCGGGTGATTGAACAGCTTTCTCCCTTCGATCTCAGCCAGCCCTTCATTCAGCCAGGTCGGACAGTTCCCGTGAGTAATCTCCTGGACAACGACATGGGTGTATTCATGAAAGAGCACCCCTTTCAACTGTTCATTCAGCTCCTGGGCTCCACCGACCGGAAGACGGATCTTGCCGTCATAAAGACCGCCGGACCAGTCCGGACCGGCAGTGACCGTTTTATAATCCTTTTTTGTGTAGAGGATCACGGTTATACGTGAAGGGGGGAAAGTCGAGAGGTCTCTGCCGACGTTGCTGTAAGCGTCTTCCAGAGTCGAGAGTATATCACCGGCAAGGTGGGACCTCATCTCTGCATCGTATGATATGACAAATTTGGAGCTGTAATTTCTATCCATGGTCTTCTCGACAGAAAGCTCCCTGCGTATCTTCTCAATCATCACGTTTGCAGCTGACAAATCAGGTTTCAAGGCTACTGCTTTTTCAAGCAGCTCCAGTCCTGGTGCAAGATTCCCGGCATCATACTGGATCTTGGCCAGATAAAAGAGAATGTCGGGAGAGTCGCCGCCGATTCCTCGTGCCCGTTCCAGCTCGTTCTGTGCCGCATCAGGATATTTGCTGAAATAAAGAGCGATCCCGCGCATGACATAGAATCTCGGGATGTCCGGAAACAGCTCACGTGCCCGGTCAAAACTTGCTGCAGCAGCCTCGAAACTGTTTTCGCCCATCTGGCGCTGCCCGACGAAGGTATATGCTTCGGCCAGATTCCGTTTCACTGTCAGGTCGTAGGGGTACAGGGAGTACGCTTTCTGCAACTGCTCAAGAGCCTTCTCATGATCCCCTTTCTCCATCAGATTGATTGCATACTCGTTGAGAGCATACGGTTCGTTCGCGTGAGAGGTGAAAGGGATCAGAGAGGATACAAAGGCGAGGAAAACAGGAATCCTGTATTTCGAAATCATGCCAGGGCCTTGCGGAGAGAAGCTGCTATCCCTTCCGGTGTGAGCGCGTAACGACTGTACAGCTCGCCCTGGTCCCCCTGCTCGACAAAAGAATCCGGATACCCGAGTCTGGTCACCTGGACATCATCGAGCCCCTCTTCATTGAGAAGTTCGAGAACAGCAGAGCCGAAACCACCCTGAAGGACATTGTCTTCTATCGTAATCAGCCTGCCTGAAGATGCGAGCGAAACGACAAGCTCTCTGTCCAGAGGCTTTACAAAGCGGACATTGACTACCGTCAGCTCAATCCCCTCATCGGAGAGGATTTTTGCGGCATTCATGGCAGGATGGACCATATTACCGACAGCCAGAATCGAAGCTGCTCCTGGACGGTTCCTGAGAATCTCGGCTTTTCCGTACGGGATCAGCTCATATATCTGGTCCAGCGGGACTCCGAAACCGCTTCCGCGCGGATAGCGGATCGCTACCGGCTGATTGTACTGAATTGCACTGAAGAGCATATGCTGAAGTTCGTTCTCGTCCTTCGGGGAGATCAAGGTCAGCCCGGGGATATGTCGCAAGTAAGAGAGATCGAACACTCCATGATGTGTAGGGCCGTCATTACCGACGACACCGGCACGGTCAATAGCGAAGACCGCCGGGAGATCCTGCAGGCAGACGTCATGAAGGATCTGATCGTAACCCCGCTGGAGGAAAGAAGAGTAGATCGCAAATACGGGCTTGAGACCGGCAGCGGCAAGACCTGCTGCAAAGGTGACCCCGTGCTGCTCAGCTATGCCGACATCGAAGAATCGTTGCGGAAACTCTCTGGCAAAAGTGGCAAGTCCGGTCCCGTCGGGCATGGCTGCGGTGATCGCCACGATTGATTCATCTTCTCCGGCAAGAGTGCAGAGTGTCTCACCAAAAACAGCTGTATATGAAGCAGCAGCGGCTTTAGCTTTAAACGGTTTAGCGGAGGCACGGTCAAAAGGACCGATACCGTGAAAAAGAGCCGGGTTGGCTTCTGCGGGTGGATACCCCTTCCCTTTCCTGGTGAGGACATGAATGAGGACTGCATCATCGAAGTTCCTGACTTTTTCCAGTGTCTCCTGAAGCTGACTGAGGTTATGACCGTCGATAGGACCGATATATTCGAAGCCGAACGCTTCGAAAAGCATTCCCGGAGTAAAGACCCCTTTCAGAGTCTCCTCTGCCCTCTTTGCGACCTTGAGAGCATGTCTGCCGAAATCATCGAGTCCTTCCAGAAAAAACTCTATATCCTTCTTGATCTTATGGACAAATTCATTGGTGATTGTGCGGCTCAGGAAGTTCGAGAGTGCACCGACATTCTCGGCAATCGACATCTCGTTATCGTTCAGGATGACGATCAGGTCCTTGTTCAGATGACCGGCATGATTCAGCCCCTCAAAGGCCAGTCCGCCCGTCATGGAACCGTCGCCGATGACAGCGACCACCTTGTTGCTCTGCTTCGAAAGATCTCTGGCAACAGCCATCCCTAGAGCGGCAGATATGGAGGTAGACGAATGTCCGACATCGAAAACGTCATGCTCTGACTCGGCACGCTTCGGAAAACCGCTGATACCATCCAGTTTTCTGAGTGTCGGAAAGATATCTCTACGACCGGTGATGATCTTGTGTGCATATGCCTGATGTCCTACATCCCAGACAATGCGGTCTGCAGGGGACTTGAATACCTTGTGGAGGGCAAGAGTGAGTTCAACCACACCAAGACTCGGAGCAAGATGACCGCCGTTTACTGCACAGGTCGAAATAATCAGCTCCCGGATCTCGGCGGCAAGTTTTTCTAGTTGTAACGTGGAAAGGGGGGAAATATCTGCAGGAGAATTGATCGTGCTTAATAGATTCATCTGCGGACTACGATTTCCGCGAGATTATGAATCGTGCAATCTCAATGAGGGGATCGGCCTTCTCCCCGAACGAGTCGAGCGACTCGATAGCCATATTCAGAAGCTCCAACGCACGTTTCCGTGACTCTTCAATCCCGATGACGGAAGGATAGGTCGCTTTCCCTCTCGCCTGATCACTTCCTGCATCTTTTCCAAGCTCTTCGGTAGTCCCCTCGATGTCCAGGATATCATCAGCTATCTGGAAAGCGAGCCCGATCACTTCGCCGAATCTCGTGATCGAAGAAAGCTGCCGCTCATCAGCCCCGCCCAGAATCGCACCGATCTTTACAGATGCCTTGATAAGTGCTCCGGTCTTATGGGTATGAATATACTGTACCGTAGGAAGATCAAGATCATTCTTTCCTTCGCACTCCATATCAACGACCTGTCCCCCCACCATACCCCGGGAGCCGGCTGCAGAAGCAATTTCGTGAATTACGGCCAGGATGCGGTCATGAGGGACGTTGGACGCAAAAAAAGGTGAACTGAGAAGAATGAACGCCTGAGTAAGAAGAGCATCACCGGCAAGAATCGCAACTGCATCGCCGAAGACCTTATGATTCGTCGGGTTGCCGCGTCTGAAATCGTCATTGTCCATTGCCGGCAGATCATCATGTATCAGTGAATAGGTATGAACCATCTCCATGGCACATGCTGCAGGAAGTGCTGCGGATATGTCTCCGTCCACCGCTTCACAGGCAGCCAGGAGCAGGAGTGGACGAAGGCGCTTTCCACCGGCAAAGGTAGAGTAGCGCATGGACTTGTGAAGAGAAAAAGGAAGTTCTGTATCTGACGGCATCGCCATCATGAGCCGGCTGTCAACCAGTTCGCACCGGTCTTTGATGTATTGCTTCAAGTCAAAGGACATAACTACCTCTCATTTAGTATCTTCAGAGAAAAACTCTTCCCGGCTAAAACTGCCATCCTTATGCTTCAACAGCAACTCCACCTTCTTCTGCGCTTCATTCAGTTTGCGTGAACAGATCGACGCATGCCGGACGCCCTCTTCGAAAACCTTGAGTGAGTCGTCAAGCGAAAGCTCTCCGCTCTCCAGCCTGTTCACCGCATCTTCCAGTTTCTTAAGTGAAATCTCGAACTTTTCAGCAGCCATCTGATCTCCGGATAACAATCAAAATTCTATATATTCTAATGCTGCAACTGCTATGAGTCAAGGTTATTAGGCAATCCCGGAGTTTTACTCCTGACATTGCAGCGTGCAGTTCCATCGGAAAACTGAATCTTTATATCATCCCCAACTACAAGCTTACTCACGCTTTTGAGTGCATAACCGGAAGGGAACTCAGTGACAAGCGAATAGCCCCGCGAAAGGACTGAAAGCGGAGAAAGTGATCCAAGGCGCCCTGATGACAGTGCTAAAGAAGCTTTTGCCGCCGCAAATCTGGATTGGAGATGAGAAAATGCCAGGGTCTCAAACTTCGCCAGATGCTCATTCATCCTGCTGACGAATGCCTGAGGTGAATTATACATTAATGATCTACCCGCAGCTTCAGCCCGCTGCAGACCGGAGGCGATTCTCGTACAGAGAGCACTTTCGGAACGGATCTGCAGATCATCGACAATCATCATGAACCGCTCAATAATTGATTCAGGGTCTTTAAGAGAGAGCTTCAGTATTTCCAGCCTGGAGCCGTTTTCAAAAACCTTCCGGCTCATAGCCTGCGCAAGTCTCCGCTCAAGCGAGGCACAGTCGGACATCAGCTGGGCTTTTGAATTGACGACGAGCTCCGCAGCGGCTGACGGGGTTGGCGCGCGAAGGTCAGCGACAAGGTCTGCAATAGTTATATCGACTTCATGACCGATAGCAGAGATGACCGGCAGCCTGGAAGCGGCTATGGCTCTGATCACGACCTCTTCGTTGAACGCCCACAGATCCTCCAGAGAACCGCCGCCTCTTGCAACGATGATCACGTCGATCTCCGGGATCCTGTTCAGGTCGGCGATGGCTGCAGCTATTTCAACAGCAGCACCCTCCCCCTGGACCCTGACAGGTGCGATCAGTATCCGGAGACCGGAATATCGCCTCCCGATGACATTGAGTATGTCGTGAATTGCAGCACCGGTCGGCGAGGTAACGATACCGACTGTCGCCGGGAGCAGTGGCAGCGGCTTTTTGCGCTCTTCGGCAAAAAGACCCTCTTTTGCCAGCTTTTCCTTGAGCTGCTGGAAAGCGAGCTGCAGCGCGCCGAACCCTTGCGGTTCGATATACTCGCTGATCAGCTGATAATCGCCGCGCTGGTCATAGACCGTCATCCTGCCGCGGAGGATGACTTTCATTCCGTCGTTCAGTCGGAATTTCAGGGCCTTGGCCGAAGTCTTGAACATGATACAGCGCAGGGTCGCCCCGGCATCCTTCAGGGTAAAGTAGATATGCCCCGATGAGGGGAGGGAAAGGTTAGAGACCTCACCTTCGACCCAGACATGCTCGAAATTCTCCTCAATCACGTCCCTGACGAGTGCCGTCAGCTGGGAAACCGTCAGTATCTTTTTCTCGGCGAACAGATCCATAATTATTGAATAAGCCTCATTCTGCCGCACTTTGTCAAGTCATGAATCCGTGGCTATTCCCTATTCTGCTTAATGATTGTATACTCGCCGAAATTCTCGCTAACGGAGTCCGTATTGAATTTTTCATCCCTTTACATCGTCGGCTGTGGCGACATCGGAACCAGGGTAGCCAGGATCGCTGCTGCCAAGAAGATCACGGTAGTTTCTCTTTCAAGAGGAAACAAATATCCAGAAGAGACAGCTACTGCAGGAATTGAATCCCAGGTCTGTGACCTTGACACTCCTGAAACCCTCTCCGGACTCAGTTTGAAGAATGCGTCCCTGCTCTACTCAGCCCCGCCACCCGGTGGCGGCATAATCGATACGCGAGTCACAAATTTCCTGGATTCAGTGAAGGCCGGCAGCGAGCCGGGAAAGATCGTCTACATCAGCACCACCAGCGTCTACGGCGACTGCGGCGATGAACTTGTGACCGAGGAAAGGCCGGTGAATCCGGCTAATCATACTGCCAGGCGGCGCTGCGACGCAGAAGAGAGTTTTAGAGTATGGGGGAAAGAGAGAAGTGTCCCGGTTGTCATCCTGCGGGTGTCCGGGATCTACGGACCGGGCCGTATCCCGCTACAGCGGATCCAGTCACGGGAACCGCTGCTGGATGAGAGGGAAGTCGGTTATACGAACCGGATTCATAGCGATGATCTGGCAACAATCTGTATGGCGGCACTGGAAAAGGGGGAGGACGGCGATATCTTCAACGTCTGTGACGGGGAAACCAGCAAGATGACCGACTACTTCAACGCCATCACCGACCTCATGGAAGTGCCGCGGCTGCCGCAGGTACCACTGGCAGAAGCACGCAAGGTCATGTCACCTCTGATGTTCAGCTACATGACTGAATCACGCAAGGTCAGCAACCGGAAGATGATCGAGAAGTTGGGGATAACTCTTAAATATCCAAATATGATGGAAGGGTTAAGATCACTTCTTTGACAACCTCTGCCGTACCGCCTCGAACATGGCGATACCGCCGGCTACCGAGGCGTTGAGCGAACCGACGCCGCCTGCTAAAGGAATAGAGAATACCACGTCGCATTTCTTCCTGACCAGCGGACGTATCCCCTCTCCTTCACCACCGATGACCAGAGCGATATTGCCGGTCAGCTTCTGCTGATAGAGCGAGTGACTGCTCTTCTCATTTGCACCGTAGATCCAGAAACCGGCACTCTTAAGCTGCTCCAGCGTGACTGCGATGTTAGTGACCTGGGCAATCGGGATGGTCTCGGCCGCGCCGGCTGCAACCTTCTCCGCTGTGGCGGTAACACCGGCAGCCCGATCTTTCGGAATAACTACACAGAGGCAGCCGGCAGAGGCGGCACTCCTGATCAGCGCGCCGAGATTGTGCGGGTCCTGGATACCGTCAAGCACCACGACTAACGCATCACCACCCTCCTGCTTCCAACCGCCGAGGATATCGTCCAGATCTGCATAGGTGAACGACTCGATCCTGAGGGCGACCCCTTGATGATGATCCGTTCCGGTAAGACGGGTTATATCACTCTTGCTCCTGCGGCGGACTGGGATGTTTTTTTCACCGGCAAGCTCGCTCAGCTTGCCGATCCGCTGGTCCGCAGCACCTTCGGCAACAAACAGCTCGAATATGCTCCTGGTCCCGCGCAGAGCCTCTTTAACCGGGTTTATCCCGCAGATTATCTCTTCAGCCATCACTGCACCGCCATAATTTCATCGACTATCATATCAGCTGTCTTTGCCGGATCGCCGGCCGCACTTATCGGTCTGCCGATGACGAGATAGTCGGCACCCTGCCTGACCGCCTCGCCAGGGGTCATGATCCGCTTCTGGTCATCAGTTGAAGAGAAAACCGGCCTGACACCCGGGGTGACGATCAGGAAATCAGGGCCGCACGCCTGCCGGATCAGACCGACTTCATGGGGAGAAGCGACAACGCCGTCCACACCGGCACTCTTCGCCAGTTTTGCCAATCGAACGACCATATCCTGCACCGGATATTCGATGCCGACACCGCGAAGTGTCTCTTCGGTGGATGAGGTAAGGATCGTCACGGCCAGGACCCTGGTCCGCTGCGCCCCCTTGAACTCTTTGTCCAGTGCCTCCATGGTCATTGCCATCATCTCGTAACCGCCCAGTGCATGGAGGTTGGCAAGCTTCACTCCCATCCGGGCTGCCTGCAGGGTCGCCATGGCTACGGTGTTGGGAATATCATGGTATTTCAGATCAAGAAAGACCTCGCCGCCATGCTTTTGCACACTCTTGACCGCTTCCGGTCCGCAGGAGGTGAAAAGCTGTTTGCCAATCTTGAACATCCCGACTTTTGCTGCTATCAGGTCAGACCACTTTTCGACCTCATCGAGCCCGTTCACATCAAGGGCAAAGATGATCTTCTCTCTGGCGTTCTCCCTGTTCATAGTGCCAGTGCCTCACGAACAATCGTCTGTACCCTGCTGACCGCAGCGTCGATCGAAAGCAGCTCCATCTCACCATTGACCCGCTGCTTCAGCTCGACATTACCTTCGACCAGGTTCTTGGCACCCACGACGATCCGGAGAGGGATCCCGATCAGGTCGGCATCCTTGAACTTGACCCCGGGTCGCTCGTCCCGGTCGTCATACAGGACTTCCACGCCTAGGGAGAGGAGTTTTGCGTAGATATTCTCGGCAGCTGCACTGACCGCCTCGTCCTTGGGGTTAATGGCAGAGATTATACAGTGGAAAGGAGCAATCGGCATCGGGAAGATGATGCCGTTCTGATCGTGGTTCTGTTCGATGCAGGAAGCGACCGTCCGGCCGATACCGATTCCGTAACAGCCCATGAAGACAGTCTGCTCCTTGCCGTCCGGATCAAGGAAGGTAGCGCCCAGTGCCTTGGAGTATTTCATCCCCAGCTTGAAGACGTGCCCGACCTCTATGCCGCGCCACATCTCAAGGGTGCCCCCGGAACAGCGAGGGCAGGGATCACCATGATTCACATTACGGATATCAGCATATTCGGTAATGGCAAAGTCGCGGTCGTGATTGACATTTTTCAGGTGGTAGTCGGTCTCGTTCGCTCCGCAGACAAAATTCCTCATCCCTTTGACTGTCGTATCGGCGATAATCCGGATCTTCCGGTCGATCGGACCGAGGAAACCGACCGGGGCATTGGTTGCCTTTGCAATGACCTCATCAGTCGCCATCTCCAGCTCTTCACAGCCGATGACCTTCTTCAATTTTATCTCGTTCAGATCGTGGTCGCCTCGCAACAGGACCGCTACAGGCTTGTTGTCAGCCATGACGACCAGCATCTTGACCGTGGAGGATGCAGGCATCTGGAGAAAATCGCTTACTTCCTGGATGCTCTTCTTCCCCGGAGTGTGGATCTTTTCGAGAGGCCGTGGTTCAGAGTGCTCCTCAGAGACGACAAGTTTTGATTCAGCCTTCTCGACATTGGCTGCATAGTCGCAAGAGTTGCAGGAGACGATCGCATCCTCTCCGGAATCGGCCAGCACCATAAACTCATGCGACCAGTTCCCCCCGATAGAGCCGGTATCCGCCTCGACAGCGCGGAATTTGAGGCCGCAGCGTTCGAATACCCGGCGATAGGCCTGATACATCTTTTCATAAGAGGCATCAGCGCCCTTCTCATCCGCATCGAATGAGTAGGCATCCTTCATGATGAACTCGCGACCGCGCATCAGACCGAAGCGGGGACGGATCTCGTCGCGAAACTTGGTCTGAATCTGATAAAGATTGAGCGGCATCTGCCGGTAGCTGCGCACTTCGCGACGGACGATATCGGTAACGACCTCTTCATGCGTCGGTCCGA
>VFJK01000094.1 GCA_009886125.1 Geobacter sp. | reverse complement strand
GCGCCGCTGCCTCTGCTTCTCTTTATCCTTATCTGCTTCATTGCCTCCCTCTTCCCTCGCTTCAGCTTCTTCCTGCCGATCACCAGCAGCGGGAAAAGAAAAGAAAACCGGGTAGCCTTGACCTTTGATGATGGTCCCGACCCTGAAATCACCCCGAGAGTACTCGATCTGCTGGCACGGCATTCTCTGAAAGCTACTTTTTTTGTGACCGGAACAGCTGCGGTTCGATACCCGGAGATCATCAGGGCCATTCTGTCCGGTGGACACACGATCGGAAATCACTCCTACAGCCATTTTCCATTCCTCATGCTTAGAAGCGGAAAAACCCTCAGGAGTGAGATCGCTTCAGCACAGGCACTGTTCAGACAATTTGGAATAGAGCCGCTTGCTTTTCGTCCTCCGGTGGGCGTCACCAGCTTCAGGCTCTGGAGAATCCTTCTCGAACTCGGCATGTTCTGCGTCAATTTCAGCTGCCGGGCCGGAGACTTCGGGAACAGGCGCATTCATGGAATGTCGCGCAGGATCCTTGGAAAAGTCGTGCCGGGAGATATCATACTGCTTCATGATATTATCCCTAAAAGCGGCAGCAGTGACCAGCTGATGAGAGAGCTGGAGACGATCTGTGCCGGATTGAAAGAGAAGGGGATGGAGATTGTGCCCCTTGAGCGGCTGATCGGCAGGGAAGTCATGAAGAGCGGAGCATCGGACCCGGTTACTGTCCCGGTTGAGATGTTTTACAACGAACTTGCCGAGACCTATGACCAGGAGCAGTTCACCTCGATGGTATCGCTCTCGAGAAATACCGAATACGATCTGTTTTCGGCGCAGCTCCCCCTGGTCTTTGCCGGTGCAGGCCGGGTCCTGGAGATCGGAGCCGGTACCGGGATCTTTACCATGGATATTGCCAGGAACTGCAGAGAAGTCGTGGCTGTTGACATCTCAGGTAAAATGCTGGAGCTTCTGATAAATAAAGCGAAATCCGAAGGGCTCGACAATATACGGGCAATCAAGGGGAATGTCGAGACCATGGAATTTGACGGGCGGTTTTCGGTCGCGTGCGCATTTTCATCCCTTGAGTACCTTACCGATCTGCCAGCTTTTTTCTCCACGCTCTCTGCACATATTGAACCTGGCGGGACCGTCTATTTCATAACCGCCCGGACCTCACTGTTCAGATTGTTTACCCAGATAGGCAATGCCATGAGGCAGGGAATCTGGCTTAAATCCCACAGCAGAAGACAAGTTGAAGCTATGCTCCGTGCTGCCGGATTCGAACAGATCTCCATCAGCTCCCATCTCCTCAAGTCAATCATATCGGGTGGTATGCTTCTGGAAGTTATGGCTCGGAAAGCTCCTGCCCGACCAACGATGGCATCCGCATAATGCAGGAGAAGGTCGTGCTGAACGTGCAACTGCAGAATGAGCTTTCACCTGTGAATACCGGAAATGACGCTGTCAGTCCGAAGGCTCTTGTCGTCATACCGGTATATAATCATGTCCAGAGTCTCAGGAAGGTCGTAGAAGGGCTTCTTGACGGCGGGTACCCGGTTCTGGTCGTCGATGACGGGAGCACTGACGGCTGCCTTGACGCGATCTCCGATCTTCCGGTAGAATCACATCGATTGCCGGTCAACATCGGCAAAGGGGGGGCGATCCTGGCTGGTGCCGCACTGGCTCGAAGCGCAGGTTACCAGGCAATCATTACCATAGATGCCGATGGACAGCATGATCCGGGAGAAGCAGGGAAACTCCTGGAGGCGGCAGCAGCCGACTGGCCTTCCATAGTTATCGGTGCCCGTAACATGGCTACCCTCAATGTACCGCGATCAAGCATCTTCGGGAGAGACTTCTCCAACTTCTGGGTCCGCCTTGAATGCGGCCAATCGCTTCCTGACACCCAGAGCGGTTACCGGCTCTACCCGGTCGAATTACTCTGCGGAGTCAGGTTTGCTTCGAGAAGATATACCTTTGAGATTGAGGCTCTTGTGAAGGGGAGCTGGTCGGGACTGCCGATTTTGTCGGTGCCGGTTTCGGTCTACTATCCTCCCGGCGACAGCAGGATTTCTCATTTTCACAAATTCAGGGACAATCTGCGGCTCAGCTGCCTGCATACCTGGCTGGTTACGCGCTCCCTGCTTCCATGGCCTCATCGCAGGCTTTTTAAAAAAGAAGCGGCACGGCTTCCGAGCATCATTCACCCGGTACTTTTTTTCAAAGCATTGAGCCGGGAACACTCGAGTGCCGGGGAACTGGCAGCGGCAGTCTGGGTCGGAGTATTCATCGGAGCAATGCCGATCATCCCGTTCGGGATCGCGGCCATTATATATGCAACTCATAAGCTCCATCTCAACAAAATGGCCGGGGTGGCAGCCAGCAATGTCTGCTGTGCCCCTTTTGTACCGTTCCTCTGTATTGAACTGGGGCATTATCTTATCTATGGACGCTTCTGGTATGACTTCAACCGACAGACGCTGGTCAATGAAATCCACTTCAGGCTTTGGGAGTGGCTGCTCGGCGCCTTGATTATCGGTCCGCTCCTTGGGGCCGCAATGGGGTTGATTACTTACTTTCTCGTCCGTTCGTTCCGCAGCTGGAAGAACGGATTAACCGCTGCTACTGAAGAGTAATCCAGCCGCAAGGGGGGTGAACAAAGATGAAAATATTGCTTGTCAACCCGCCCAACTGTGGCAGAAGCATCCCCGAAGAGCTCTTCGGCATCGATTCGATTCGCCAGATATTCCGCGGCGAACCGCTTGCCCTCGAAGTTCTGGCCGGCAATCTTCCCGGTCACGATATCAAAATCCTCGACCTTAAAGTTGAACCGGATGCGCTGGAAGCGACTCTGGGATCGTTCAGGCCTGAACTGGTGGGTTTCACAGCGGTTACCTGTGAAGCCAATACCGTTCTCAAGCTGGCCGAGACAGTAAAGGAGAGCTGCGGTGCCCGGGTCGTTGTGGGGGGCATACACGCCAGCTGTGATCCTGCATTTTTCAACAGCAGGGCGATTGACTTTATAGTCGTCGGGCTTGGGAAAGAAAGCTTTGCAGAACTTGTTTCATCAATAGAGACCGGGAGTTCGAAAAACGGGATTCCCGGAGTCGCGGTCACGAACAGCGGTGGAGATCTACAGTTCACCCCAAGGACATTTGCAGCCTCTGACCTGGCCGAGAGTGCACTCCCTCGCTACGACCTCGTTGCCCGCTATCGCGGCAGCTACACGCTGTCTGCGCTCGGCTCCAGGCTCGGGATGGTGGCGTCGGCCTTCGGCTGTCCCTACAGCTGCTCGTTCTGCTGCATCAGCTCATTGACCGAAGGGAGCTACCTGACCCACTCGGTTGATTCAGTTGTCAACCAGATGAAGATGCTTGGCGACATCCCGGTAATCCGCCTGGTTGACGCCAATACCTTCGGGAACACGAAACATGCAGAACACCTTGCCCGGGCGATCGTTGCAGCCGGCATCAGAAAGCATTTCATCGCCGATGTACGTTCCGATACTGTGGTTCGCTACCCTGAACTGATGCGGCAATGGAAGGAGGCAGGACTCCGTTCTGTGGTAATAGGGTTCGAGGAGATTGCAGACAACGACCTCGCCCGGCTCAACAAAGAGAACAGTGTTGCTGTCAACGATGAAGCAATCGCCATTCTTCACGATCTAGGGATCACTATCGTCGGCGACTTCATTGTCTCCCCGGACTATGACGATGCACGTTTCGAGCTTCTGGAGCGCTATGTCCTGGACCGACATATCGACCTCCCTATTCTGACCGTCCTCACCCCGCTTCCCGGGACTCCGCTTTATGCAGGGATGCAAGAGCGGATCACCATCCGGGATCTGGACTATTACACTCTCACGAACGCAGTAGTACCGACCCTGCTTGGTGAGAAGCGCTTTTACCAGCAGTATGCACGGCTCATGAACTCGTTCCATGCAAAAGCCAAACTTTAGAGGTGTCCACGCAATGAATGTCTATATTACCGGTCTGGCGTCTTTCCTCCCGAACAAGCCTGTTGACAACCTTAACATCGAAAAGGTTCTCGGCATGGTACATCAGACACCGTCACGGACCAGGAGCATTATCCTCCGTAACAACAGGATACAGGAACGGTACTACGCCATTGACCCGGAAACGGGCATGGTCACCCATAGCAACGCCCAACTCACTGCAGAAGCGATACGCAGGTTACAGCCATATGCCGGGTTCACCCTCGATGAGATCGAATGCATATCGTGCGGCACATCTTCCCCTGACCAGATCATGCCCGGACATGCCCTGATGGTTCACGGTGAGCTTGCCTCCCCGCCGTGCGAGGTAGCAAGCATGGCGGGGATCTGCCTCTCCGGGATAAATGCCCTCAAATACGCCGCCATGAATGTAGCTCTTGGGCTGACGCGGAATGCCGTAGCAACCGGATCGGAACTGGCCTCTACCTTTATGCGGGCAGAGCTGTTCGATGCTGTATCACCTGAAAGGGCTCTTGAACTGGAAGACCGGCCGATCATCGCTTTCGATGCCGACTTTCTCCGCTGGATGCTCTCCGATGGAGCCGGAGCGGCTTTCCTGTCCGGTTCCCCCTCAACAGAGGGACTTTCGCTTAAAATCGACTGGATCGAACACCTCTCCTTCGCTAACGAGCTTGAGACCTGCATGTACAGCGGCGCACTGAAAAATGACGACGGCACTGTCATCGGCTGGCGCTCATGCAGCACTCTGCCCGGAGGGTCAGGATCCGATGCCTTTCTGGTCAGGCAGGACGTGAAGCTGCTGAACCGGGAGATCATCTCCACCATCGTCAACAGAACCCTTACCAGGGTGATAGCCAAACATGCCCTGACACCGGAGGGAATCGACTGGTACCTCCCCCACTACTCGTCCGAATATTTCAGGAAGCCGCTGTATGACAGGATGGCGGATATCGGCTTCTCGATCCCGCAGGAACGATGGTTCACAAACCTCCGCTCCAAGGGGAACACCGGCTCAGCCTCGATCTATATCATGCTTGAAGAGCTTTTCCACTCGGGCCGCATCAACAAGGGCGACACAATCCTCTGCATGATCCCGGAAAGTGGCAGGTTCTCGGTTGCATACATGCTTCTGACAGCTGTTTAGAGAGCATCTTCAATTACAGAGGGGGGATGTATGGCTGATCTGCTGAGATCTGTTGGTCTGCTGCGCCCTGTCAGAAACAAAACAGCCACCTGCATTGCAAGTGGCTGTCAAGAAACCTTTGAAGGGACTGTAACGCAGGGTCAAACTGTTATCCTGCACAAAACCTTCTATTCCTGAGCATCATCGAAGTTGATTATCTTGATACCCGGATATCCTTGAACAGGAGATCTACATCGCGCCATCTATACACGAGCATTTTGGTTGCGATGTATGGATGGAACTTGAGCTGCTTGACCTCACCGGCAGTCACCGGTATCTCTTTAAAGATCATCTCTATGGTGAGCGACTGCCCACCGTCTACAGAAATGCCTCTGCTGGCATAATAAGAGGTGGTCTTGTTGCTCCCCTGCCACAGATTGACCTCTTTCACATCGTAGGATTCACCGGCATCATCGACCAGCTTGGACTTCGTATATCTCGAAGACTGATCGTACACAGCAAGGTACCTGGTTCTATCGGTCCTGTTTACCGCAACTATAAAGATAGTTATGTCTTCGCCGGACTTCTTCACTGACTTCAGCTTAAAAAGAAAATCATCTGTTTCAGCTGAGTCTATGGCCGGGGCGCTGCTCTCCGGAAGCGCGACAGGTCGCTGGGTTTCATCTTTCAGCCGCACCATAACTTTCTTCTCTTCAAGCGCCTGTGCCCTGACATTCTCTTCATCAAGTCGGGACATGGTCCTGATACGTTCCTCATCATCCTTCAGAAGCCCTCTCACCATACACTTGGTGTCGATGGCGTTTTTATAGGCTTCATTAAGGATGACTGCTGTTGCGGTCTTCTCTTTTACCTCTTTTATAACCAGTGAACCCCTTTCGATTGTTTCAACATCGAGAATCTCTCCGGTCTTCGGGTGCTTCCTGGTCTTTCCTTCGACATAGGCGACGAACTTCATACCGGCGCGGATGCCCTGTCTGCGCCCCAGATCTATAACTGCCCTGTTTTCGATCCGCTCCAGCACATACCCCTCCAGCGGGAAGGTCAGCATGATCTTGTCTGAAATCTGTGCGACCAGTTTGCGCAGTTCCTTGGGGGATTCGGTACTCACAGATTCCGCCGCCCTGATGGAAGCAGTCTCAACGCTTATCAGCCGGGCATTGATGTCGATCACTCCGCCATAATTCGATACAGAACCGGTTATAACTGTCTTAACCCCCAGCACACGTCCCAATTGGGAAGCGCTGTTCGGATCGACTATTGCTGATGCACCGATACTCTGTTCGGCAAGGACCTTGTTGAGCAGACGCCGCTCGACGATGTCAAATCTGCCGGTTTCGACCAGATTGGTCGTAAGCCATTCGGCGACCATCTTGCCGATATCATCAGTCTCGAATTTCCCTTTTTGTTCGAAATCCAGAACAGCTATCTTGATCTTGCTGAACTCGGCAAAGGAATCTACAGGGAAAAGGAGATTCAGGGCGGCAGATGCTACAAGTAAAAGAGTAATAATATTTTTTTTCATAGGTCCATCCTAAAACAGCTCTATATGCGAGATTTGCAAAGTATCAGAATTATTCCTGGGCGCTGAAAAAGCCGGAGTAACTTCTCCGTAGAGATTGTGTAACTATACAGTAAAACTGTATCAGATGCAATTTCACTTCATCCCCGGTGGCTGCGGATATAATCGGCCAGAGTCCGGAGCGACTGAAGTACCTGGCGACTGGACTCCTGATTTTCGATCCTGACATTATATTTTCGCTGTACTGCCACGACTACTTCCACGGCGTCAAGGGAATCAAGCCCGAAAGGTGAGTCAGGGCCTATCAGCGGAGCGTCCGGGGATAGTTCCGTCAGAACGGGATCAGTAACCCTGCATGTCTCGATCAGCATCTCTGTCAGTTCCTGTATAAGATCGTCTTCCATACCATTCTCCTTGGAGTTCACTAAAAGCTAAATCACCGGTTACGGCTGTTGCGCATCGCAAGCCCTGATATAGCAAGGGAAACGATAAAAAAGAGCAGCAGATATGATACTTCCGGGATCACGGAGCGTAAACTCCCCCCCCGGACAAAGATATCCTGGAAAGCCGTCAACCCCCATGAGAGGGGGGAAAAAATGCTGATATCCTGCATGTAACGGGGCATGACATACACCGGTATCATGACCCCCCCCAGGGCAGCCGCTATGACGATGGAAACCGCTCCGAACATCGACGCCTGTTCGTATGTTTTTGCCAGTGTACCGACCAGCAGACCGTAACCGGTCGCAGCCAGCGAGGCGGCAAGTGCTATAGGGATAATGGTCACCAGCTCGGGACCGAATGCAAGACCCGATGTCCCAAGGAGCGGGAGCAGGAATACACCTGCCCCTAGCATCAGGGTGAATTGAAGCATGCAGACCAGCAGATACGCACAGACTTTGCCCGCCAGCAGGGAGAGCATCGCAACCGGCATGGTCATGAGGCGCAGGTAGGTGCCTGTCTGCTGCTCCCGGATCAGAACTCCGGAGAGCGGGACGACAATAAAGAACATCCCGAAAAGCGCCCAGGCAGGGACGTTCTGCTGAGCCGATGTCGGCCTTTTCAGGATTCTGCTGTGGACAGCCGAAGCTTCGGAAAGTCTGAGAACAGGATCTATTTCCATGGTGAACTTGCTCGATGAAGAGCGGGAAGAATCCTGCATCCCAGTTGAATCGCCCTTGGGCTGTAAATTCATCATGATCTGCATCATTCTGTTCATTTCCTGCGGGAGAGTCTTTTCCAAAATGGCCCCGCGCTCGCTGAACTCTATTCCGAGCATGACACTTTTCAGGGAGTTGACAACAGCAGTCCTGAAAGCCCCCTGAACGGTCGGATCAAACAGAACTGTCAGACTCTCCGGCAGAGGCGCAGTCTCCGGGCTGGCACCCTTAACGCGAATCCCGGCGAAAGCGCTCTTCGAGCTCTTCGTGATCCTTTTTCGAAGAGCATTTCCGGTCCCGGGGGGAATAATGACGCAGAACTGATACTCTCCCTTAATGACGAGGTCTCTGGCCTGATCTTCATCAAGTTCTTTACCGTTCAAGCGTGAAACGATCTCCAGGCCTCCGCTCGAACGCAACTGCTTTTCCATGGCAGTTCCGAGAAAGCTGCGGTCCTTGTCCACAAAAAGCACCCTGATCGGCGCTTCACCGGTCGCCTGCATGACACTGTCCTGAACCAGGGAAACGATGAGCACCAGCGCCATGGGCATGACGAGCAGAACCAGCAGCCCGGCTCTGTCTCTGCGCAGCTCGATCAGTTCCTTTATGAATGTAGCCCAGATCGCCAGCATGGTATTCCTTTTTATCGTCAGTCGCGAAGATGTTTCCCGGTAAGTTTCAGGAACACCTCTTCAAGGTTACGGCAATCCGGGTATACACCGAGCAGATCGGAAGTGGTCCCTCCGGCAATAATGCTGCCGTTGTCCATGATCCCCACCCTCGTACAGAGCTGTTCGGCCTCTTCCATGTAGTGGGTCGTATAGATGATCGTCATCCCGTCTTTATGAAAAGCGGCAAGATTATCCATGATCATGTTGCGGGACTGGGCGTCGATACCGACAGTCGGTTCATCCAGAAAAAGAACCCGGGGATTGTGGATAATGGCAGCTGCCAGATTGGCCCTTCTTTTCATCCCGCCGGAGTACTCGTCTATCCGACGATTGCCGCTCCCTACCAGCCCCACTGTTTCGAGGCATGAGTCGATACGCCTCTCCAGAACCTCACCCCTGATGCCGTAGAGCCGCCCGAAATAGCGGAGGTTCTCCCTGGCGGTCAGGCCGGGGTAAAGGGCCAGCTCCTGCGGGGCCAGCCCGAAAAGCGGCCTCACTGATGCCGGGTCGTTCACGACACTCTTGCCACAAAGCGTCACCGTCCCGCTGGTCGGACGGAGGAGAGTACAGATAATAGAAAGCGCAGTCGTCTTTCCGGCCCCGTTCGGACCGAGCAGACCGAATATCTCCCCTTGCAGCACCGCGAAATCGAGGTCTTTGACAGCCGGGACAGCAGATCCCCGGTAGAGTTTGACCAGATCCCTGACTTTCAGGATCTCATCTGGCCTGGAATCCGGTGTTGTTGTGGAAGGACAGGTGGTCTCGATGACTCGTACCTCATATTTTATTGGCTTATGCAGATAGAACTGAACGCTGTCAGAAATACCTGCCGACCTGCAGCAGCACCGTGTTGACACCCCGATTTTCGTGGTAGAGATGTCCGTTGGATATATGATGGAGCCTGACTGCTATAAAACTGCCGGGACCGTCCTTCTGCACAAATTCAGTACCGATCCCCAGCTGCGGATTGAAATTGAACCGGAGCCCCTGCCCCTCGACCTTGAAGTCGGTATAGATGACGCCGATACCGGCCTCCAGATAGGGACGGAACCGGGGGGTGGCAATCCGGTCGAAATAATAGAGGGCCAGCATCCCGACTGACGCAACAGTGCGGATCTCGGGCCTGAATGTCGACCCAAGACCCCCTTCTACCTTGAAACAGAGCTCCTTGGGACGGTCCTGACGCCAGACTTTGCCGTAATCGAACAGACCGAAAACTTTTATGATTCCGAATGTTATGTCATCGACAGGGTCATAGGTGTTTGCCAGGTCAAACGACACCCCGTAACGGTCCGGAGCTCTTCCTGCTCCGGATGCTTCATCGCCGCTGGCAACAGCGGGGATCATGCACCCCGTCAGCAGCAGCAACAGCATAGTCAAGCGAGAGATGCTCACTGGTTTCTCCCGGTCACATATGACGCGAAGAAGCACGGGTGAACTTGATGAAATTGGCGAAATTGCCGAGGAAACGGAGCCAGCTGTCAGGCGAACGCCACATCATGGCAACATACCCCCAGAGAACCTTGGGGCGCTTGAAATGATTCTTGTAAAACTCCTGGAACAGCACTTCGAGTCGCTCTTTAGTCATTCCTTTCGTCACGAACAGAAAGTTCATGCAGTCCATCCGCTCCCAATCCTCATCAAACTCACCAAGCTCATGGATATTCTCGTAAATCGGCGATCCGGGAAACGGAGTGAACTTTGCCAGATTAAAATCGTCGATCGGCAGAGAGAAGACGTAATCCATGCTCCTTCTGATGCTCTCTTCACTCTCACCGGGAAGCCCCATCATCAATAGCCCTTTGGTCCGTATTCCGGCGGCTTTTATCATCCTGATCTTCTCCGCAAGGTGGTCCAGGTCGGCGTTCTGCCGGTGCTGGGCCAGGAGTTGTTCATCACCGGTCTCAATCCCCAGGCTCATCATCCAGCAGCCGGCTTCCCGCATTCTTTTCAAAAGAGGACCATCGATATGTTCAGCCCTGACAGCGCAGTTGAATGTCATGCCGAGGGGCCGATCGATCATCAAGCCGGTGAACTCCTCCACCCGTTGGCGGTTGAAGGTGAACTGGTCATCGTAGAAGTTGATATGACGGATGCCGAACCGCTCCCGAAGATAGCGAAGATGCTCATACAGATAGCCGGCAGAATTGTAGCGAAAGCTCTTGCGAAAGACCGAACGGTCACAGTAGCTGCAGGAGTAGGGGCAGCCCCTGCTGGAGATGCAGCTCGTGTTCGGTGTATGGGGATAATTGAAGATCGGCAGCATATAGGACGAGGGAAATCCCTCCAGCTTTTCATAGGCAGGAAAAGGGAGATCGTCGAGGATGATTCCTTTCTCGCGGTAGCCCGAGAAACAGGGTTCTCCGCTGCTGCGGTCCCGATAGATAAGCCCCTTCACCGAAGAAGGCTCCTCCCCCATGGACTGCACCAGCTCGGCCAGAGTCTCCTCACCTTCTCCGATAACCGTGAAGTCGAGGACCGGATAGTCGAGCAGAAGCCTCTCTTTCAAGGCGGACACGTGCGGACCGCCAAAGACGTTCATGATCCCCGGAAGGGCCTGACGGGCCATCTCCACGATCCTGACCCCGTCGAGGAAACTGGAGGTTGTGCAGGAGAGTCCGATAAACGCAGGACGATGGGCAAGCAGGTAATCCCTGATCACCCGGTCAGAATCGGGACGGGCATAGCAGTCAATGATGCCGACACTGATGCCGCGCTGCTCCAGATAAGCCGCCATGCTTGCCAGGCCGAGAGGCGGCATGATATTGGCGATCCGGGAGATGTCCCGGCCGGCTGCATCAGCACGGTAACCGAGCGGGTGTACCAGAAGGATTTTCTTACTGTCAAGCATTGCTGTTCCTTGGGCTACCCTTTTGGATATCTGATCAATTTGTCCCACAGCAGGCCCCGATAGTCGAACCGGCGCATCACTTCAAGCCGTTTCTGACCCTCTGCAGGAGGAAAGACCCGGTCCCGCCTGTTCTTGAAGGCGTTGAGGAGTTGGTCGTTCATCCACTCCTGATTGATTCCGGGTGAGGTATAATAGACCGGTTCCAGCATGCTGCTTGTTTCCGAAAGGAGTCCTTCCCTGACCGCCAGGGTCATGAGGGGGGTACCGGGGTAAATTCTGATGCCGGAAAAAGCAAAAACCACGGTGTGCTCGAGCTTTTCGATGTTGGCCAGACCCTCGGCGACAGTTTCCGGGCTCTCCCCGGGGCCGCCGAACATGATGAAATGAGCGCACGGGAGCTGTTCTGCAACACAGGCTTTATTGACCTCCAGAGCATCGTTGAAGGTGAATCCTTTTCCGAGCGACTTCAGGGTAGTATCGCTGGCCGCATCCGTTCCGAGTTCGGCGGCATAGAGGCCGGCCCGTTTCATAAGCGCGAGCTCTTTTCTGCCGATACCTTCAGGGCGCATGTAGCAGCACCAGCGAACAGTGAGCTCACGGCGGAGGATCTCTTCGACGACCTCAAGATAGTGGCCGTCACTGTCATTGAAGACCGAGTCGGTAAAGAAGAAGCTGTTGACCCCGTGATCGGTCCCTATCCGTTCGAGGTCGTCAACGACGGCTCTCGGCTCGCGACAACGGTAGCGGTCCCCCTCCAGAGAAGGATAGCTGCAGTAGATACAGCCGTGAGGGCACCCTCTCTTGGTCTGCAGGTTGATCATGTCGCTCTCGCCGAGGTAGAACCGGATCAGTTCGTCTGTGAAGAGAGGTGAGGTCATCTCCTCACCGACCAGCAGCCGCTTTCCCCGTATCAAGCGGGGCGGGTTCAGCCCCTGTTGGAGATTTTTGACCAGCTCACAGACCTGCTGCTCCCCTTCACCCACGATACCGTAGTCAGCGCCGGTATAGGCCAGGAGCTCTTCAGGCAGGATGGAAAAGGCCGGACCGCCGATGATGACCGGGGCAGGTGAAGCCGAATGAAGTACCTCGACCAGGCGTCTGGCTACCTCGGGATAGCCGGTGACACTCGTGGAGTCGCAGTTATCGAGATTCCGGATGGAGAGGCAGCTGTAATCCGGGGAAAACGCCGCGACCCTGCTCTTCAGTTCATCCTCCGACCTTCCTGATACCAGGAAATCAAACTGTTCGACCTTGTGGCCGGCTCCGGTCAACGCAGCAGCGATGACCGCTACCCCGAGAGGATAGACCGGATACGGTTCAGTCGTTACGTTCGAAGAGATCAGCAGGATCCTGCTCATGGCTGACTCTTCTGCTTCGCAAAAGAACGTTTCATCCGCGGGTTATAGCGGTAGTAGGTATCGTCCTCCATCTCACGCTGGATGACCTTCCTGAAGAGTTTCCCCATCTTGATCGCGTGCCCCCCATCTGCATAGAAGGTATTCCAGGCATAATGATACATCTCCTGCAGCTTTTCCGGAGTCATCAGCTTCGGTTGGAACACCACCTTGTCGGCGCCGTATTTAAGCCAGTCGCTCGAAAGGATCCGCCCCTCAGCGGCAAGACTTGCCCGGATAGGAGAGTGGGGAAAGGGGGTCAGGATCGTGAACTCAGCGACATCCAGCTCGACTTCCAGCAGGAAATCGACAAGACGCTTGATATAATCCTCATCCTGCTCATCAGTCCCGAGGATGATCGTCCCCTCTATGGCGATGCCGTGATCCTTGAGCCTTTTGATCCTGTTCCGGATCACATCGGAGGTGTCGAAGACTGCCTGATAGACATACCAGGCGCCGGCATCTGCAGCAAGCCGGAGGATCTGGTCATCATCCAGGATCGGATGGGAGACCCATTTTTTCTTGAGAGGAGCCATGGCGGTAAAAAGGTCGATAAGCCACTGCCGGTCCTGGGAGAGAGAGTTGTCGACAATAAACAGCCGGTTGTTCTGTATTGCTTCCAGCTCCTGGATCACCTTGTCGATCGGCCTGGGGCGGAAGTTCTTCCCGCCGAGAAAGCCGGTGCAGCAGGGGAAACAGTCGAATTTGCAGCCGCGGGAGGCATGCACCAGGTCAAGCATCTGCACACCGCGGTAGTTATAAAGCTCGCGGTTCAGGATCTCCCTCCGGGCAGTCCCGATCAGCCCGGCATCGGGCGGGTTGTCCATGTAGTTGTAGACTTTCTTCATCCCGCCGGACTGGAAATCGTCGATTACTGCAGCAAAGCGCCCTTCCGCCTCGCCGAGGAAGATCGAATCAGCATGCAGGGCGACTTCATCGGAGTGAAGCATGGTAGCAATGCCGCCGAAGATGACCGGAATCCCCTGTTTCCGGAACTCGGCAGCAACCTCGAAGGCCCTCGGTAGCTGACAGGTGAGCATGACCGACAAGCCGACCAGGTCACAATTCTCCGAGAAATCGATCTTCTGAAGGTTCTCGTCGATAAAGTGCAATTCCACCGTTTTGGGTACAGTCGCAGCAAAAACAACCGGGCCATGGGGGGGGAGGTGAAACTCTGTCTGGCGGTCAAGTTTCGGCCAGCTCGGGTAGATCAGGGTCATCTTCATCAGGGACTCTCCTATGGCATGAAGCGCCGGAACAGAGCGCTGTTTTGTAAATTATCTGCCTGACAGGCAGGTATGTAACAGCTCGACAATGCCGGCAGCTTCCTTGCCGTTATAAAGTATTGAGCCGTTTCCGGCAAGAGACAAGGCGCCGTACCCCGGGCGCTGGTGGGACGGCTGACCGGACAGGACCATAAACAGCGCCCCGGGAGTCGTCGTAAAGGATTCTGCAAACTGCACCGGAGCCTGAAGATCGCAGATCCCTGCAAGCATGGTATCATGCTCACCCCAGGCAATGCTCTCCAGAGCCATCCTGAGCGAGGCAGCACCACTCTGGCCGGCCTCGTTGATGACCATGGTCGAACCGGTAAGACCGAACTGGATCGCTGCTTCACCCATGAAACAGTTTGCCAGTGTGTAGGCAAACAGGTTGGGACTGGGAAGACTTCCCCCTTGCGGCAGGACAGTATGGAAATAGTCCAGATCTGTCGTGAGACAGCCGAGCTGGGATGCTGCCATGATCCCGACCGGGCGCTTTTCGGTCCAGGTTTCCAGCCCGGCATCACGAAGGGCAAATGCTATGGATGCCAGCCCTATCTTGGAATATTCAGACTGGCGCCCAAAACGCTGATTCGGTTCCGGGAAGACCTCCTTCCTGGTCAAAACCGGAAGTGCCCCCGGAGTCAGATCAAAACGCTGCCCCCCTCCTCCCCAGCCGATCCCGGACGGGGTGACCCAGCCGATCCCTGAAAGTGCGACATCCATCACAGTTCTCCCCTCTGAAGGATCAGGGCCGCATTGACACCACCGAAACCGGAATTCGTTGTCAGCAGACAGTCACCGGTCAACTGCTGCTCTCTGTTGCTGAAAAGCCCTTCAGCCCCCGGAGCCGGGTCTGTCAAGCCAACGGTCGGCGGCAGGACTCCGCTCTGCAGCGATCTCAGTCCGACAGCGACTTCTATCCCTCCGGCAGCCCCGAGCGTATGGCCGATTGCTCCTTTGACCGAGTGCATCGGAAGCTGGCGGTCTCCGAAAAGCGCTTTAAAAGCGGTAAGCTCCATCTGATCATTGTAGACTGTCCCGGTCCCGTGGGCGCTGACCGCCCCGATATCATCCGGACCGATACCCGCTTTTTTCAAAGCCTGTGTCACTGCCTGTACCAGTCCGCAGCCATCCCGTGCCGGAGCGGTTATATGGGTGGCATCGTTCGCTGCGCCCCAACCGGCAATGACGCCGAGAAGAGGACGTTTTTCCCTCCGTGCCAGAGCTCCGCTCATCATCAGCAAGGCTCCCCCTCCTTCACCGAGCGAGAGGCCGTTCCGGTTCAGGTCAAAAGGACGGCAGGTATTGATTGCAAGTCCCTGAAGGGCTGAAAAACCCGAAAACACAAACTCGCTTAACAGGTCCATACAGAGTACAAGTACCGACTCGCACCGACCGTTGGCAATAAGCGCGGCAGCGCGGGCAACGGCGATTGTCGAGGATGCACAGGCAGCATTGATATTGATGGCGGAAGAGACGGGATATTTTCTCCCGAGCCACTGCAGCAGGTGTTCCACCTGGAGGTCGTGAGGATCTCCCGCAAGACCTTTCTGGAGCTGTTCCATACTGTCGATGCAGCCCTTGGTGGTCGCAGTTATCAGAACCGTGCCAGCCGGTACCGGTGGAAACCCGTCAAGGAGCAGCTCCAGCAGCGGATAGATCCTGGACCGTCCACTCTCCGGTTCGAGTCCGGCGATCCAGGACGCATTGTTGGTGATGTACCGGTCGGTTGCAAATCTCTCTATCGGACGGACAGCAGATTCTCCTGCCAGCAATCTCTGCCAGAGAGTCTCCAGATCAGGTCCCAGTCCGGACAGTGCGGCAGCGGCTGTAACATACACACGGTTCATGCAAAAACCCTTACCTGTCTGGAGAAATATATCGGGCTCACGAGATACCCTCAACGGTCCGCAACTGGATGAGGAATGAAGCAGCCGGTCTGTCGCTGACCGTCAGCCGGGCTTCGTGAAGCAATTTACCCCGGACAGTCCGCTGCTGACACTGTACCAGTATCTCCTGATCAGGCAGGATCGGGTTCAGGAACCTCGCATCCTCGACGGCCAGTAACTTCTGCTCAGTACCGGTATGCTCCTCGATCAGGGAAACGACGGTCAGGAGCTGGACAATGCCGGGGAGTATGGGGTTCCCGGGGAAATGGCCGGAAAATCCGATAAAACTTTCCGGAAAGCGGTAGCTGCGGGCCACGGATTTCATTTCGTCACTGGTGATCCTGCCTGCTGCCGCTGCCATGATTTCCTGTTTGAGTCTATTCATCGGTCTTTTCCACGCTTTCAAGCCAAAGTGTCAGGCGGTATCCCGCACGTTCATCATCCAGCACAATACCCCGTGGCAGGAATGGTAACTGTTGGTCTTGCTGGAACTCGAAGTAGCGTACACGCCACGCTTCGTCACTTGATACCGATGACTTCTCTATCATCTGAACGTCACGTCCTCCTAGGACAAAACGAAGGGTACGGTTATCCTGAGTCCGGGTCAGCAGATAGCTCTTGTCAGCAAGAACCAGGGTATCATCCGGTGAAGGCCCTGGGGAGAGAAAGATCCTTCTCACCGAGATCGCCACAGCTTCCGTAAAGCCCGGATAGCGCATCAGTTCCGGTATCACAAAGAGTGACTCGCTGGTCGCGGGGTCAACGACAAGGTCAAACAGCTTGACCCCCATCTCGTTCATGGCTACGAGCCGTCCCTGCTTCTTATCCAGATCAAGCCTCATCATCCCTTCGATAGGGATGCTACTCCCCTGAAACTCGAAAAGTGCTGACTGCCTGATCAGATACCTGCCGCTGCCGGAACTCCAGAGATGGCCGACAAGTGCGGCAGTCGTCATCGGGCTGACCGGAATCAGCTCCGTCCCCTGGAACGGGACTTTACTGCTGACGCAGCCCTGAATCAGCATAATCGACAGTATGAGCGTTACCAATCTTTGACTCAAGGAGCATCCTTTCGGCAGAGTGCCGGTATCACCAGAAGCGCAGCTGAAATGCCTGCGCCGATACCAAGGAGGACCGTGATGCCAATAGAGTGCATCGATGGATGCTTTGCCAGGGCCAGAGAGCCCAGACCTGCCAGGGTCGTCAGCCCGGAGACCAGGACCGCCCTGCCGGCCGCATGGTTAGACCCCTCAGTCAGCCTGCAGACCATGAAGATGCCGTAGTCGACGCAGAGTCCGATCACGAGAATGGTCGCTGCGATGTTAAAGATATTGAACTCAATACCCAGCATCCCCATGATCCCCAGCATGCAGACCAGCCCGGTTATGACCGGGACCAGGACCAGCATGATGCGTGACGGTTTCCTGAACAGGACGATAACCAGGGCAAGGACCAGTAGTGAGGTAAGGACCATGTACCGGGTGAAATCCTTTATGATCGCCCGGCTCACATTGTCACCGAAGCGGCTCTGGGAGACGAGCCGGACCCCGGGTAGGGTCCGCAGATCAGGATCAAGGGCGGCTATTATCTCAGGTCGGTCGGGCACAAGAGTCAGAACCCGGACCACTCCGTTTGACCGGATGATCATGGAATCGACCATCTCCCCCATACCTGCGCCCCGCAGGTCCTCGATGGTTGTCGCCAGCGGCGGTGAATTCAGGTTTTTGAGAAAGGGAGCAAAGGCCTCCGGTGAAAAACCGAAACCGCTCCCCTCGCGCTTCAGGTCTGCTGCGAGCTGCACTGCCCGTCCTTCCTGCCAGAACTTTGCCCAGCGCTCCCGGCTTGCCTGCTGGCTCCCACTGCTCGGCAGAAGCGGGGAGAGACTGACCAGGTCGCCGGCTGGAATGCGGCCTGACAGCTTGTTGAAAAGGCGGTCATTGAGTGCAAGAGCTGAATCAAGGTCTTTCCCTTCGGCAAAGAGCATCGCCTTGCCGCGCATGTCTCCCCAGGTTTTGACCAGTTCCTCTTCGGCCTGTCGAAGCTCCGGGGAGACCATGCTGACCGTCCGCATATCGCCATTGAAGCGGACCCTGCTCGCCTGCCAGCCGCAGAGAGCCAGAACGAGCAGCCATACAGCGATGACCAGCGGGCGCGGGAACCTGTTCAGCCAGGGCCGGGAAAGGTTCTGCTTGATATCTGTCGGCTCCGGCTTGATAAGATGAGGAAGGACCAGCAGGGAGATCAGGAGCGATGCTACAATCCCTGTCATACTGTAAATGGCGAGTTGCCGCTGACCCGGAAGGCTTGAAAACATCATGACCCCGAAGGAGAGCAGTGTGGCGATCGCGCCGAAAAGCACCGGTCTGGCGACTTCACCGGTGATTGTGCCCGGATCCTTCCCCCCTTGTCGGCAGGAGAAGTAGATCAACATCGCATACTCATCGGCAATGCCGAGGAGTACTCCTCCAAAGCCGAGTGTGACAGCGAAAACATCCCTGCTGATCAGGGCAAGGACTCCGGAAGCGATGATAAGGATCGCGGAAGGGACCAGAAAGACAAAAACGGCACTCAGGCTTCTGAGGAAAAATATGTAGATCGCCAGGAGAGCGATCAAATTGAACGTCAGGATGATGAAGAGGTCCTTCTTGATCGTATCGGCATTCGTCAATGTGTATCGATGCCCGGAGATAACCGATGTTGTCATCTCAGGAGGGACGATCGAAGCGATCTGGCTCTGAATCCGCTCCATGAGGAGCCGTGCGCCGGCCGAATCGGTCATAGGGACGGTGCTGTCGGCAACAAGAAGGGCACTTTTCCCGTCAGCACTTACAAAATGGTTGTTTACCAGCCGCATGTTCGGGATCATGTTCATATACTGCAGCCTGGCCAGGGCGATCGTGGAGAAGGAGAGCGGGTCGTTCTGAATACTCCCTTTCAGTGCCCACCCTTCAGGAGCCAGAAGCTGTTCATAACTCTTCCTGAGACTGCTTTTCACTTCAACAGGAGCTGTCGCTGCAGCAATCTGGACAAGCTCCTGTTCCGTGACCAGGCTTGGCAGAGACTGAACCAGCCAGCCGAAGAACCCGCCGGCCATATTTGCCGGACCGGTCGTCACACTGGTGATCCCGGTCCCGACAAGCCCCTGGGCCAGACGGTCGGCAACTGTTGTCAAAGCCGCTGTATCGGTGTTCGTGCCCCCTTTCAGGGTAATGACCACCTTCCGTGAGAAAGGGGCAAGCTGGAGCAGCTGAAAATCCTGCGCCACAGACGAACCATCGTCCGGGAGCATCGCTACGATATCCTCCTGGAGATGTATCCTGGCAGAGAGCAGGCTCCCAAGGATCACGACCAGCAGGGTTATCCCGTAAAGAGCCTTGCGGCGGGTGGAGAGATAGCCATAGATCCGTGCAAACAGGGTGAACGAGGGGACCGTCATCTAGAAAAGGTCCGTTGGCAGCGTTTTGTTGACTGCAGTATTCACGAACCTGATCCTGGTAAAGTCACCATCCTTTTCCCGGATCTCTACGGCTCTTACATACCTGCCGTCAGGACTGAAGCTGATCAGCAGATGGCTCAGGAACCCGGCAGTCGCGCTGGAAAGCGGCTCCAGGCGGAGCACGACAGGCGACTCCTCAAGCACGTTGATCCGGTACTCTTTCCTGAGCCAGACAAAATCAGCCTTGGCCCAGGCAAAGAGCTGCTCCGACACAAGCTTCATCACCGGCTCCTGGCTGATCACGAAAGAATCGCTTCTGCCTGAACGCTCATTCCAGCGTCGACCCTTGTCACCCTTCAACACAAATCCTGAGGCGACCGGAGAGGTCAGTTCCCAGCGGAGCAGATCCGGTCTGCTGTAGTAGAAACGCCCCTTGGAGGTAAGCACCGTCTTGAACATGCTGAGATGCTTCTCCTGGATAAAATCGCTGGAAAGAGACTTCACCCCTCCGGCACTCTGCTCCAGGCGGCTCAGGAGCGCAGAAGAAACGGGACTCCCTTTCGTCTCCGCTGCCATGGTTACCGAGGAAGCAGAAAGGATCATAAAAACCAGCAGCAAGAAGAGTCTCACGATCTTCCTCCGTCCAGGACGCTGTCATCGACCAGCAAAAGTTTCAGGGTGCCGGCGGCAATGATCTCATCTTTGCGCCGTATCTCCCCCTCTACAACGGCAAACCCCTCAAAGGTGCCGACAGTCCTGATGGTTATGTGAAGCCTGTCCCCGGCAAACGCCTGTCCGGATATTCTCAGTTTACGGACGCCGACAAGAAAACCCTCCTTGACCGGAGTTTCATTGCAGAGATCTTCATATCCTTTTATGGCAGCGTACCCCTGGGCAAGCAGCTCGACCAGGACCACCTCATCCACCTCCCCCCGGCTGTTCACCAGAATGGAACTTGAATCAAAGCAGGCTTCCACCGTCCCTGAACCGGATTCAGCAGTGAGAAGCCGGTCTACCAGAAGCATAGGCGGACGGTGAGGAATGAGCCGGGAGGCAGACATCGGCAGAGCCAGGTCAGCATTCATGGCAGATCACCGGAGTATGTCTATGGATCGAAATTGCAAGGTGCATGACAGGAAGCCTTCCTTAGGAGCTGTAAATGAATAGCATGGTTAATAGTATTGACCCAGGTCATCGAAAATCTGACTGGAAAAAAGCAGTTTCCTGAATTTGACCAGATCGTCGTGGAAAACCCGACTGTTGTCATACTGCGTAAACTCGCTGTTCAGAATATTGAAGATGCGACGGGTCGCCGTTCCAAGCCGGTCGGCATTTCTGAATGAAAGGGCCTGAAGGTCGGCAAGGACTTCCAGCGTCACTACATGCTTGGCATTGCTCACCGACTTGAAAGCCTTGCGGGCTGCGACGGTTCCCATGCTCACCACATCCTGATTGGAAGCGTTGCAGGAGATGGAGTTCGTACTGACAGGATTGGAGAGTTGTCTGTTTTCAGCTGTTGTAGAAGTCGCGAGGTACTGGGCGCCCATGAATCCCATGGTCAACCCCAATGTCCCGGGGATCAGGAACTCGGGGAGCCCCTCGTTGAGGTTCTTGTCAAGGAACTTGTTGGTCCTTCTTTCTGAAAGGTTGCAGAGGGTGGAGATAGCGATGCAGAGCATGTCCATGGCATAACTGATGCTTTGACCGTGAAAATTGCCGCCGTGGATGATCTTTTTCTTTTCCGGTATGATGATCGGGTTGTCATTGGAAGAGTTCGCCTCGGTCTCCACGATACGGCAGGCAAAATCGATTGCCTCGCTGACCGGTGCAAGCACCTGGGGAGTACACCTGATGGAGTAGACATCCTGGACATTGATGCTTGTCTCGTACACCGGCCCATCGGTCTCCTGTTGCCGGATCAGGTCGTGCATGTCCTTCCTGAGGGTGATATTGCCCGATCCCTCGTAAAGTCTCCTGATGGTCTCAGCGATTTCGAGTTGTCCTGGATGGGGTTTTACCCGGTGCAGATCCTCGTCAAAGGCATCATCGATACCGCCGAAGATCTCAAGTGCAAAGGCACCGGTCACACAGCTGACCCGGAGAAGTTTCCTGGCCCCGAACAGGGCAAAGGCTGCCAGAGCCGTCATGGCACTGGTGCCGTTCATCAGGGCGATTCCTTCCTTGAAGCTGAGGCGAAACGGAGTGATGCCCAGAGAGATGAAGATGTCGGCGGTCCTGCGAAGCTCGTTTTGGTAGTATGATTCCCCTTCGCCGATTATTGCCAGTGAGAGGTGCGCCAGATGGATCAGGTCGCCGGATGCCCCGACACTGCCGCATTCCGGAATGTAGGGGGCGATCCCTTGATTGACCATACATTGCATGAACTCCAGAAGCTCGATCCTTACACCGCTGTACCCTTTGACCAGGGTGTTAAGGCGGACTGCCATGATCGCTACAGATACGTACGGCTTCAGCGGATCGCCAAGTCCGGCAGCGTGACTCCGGATAAGGTTCACCTGAAGGGCCTCTATCTCGCTGTCCTGAATGATCTTGTTGCACATCGGACCAAATGAGGTGTTAACGCCGTAGATGACGCGCTTTGCAGCCACCTCTTCCTCAAGGAACTGGCGGCTTGCGCGGCAGCGTTCAAGGGCAGCAGGATCGAGTGCAACCTGCTTGTCGCCGACACCGATGGCGACGATATCTTCGATGGTAAGGTCATTACCGTTTAAGAGGACTGTAGGACGATCTGACATGATAATTTCCTTCGCTGTGGATTAGAATTATTTATGATGGCTCTGCTTCGACCACCCCCCACCCCTCCTTATCAAGGAGGGGAGCCTGCAAAGTCCCCCTCCTGATTCAGGAGGGGCTAGGGGTGGTCAAATCTCTGACAAGTTACCTCCTGCCGCGGTAATCAAAAAACGTCACCGGCTTACGCTTATTATCCTGCAGGGTTCTCCCCGTCACCTCTTCCGGAGTAGCCAGGGAGACCTCCGGTTTTACCCGGATCGTTGCTGATATCTGCTCTGCAAGGCACTCGGGAGTCAGAGTCGGATCAGAAGTGCCGACAACGACCCTGATCCGGTCACTGAGATCGAAATCGCTGTAGACCTCAATGTAATGGCCCCGCACTTCCTTGATCCCCTGGAGAACCGAACAGATCGCCGGAGGATAGACCGTAGTCCCCCGGTATTTGAGCATCTGCGATTTCCTGCCGACGATCGGGCCGAGCCTGACCGAGTTTCGTCCGCAGTCGCAGGGAGCATCATGGATCGCGGCAATATCGCCGGTCCTGAAGCGTACCAGGGGCATGCCTGTCACCTGGAGAGGAGTCGCCACCACTTCACCGTACTCTCCGGGCGGCAACACGGTGCCATCATCAGAGACGATTTCGACAATCACCAGATCGGGGCGAAGATGCCCACCCTTCCCGCAGTCGCAGTCGGTAAACGCAGTGGCCATTTCAGTACTGGCATAGGTTCCGAATATCCGGGAGTTCCAGCAGCCTGACAGCCGGCTTCCGAGCGGAGACAGGGAAAGATCCGGATTCCTGACCGGTTCACCGATGCAGATCAATTTCGCGATACCGAGTCCTGCCGGGTCGGTACCTTCCAGAAGGAACCGCTCACCGACCGCAAGGAGAAGAGAAGGGACTCCGACAACTGCCGTAGGCCTGCTGATCCTTATCAGCTCCAATAACTGTGCAACATTGCTTGATCCGCCCCTGACGGCTGTCGAACCGATTCGACCCAGGCCGAGTAGGTAGGCGTATCCCGCCATAAAGCAGCGGTCGATGGCAGCGGCAATCAGGACACGGTCATCTTTCGTGATCCCTGCTCCCCGGAAAGAGAGCTCCTCATTGTAACCAAGCCGGTCAAGGTCTCTGCCGGTCTGCAGCATGGCAACCGGTTTGCCGGTCGTTCCTGAAGTGAGACAGAAATCGACGATCTCCTCTTCCGGAACTGCCAGGAAATCGGCATAATCTGCTTCCAGGTCGCTCTTGGCGGTAAAGGGAAGAGCTGCAAGAGAAGCAGGACTTTTCATATCCAGAGAATTCAATCCTTTGAACAGCCGGCGATAAAACGGGGACAGCGCTGCCGCATAGGCAACATGCTGCTGCAGAAGGCGCTGCTGCAGAGCGGCAATCCCTTCTCCGGAGCCACGATCCATATCGCGGTTGCTAACCGCATCGAACATGTTGATTCCGGCGTCCATGCTCAGCACTTTTCCGCCTTCATCCGCTCGATCTCGTTGGACATGAGATTATGCACGTACCTGCTCATCTTTATGTGACGGAACGATCCGGTAAATGTCGCCGGGTCAACCGGAGGCAGTGCCTTCAGACAGATCCGGGAAGGATGGAGCCGGTAATTCCCGGGCGGGAGCAGCGTATCTGTGCCGGTGATACACAAAGGGACGACCGGCATCCCCGTCTCGACGGCAAGACGAAAAGCCCCGGACTGGAACTGCTGGATACTGCCGGTCCTGCTCCGATGCCCTTCCGGAAAGATCAACAAACCGGCATTGCTGGAGAAAACCTTTCTGCAGACAGCAAGTGTCTCCTCCCAACTGGTACTTTCGACATCGATATAGTTGGCAAGGCGCATAAATACGGAATACCAGAACATTCTGAACGGCCAGGCGCCGACAGCAAAGGCCATGTCGTAAAAAGGAAGTGCTGCCATGAAATATCCGTCGAAAAAAGAGAGGTGATTGACAACGAGTATGCAGGGACGCTGTATCGCTTCCAGGTCTATTCTTCCAAGCGTGATAAAGGGAGAAACGATTACAATCATTCCGCGTCCGTGGATCCTGATAAGGAACCGTATGATGCGGGCAGTCTCCCAGCCGGTCGACACTTTGCAGATCAGAAAAAGCACGGGCGCCAGGATCACACTGAGCAGTATCCAGGCTAGCATCAGCGGATAAAAACTGAATGTCATGAACAAGGAGCTGATCGGCTGTTTCCTTCTCGAAGCCGGGCAATTCTGACTCTTTTGATGAATCCCGGTCATCTAGGCCTTGTTCTCTTGTTCCCTTTTCTTGTTGATCACAAAGGTATGGATATCGCCCAGAGTCTGTATCTTCCGGATAGCCTCCTCTTCACGGATCTTGAAACTGAATGCGGCTTCGAGAACTATTACCAGATCGACGATGTCCAGGCTGTCCAGCCCCATGTCTTCAAAAAGTGTCGTTTCAGGGGTCAGGGTATCCTGATCCAGCTCAAACTCCTTGGCAATAGAGATGTTAATCTGCTCGACAATCTCCTGGTCGGTCATTGGTTGTATCTCCTTAAAATTATGGATGAGTTTACGCCACCCAAGGCAAAATTGTTTTTGATCACCGTGTTGACCGGTATATGAATAAGTTCCTGTACATGCTGGATCTGTCCGCATAAAGGATCGATGTTTTCAAGGTTGTTGGTCGGCAGCAGATACCCGTTGCGCAGCATCTCTATGCAGGCTGCCAGCTCCAGGGTCCCGCTTGCAGCCATTGCATGGCCCAGGTTCCCTTTCAGGCTGCTTGTCGGGACTTTCCCGCCGAAAACCGAAAAAACAGCTTCACTCTCGGCAATGTCCCCCTGCTCGGTCGATGTTGCATGGGCATTGACATAGTCAACCTCAGCTGGAGTTACTCCTGCATCAAGTAATGCCATATTCATGCAGTGGGCAATATTGGCTGCATTGGGATTGGCGATACTGGCAGGATCCGAGGTAGTGGCAAAACCGGAAATCTCCGCCAGAATAGTGGCATTGCGTGCAAGAGCCGAATCAAGAGCCTCAAGCAGCAGGATCCCGCTCCCCTCTGCACAGACTACCCCGTCACGGTCACGGTCAAAAGGACGTGGCGTCATTGTCGGTGAGTCGTTGAAATTTATTGAAGCTGCATTCATGACATCGAATGTCGCCGAGGTCAGTGGATGGAATTCATCCGCCCCACCGCAGAGCATGAAGTCCTGCTTGCCGCCTGCTATCATCTCGGCAGCATAGCCTACTGCCTGACAGCTGGTGGAGCACGCCGACGAAGGAGAGAGTATCCGACCGGTAATGCCCAGAGTCTGGGAGACGTTTGCAGCGCAGCTGTGGTTCATTATATGGAAGAAGATCGTGGATTTCATCCTCTCAAGGCTGTTGTCGATGCTGAAATCCCTGAAAAAGTCCTGCATGGTCTGAGGACTTCCGACAGTCGAACCGATGGAGACCCCCAGCCGACCTCCGGTGACCTCGGCTTCGGTTAATCCCGCCTGGGCAACGGCATCGTGTGAAGCCAGCGTGGCAAACACGGACATGCTCGACATGGAGCGTCTGAACTTTCTCGGGATCTCCTTTGGATCTATGCCCGGCACCAGCGCAGCGACCCGGGTCCTCATCCCGACGATCTCGGCCAGTTCCGGGACATTGACAACGCCGCTTCTCCCTTCGACAAGTCCATCCATCAGGGTGCCGATCCCGCGACCGAATGGTGAGATGATCCCCATTCCGGTTATTACCACCCTTCTCAACTGCATGCCCGTAGTTCCTTCCTTAGTCGATCGTGACCCAGAATATTCCCGCAGGATATGAATGCGGAAAGAGCCGCCCCCATAATACCGGGAGATACTATAGCCTGTCCGGCAAGGAAAAGCCCTTTTACCTTTGTGACAGGGAAGGGATTTCGTTGACCAACCATGTGTTTGATCCCGTAGAGACCGCCTAGCGGGGTATTATTGTAATCCCTTACCGAGAGCGGCGTTGAGGCTTCGGTATACGTCATAGTCCCTCGCAACTCAGGACAATACGAATCTATATGGCACTTCAGCCGTGTGATGACATCATCCTTGAAAACCCGGTAATCGTCAGGGCGCCTGCCGGTTGTCGAGTTCTTCCAGGCAGCCGTCTGTTCGAAAGAAGCAGGCGATATACCGATGAACCCCATCGGTTCACTCTCTGTTCCCTTGTATGCAGCTGTCAGGTAAAGCAGGTTCTGTTCAAGCGGCCTGACCCCCATGTTGCTCAGGTCATCGACATCCGGGAACACAAACAGGTTGGAACCGGCCAGAAATGGTATGGCTCTGTCGGAGACAGCATAAATCATATACGCTGAGAGGGTTTCCTTCAGATCCCGGAGACGATTACTGTAAGCCGACCGGAAGGTCTCCTCAGGGAGCAGGTCAAGCATGGTCACCGGGTGTATGGTTGACATGCACCCCGAACAGGCCAGTTCGGTACCGTTAGCAAGCTTCACTCCGGAGACGGCGCCTTCAGGTGACAGGAGTATCTCACTGACCATGCTGCCGCAGTAAACATCGATCCCCAGATCCTTCAACCTGACATCGAATGCTTTTGCCAGGCTGAGACCTCCACCCCGGATACCCATCGCCGACTGGTAATAGTTGCCTACTATGCAGGCGTGCTGGGAGAAACTGACTTCGCCCGGAGGCACCCCGTATAGAACGCAATGCATCGAAAGCAGGGCTTTGAGATGCTTGTTAGCGGTAAGCGCATCGAGCGTTTCCTGAAGTGTCCTGTCATCCAGCCCCTGAAGGAGGCTGGTCTCGTTGAAATCGATATCAATATTCAGATAGGGCATTGAAGCACAGACTGTTCGTACCATCTGCAGGTAGGTGTCAACTGCCTTTGCTTCGTCAGGGAACCCTGCAACCAGTTTTTCCCGTATCAGTTCGTATCCTGTCGGGAACTGGAATTCGAACCCGTCTTTGATGCTTCGGAAAATGTCGAATCCCTGTTCGCTAAAATGAAACGTGGTCAGATGATCCGAAAGTCCCAGGTAGCGGAAGATGATATCAAGCGGCTCCCCGGGGCCCAGGCCGCCCGTATAATGGAAACCGGTGTCGAAATGAACACCTTTGCGGGTGAACCCTCTCAGGAGGGGGGAGATTTGATCCGATTTCTCGACGATAGCGACATGATAGCCGCTTTTGGCCAGGAGCAGGGCAGAAGTGAGCCCGGAAACCCCTGCACCGATAACGACGAAGTCGTACTTCATCAAGAGAACCTGAGCAAAAGGCAGGAGTTGGTCCCGCCGAATCCAGCAGAGTTGCAGAGAATATGTTCAGGTGCCCGGTCGATCCTTTCGGCAGCAATATTGAGTTTGGCAGAGAACTCGTCCGGTTCGGTAAAGTTGATGTTCGGCGCAATAAACCCCTGCTGTGCCATGATCGCGGAGTAGACGACCTGGGAAGCACCGGACATCCAGAGTTCATGACCGGTCATGGATTTCAGGGATGAGACGGGCGGAGTCGCCGGGCCGAAGACTGCAGAGATATTGTTCGCCTCGGCAGCGTCCCCTGCAGGAGTCGATGTCGCATGGGCACAGACGTAATCGATATCAGCCGGTTTTATCCCGGCAAGGGATATCGCTTTGCGCATCGCTCTCTGCAAGCCGTTCTGGCTCGGGACCGAGATATGACTGCCATCGGATGAAAAGGCATACCCCTTGACTTCACCGAAAATGGTCGCCCCTCTGGCGACAGCCAGGTCATACCTCTCCAGGACCAGAGCGGCTGCACCACCGCTGGGGACCAGTCCGTCACGGGCGGCATCGAAGGGACGGGAAGCCCTCTTGGGATCATCGAGCCTGGTCGAAAAAGCGGAAAGCGCATCGAAGCTGCACATCGACTGCCAGTTTATCTCCTGCGCGCCGCCGCAGATCACCCGCTCCTGGCGTCCGAAGGCAATAAGGTCAGCAGCCTGTCCGACTGCATGTCCGCCGCTGGAGCAGGCTGAGCTTATGGTCCAGCAGGCGCCGCGGGTCTTCAGCAACGTATTCAGGTTCATCGTGACACAGGAGGTCATGGACCGGAATACATGCCCGCTGCCGATCTGCTTGGTCTCCCCTTTTTCACGAAGCAGGTCGACCTGCTCAATAGCCGCAATGCAGCTGGAATCACAACCAAAGATCAGTCCCGTCTCTTCATTTTCGATCTCTTCCGGCGAAAGCCTGGACATCTGAAGGGCATCGACTGCGGCCGTATGAGCCTGAACGGCAAAATCCGGCATGGTTTTGCACTGTTTTTTTGTCAGGAGAGCCCGTTCATCAAAACCGCAAATTGCTCCGGTCAAGGGGCTTCTGAACCCTAGACCCTGACGGACCTCATCAAAAATGATCCCTGATTCCCCCATTTTCAATGAATGACCGACTGCTTCGACGGTATTGCCAAGGCAGGAGATTATTCCGTATCCGGTTATCGCGACTCTATTCACAGGCCCTCTTCATACATTAAATAGTTTCTGTCCGGAAACTCCGGACAGAAACTGTTGGTTTCCAAATTGGAAAGCGGGGATTTTTTCTCCTGGCAAGGAAATCAAGGGTTTGCGCGGAGGCGTACACAGGTACGCCGCACAAGCAAAGCCGAAGATTGACGCCGCCAGGGGGAAAAAGCACCCTTTCCGGATGGAAACTAAATAAACAGAGGCGGAAGAGATCTCCCGCCGGAAGAATAAACTGTAATAAACAGCTCCGGAGACAACAGATCAAACAGATAAGGCCAGACCGGCTGCAAGCAGATACTGGCGATGAACGCAGATGAGTTGACCCGAGATGTTAAACGACTTGTCCGAATGATGGGGATGACTTTTTTCGGACTCTATTTATAACACCCTGAACAAGCTGCCGTCAAAGCAATTTTTAGGCCTTCAGGGGGACTGGAGACTCTTTCGGGAGATATTTCATGCTGCGGGCTGAGCTTTCTCTACCATCGTTTCCGTATAGAGACGGGTGCAGTCAGACCTGCATCAAATCGACCTGTAACAAACCGGTTTATCTGTCAAATATATGTTGACCGCCTAATTATAACTATGCAACTATTTGACACAATTTCCACATTCACGCTTTGGGGAGGGGATATGCTCTTAAATACAGCTAAACTCATCACGTTATTGTTCATGCTTTCCATTCTTGGCTGTACGACCAGAGTGGCTATCAATCCGGACTCGTATAAACCCAATATATCCCTGAGTCAGCAAAAACGCTTTGTTAACAAGAAAATTTACATGTCTTCATTTACCAATTCCGCCCAGAACACCTCGATGTGGATTTATTACAGCCCGGATCATAAAATTCAGTACGAGACGAATCAGACCCTGCAGTCCTATTTCTGGTACTGCTTCAGATATGCCTTCGAAGAGATCGGCGTTACTATAGCTCCCTATGAAAACGGGATGATCGAGTTCAGATATGAGATGGTCTCGTTGACTGACCAGCTTTTCAGATTCAATGTGAATCTGACCAAAAACAGGACAACTATATTCCAGAAGATGTATTCCATCAGCATGGACCCTGCCGAGAACAGATCAGTGCCGGCCCTGCAGGCACGGGCCTATAAACTTATCGACAGATCATTTGAGACAATAATGAACGACCCTATGTTTCTCGCAAGCTTCAATGATTGAGACAGTGTGTGCTCTTGACAAGGAAAGCTCATGAAGGAAAAAGATGTCCCTCAGGACGTCGGCATTGCAGAAGGCATTAAGGAAGTTTGCTACGCTGTTGATGATGAAGGGCGCTATCACCTGGTTCCCAGCGCCGGCTGGGAGCCGAAGAACATTGCCAACGACCAGGCATGGGAGCTTCTGGACCAGCAGCTGGACGCCGTCAGGCAGCGGGTTCTTGCCGGAGAACTGAGCCTGCTTGCATTCCATATGGCCAAGAACCAGATGGATCTGGCGCTTCTTACCCAGTATTCAGGTCTGTTCCGCTGGCGGATAAGACGCCACCTCAGGCCGGAAGTGTTCAGCAACCTGAAAAAACCTCTTCTGGAGCTTTATGCTGCTCTGTTCAAGACTTCCGTTGACGAATTGACAGACATTAACAAAATCCGCAATTTTCATTTCCGCACCCCGACAAAGGAACTCAAGGTCTGATGGAAATCAACTTCATACATCGTCAATCGGCCCATTGTGAAAGCGGCGTAACCGCCAATCTCATCTCCCATTACGGTGAACAGATGAGCGAGGCCATGGCCTTTGGCATTGGTGCAGGCCTTTTTTTCGCCTACCTGCCCTTTATTAAGCTCAATAACCTGCCGATGACCACCTATCGGTGCATTACCGGTGGCATCTTCAACCGCACCATGAAAGAGCTGGGAGTGAGCGTCGAATCGAGAAAATTCCGCGACCAGGAACTGGCCATGGAAACACTCGACGCTACCCTGGCACGGGGCATCCCGGTCGGTCTCCAGACCGGCGCCTGGTGGCTCCCCTACTTCCCCCCGGCGTACCGGTTCCATTTCAATATGCACAATCTCGTAGTTTATGGTCGCCGCGGCGATGAATACCTGATCAGCGACCCGGTTTTCCCGGAACCGGTAGTATGCAACCGGATTGACCTTATGAAGGCAAGATTTGCCAAGGGGACTCTGGCACCCAAAGGGAAGATGTACTACCTGACCAGAGTACCTGACCGAATGGATCTGCAGCCTGCCATACGTAACGGCATCAGGGCGGTGACGAAGGTCATGCTGAAGACGCCCCTCCCGATCATCGGCGTCCGCGGCATGCGCTTCCTGGCCGGTCGCATGGAGCTCTGGCCCAGGAATCTTGGCGAGAAAAAGGCCCTTCTCTGCCTTGGCCAGCAGGTCAGGATGCAGGAGGAGATCGGCACCGGTGGAGCCGGATTCCGGTTTATCTATGCTGCTTTTCTCCAGGAAGCAGCCATACTCCTTCAGGATGACCGGTTAAAAGAGATGTCTTCAAAGATGACGGCTGTTGGTGATGTCTGGCGTGAATTTGCCGTTGTAGCTGCCCGGATGTGCAAGGGTCGCGCCGGTGAGAACGAATCTTTCACTCTCCCTGCGAACATTCTCAGGGAGTGCGCAGCAGATGAAGAGTCTTTGTACCGGGAACTTGCTGTCATAGTAAGCCAATAGCCCTGACCTTGAACTAATTATGAAAAAAATCCTGCTCATCAGCCCTGCCTATCGAACCAAGCTCCTGGAGAACATCCGGGTACTGGCTCTTCCCCCCCTGAATCTACTTATCCTCGCCAGCCTCACGCCGGCCAGTTTCGAGATCAAGATCGTGGATGAAGCGGTCTCCGATATAGATTTTAATGAACATGCAGATCTGGTGGGAATCACGTGCATGACCCCCCTTTCTCCACGTGCCTATGAGATCGCCGGTGAATTTCGAAAACGTGGCGTGCCGGTTGTTATGGGGGGGATTCATGCCTCGATGATGAGTGGTGAAGCTGCCCGCTATGCGGATTCCATAGTCGTCGGAGAAGCTGAAGATATCTGGCCGAGGCTCCTGAACGATTTCGAGGCCGGCTCGCTGCAGAAAATCTACACTCAGGCGGAGCGACCTTGCATCGAAAACCTCCCCCTGCCCCGTCGCGACCTGCTGTCAGGAAAGTATTTCGTCCAGACCGTCCAGACCTCGCGCGGCTGTCCGCACAACTGCAAATTCTGCTCGGTTACCGGCTTTAACGGCGGGCAGTACCGGTTGCGAAATATCGACAACGTTATCGACGAAATCAATGCCATCAAGGAAAAACGGATCTTCATCATTGATGACAACGTAATCGGTTCAGGCCAGCATTACATCAAGCGGGCGTTTGAACTGTTCAGGCGGTTGGAGGATACCGGAAAGGAATGGGGAGGACAGACCTGCCTCAACATCGTAGAACATGACGGCCTATTGGCAGCGGCGGCCAGGAGCGGCGCCAAGGCATTCTTGATAGGATTCGAGTCCCTCAATGATGTCGCCCTCAAATCCATGGACAAAAATATAAACATGCGCCCCAACACCCGAAACTTCAGGGATGCTGTCAAGAAGATCCATGACCACGGCATTGCCATAGTCGGCTGCTTCATCTTCGGCACCGACTCTGACGACCGCGATACCTTTAAACGTACCCTGGATTTCATCATGGAGACCGGGATTGACGCTGTACAGCTCAGCATTCAGACTCCCATGCCCGGTACGCGGCTCTACGAAGAGCTGGCTGCCGAGAACCGCCTCATTCTCACCGACTATCCAGGTGACTGGGAGTCGTACAATATCTTTGAACCGGTATTCCAGCCCAGAACCATGACCCCTGAAGAACTCTACAAGGGTGTAGTTGACGCCTATCGCACGGTCTCATCCTTCCGGACATCCCTGAAGAGAGGCCTGCGCACCTTTATCAACACCAGAAGCATGTTCAGCACCGGAATTTCTTTCTTCTGGAACTACGACAGCTACAAAACCATCACGAAAATCACCAAACCCCGCATCTTTTCCTGAATTTTATTCGCAGGCCACCTCCATTTCGCAGACTCTCCAATGAGCGTTGACTGATAATATTTCAATAATTGACTTTTTATTAGAACGGGCTATAAAGTTGGTAATTGTCTTGAGAATTGTCGAAGGTTATGATTCAAATTTACATTGAGCCTTATTTTATACCGCAACGAAAAAAGCCCGGTAATACGGGCTTTTTTCGTTGGATGATCTAATTTGGCTTACCAACGCCATTTACATCACCAACCCGCCGTTGACACCGATTACCTGTCCATGAATGTACATGTTCTGCTCGGTGCAGAGAAAATTGACCACGGAAGAGACATCTTCAACGCGGCCGATCCGGTTGAGCGGTATCAGAGGAAGGACCTGCACTTTGGGGATGTCCGAAGTCATATCGGTCTCGATAAAACCAGGGGAGACAACATTCACAAAGATGTTCTTTTTACCGACTTCACGGGCAAGAGCCTTGGCAGCGCCGATAAGACCGGCCTTGGATGCCGAGTAATTCACCTGTCCGGCATGCCCTGTCTGTCCTGAAGTCGAGGAGATGACAACGATCCTCCCCTTCTTCGCCTTCAGCATGGAAAAAACGACCTGCCTCGTCACATTGAAAAATCCGTCAAGATTGGTGCCAAGAACAGTGTCCCACTCCTCCTTGCTCATCCACATGAGCAGGTTGTCCCGGGTGACCCCGGAGTTGAACACCAGGACTTCCGGCGAACTGGTTTCAAGACGGCCTGCCAATGCTGCCTCGACCTCCTCGTAGCTGCTGACATCGAAAGCGAATGTCTCACAGCTGCCGCCAACGTCCTCGATCTCTTTTTTGACCAGTGCAGCAGCTTCGTGGTTGCTTTTGTAGGTGAGCCATATATGGAAACCGGAAGCTGCCAGCCTCACGGCGATAGAACGGCCTATCCCTCTGCTCCCTCCGACTACCAGTGCTATCCGTGGTGCTGATACCTGATTCACTCCTGACTCGATCTTCACTCTCTACACCCCTGAACAGCAAAATTGAACAGCCTGAAACGCTGCGAAACTACCATCACGGAAGGCAGAGTGTCAAGATGCAACAAACGGATCTCATGATGAATACGACTTGTTCAACGGGTCAGCTCCGCCTGAAAAGTTTCTCTACCTCGCGCCTCGTGATCCTGGCAACGGCTGGCCGACCATGAGGGCAGTTCCCGGCAAAATCCGTTCTGTCCATCCCGTGAAAAAGATTCCGGATCTCAGCCGCGGAAAGATGCCACTCGCCCCGGACAACACTGTGGCACGCTACAGTAGCCAGCACTTCTTCAACCTTTTCTTCAACAACTGTGGTCGATCCGACACCCGCGAACTCTTCGATAATATCCCGCAGTGACCGTAGATACTCCTTACCGGAGAGAATGACCGGGATGCCGCTCAGTATCCAGGTACTCCCGCCGAAATGCTCCAGATCGAACGCCAGTCTGGCGAAAGTCCCCTGCTGCTCCCTGACAACAGCGCTCTCGGACGATGACAGTTCGATCGTCTCCGGAAACAGCAGCCGCTGCCCTTCGATACTCCCTTGGGCAAAATTACTGCGCAGTGTTTCAAAGACGACTCTCTCGTGAGCCGCATGCTGATCGATGATCACAAGGTCATCCTCATCCTGGCAGATTATGTACGCGGAGCTGAACTGGCCGATGACCGTGAGTGCTGAGAAATATCCTTCTGGCTGGATTGAAGAGCCTTCATCAAGCCGGGGATGGGAGGGTAACGATACAGCTTCAGGAACTGCAGCGACGGGTCCGGATCTGGAGAAGCTCTGCACGGAAGGATCAGGTGAAGAGTATCGCAGGAGCGCCTCCCGGACCTCTTCGATCCTTGAGATGCTCACACCGGAGGGTTTTAACGGTGCCTGGAACAGTGTGCTGACAGGAAGCCTGATCCATGGAGCTTCACGGAGTACCCCTTCTATTGCGGAGTGGATCGCCGCGTGCACTGCCGACTGCTCCCGAAACCGGACCTCGTGCTTTGTCGGATGGACATTCACATCGACATCTTCGGCAGGGATCGTTATGAAGAGCGCCAGGACCGGATATCTTCCGCGCTCGATGACATTCCGGTAGGCCTGCAGCAGAGCGTGCTGCACGACCCTGTCCCTGATATACCTGCCGTTGATAAACGTATAGATGTGTGCTGCTGACGACCTGCTGACAGAAGGACTCCCCAAAAGCCCCTTGAGTGTGATCGGGCCCCGCTCCGCTTCGAACGGATACAGCTCTTTTGCTATTACCCCCCCCAGGACCTCTTTCGCCCGGGACTCCATATCGACCTCAAGAAACCGTGAAGCGACCCTGTTGTCCTGGGCGTACACGAACCTGATATCCGGACGGGAAAGGGCTAGCCGGTTAAGAACTTCTCCGATATGCCCTGCTTCGGTTTCGCGGCTCTTCATGAATTTGAGGCGGGCCGGAGTATTGTAAAAGAGGCTGCGGACTGAGATAGAGGTCCCTGGCGCCATCCCGCAGGCTTTGACATCCCGCAGTGTCCCGCCTTCCGAATAGATCTCCACCCCCTCGACTGAATCATGTTCGCGACTTGAGATCGAAAATCGGGAAACAGAAGCGATCGACGGAATCGCCTCCCCTCTGAATCCGAGCGTTCCGAGCGAAAAAAGATCGTCATCGTTCGTGATCTTGCTGGTAGCGTGCCTCTCAAGGGACATCATGGCATCATCCCTGGACATGCCGCAGCCATTGTCAGTGACTTTTATGAGACGCCGGCCACCCTCCTCGATCTCGACGATAATCTCGGTAGCACCGGCATCTATGGAGTTCTCCACAAGCTCCTTGACGACCGATGCCGGACGCTCGACCACCTCACCGGCTGCTATCTTGTTCGCCAACTGTTCCGGAAGGATTCTGACTTTTCGACTCATCTCTTCTCCCCATAAAACAACTGCTCGAAACTATATCGGCGCTGGACAAAAAAATCCACCGCATTTAATAAATCGCAAAAACGCCTGCCTAATAATCAGCACTGCCTTATTTCTAATCACAAAAAACGATAAATGAACGCTGCACAAAGGTAATTAGCTGTAATTACGTATGATATCAAATTGGCAGAGTAGTTGCTCCTAAGAGGGTTGTTCACAATGACCGGTGAACAAAACATTACCAACGGGGGTAATTATGGAAGCTGCTGCATCCCTTTCAACGCTGAGAAACAGTACCGATGTTCTTTTTCTCATGCTTGGCGCTGTCATGGTCTTTGCCATGCACGCCGGATTTGCCTTTCTGGAAGTCGGCACTGTCCGGAAAAAGAGCCAGGTAAACGCCTTTGTCAAGATCCTTACCGACTGGGCAGTCTCAACGATAGTCTATTTTCTAATCGGATTCCCGATCGCCTACGGGATCTCCTTTCTCAAACCTGCCGATCAACTCATCGTGGAAAACCAGGGGTATGACCTCGTCCACTTCTTTTTCCTTCTCTGCTTTGCAGCCTGCATCCCTGCTATCATCTCCGGCGGGATCGCCGAGCGTGCCAAATTCTGGCCCCAGGTCATAGCAGGCGGGATCTTTGCCGGCCTGGCCTACCCGTTTTTCGAATCCCTGATCTGGGGAAAGAACGCCTCCCTGCTCCAGGATCTTTTCAAGAGCTTCGGCGGCGCAGAATTCCATGACTATGCCGGCTCTGTCGTTGTCCACTCCATAGGCGGCTGGTTGGCCCTTCCTGCGGTACTTCTGCTTGGACCGAGGTTGGGACGCTACACGAAAAGCCGCTCGAACCCGATACCGGTCAGCAACATCCCGTTCCTTGCTCTCGGCTCCTGGATCCTGGCCATCGGCTGGTTCGGCTTCAATGTCATGAGTGCCGGTCATCTTGACAAGATATCAGGGCTCGTGGCAGTCAACTCCCTGCTTGCCATGGTCGGCGGCGTTCTGGCCGCTCTAGTCGCCGGCAAGAACGACCCCGGCTTCATACACAACGGTGCACTTGCCGGACTGATCGCTGTCTGTGCAGGGAGTGACATCATGCACCCGCTTGCAGCTTTTGTCACCGGCTGTATCGCTGCAGTCATCTTTGTCTACGGATTTCATATCGAGCAGGAAAAACTTAAAATCGACGACGTGCTCGGCGTATGGCCTCTTCACGGGATAATCGGTTCGTGGGGCGGCATAGCTGCCGGGATCTTCGGGCAGAAAGCCCTGGGAGGGATCGGCGGAGTCTCTTTCCTCTCCCAGCTGGGCGGGTCACTCCTGGCAATCGTTTTTGCCCTGAGCAGCGGTTTCCTTGTCTATGGCGGGCTCAAGAAGTGGGTCGGAATACGGCTCAACGAAGACGAAGAGTATGCCGGATCAGACCTCACGATCCATCATACCGGCGCCTATCCGGAAGAGTCGGTGCGATAGCGCCTCTACAGAGTTTGATAGAAAAAAAAACCCCGGCAATCACCGGGGTTTTCTTTTTTAGGGACTCGGGATTAACTGATATACCAAGTTTTACGCTCAGATTTAGGTCAGATTTGTCGTTCCTGATTGAGCAAAACCGCAGGCGTAGCACGGCTACGCTGAGGATTTTGTGATTGAAGGGGCGGCAAAGATGGTCTGAAGATGAGATGTAAAACGGTATATTGGTTAGTTCCGAGTCCCTTATTACTTCGCCATTATTAATATTTACCGATACACTTCCCGCCGGTGGCCTATCTTGACGACCAGAACGGTCAATATCTCCTGCTCGATTCGATAGATAATGCGATAATCGCTTACTCTCACACGGTACAGACCATCGCTGTTCTTGAGTTTTTTAACTCCCGGCGGCAGGGGATCGTCTGCCAATCCGAGGATGCAGGCATCCAGTCGTTTCAGCATCGGTTTGGGAACAGCTGTCAGATCCCTGGCAGCCGCCCTGGTCAGTTCAATCCGGCAGGTCATTCAAACCCCAGCTCACGCCGCAGGTCCTGATAGGAAACCCGTTCATCTGACTCAGCCAGAGCTGCTTTGGCCGCGGCAACATCCATCTGGTCTTCCAGCTCTTCAAGCAGATCAAGGTCTTCAACTGGCACAATTGCTACCAGTTTCTTACCGCGCCGGGTCAGGACAAACCGCTCCTTGCCGAATGATGCCCGATTGATGACATCGGCGAAATCGTTGCGGGCTTCAGCTGTAGATATATTGGTCATGACAACCTCCATTTGTACAAATTGTACGTTATGGACATGATAAGGTCAAATGGATTTTACTGCAGTCAGTCGGTTACCAATTGCAGCTGCTGCGGGAAATCGAAGGACGGGCTGCAGCGTAAATTTACAGAGTTTTTGTACGATTGCGGCTGGGTTATGTATGATCTAGTTTCATTTTAATTTAGTTTATTTTTGTGTTGATATTTAGCACAATATAAGTATCATTATTTGTGCAACTTTCTCTTGGAGGTTAGTCATGTCACGTGCAACTGTTACCCTGCCTCAGGACCTGCTGACTGAACTAATGTCTCTCGTCGGCGCCAGAAGCAAGACCGAAGCTGTACTTACCGCCGTCAAGGATGAAATCCGCCTGCGCAAGCTGGCCAGTATCAAGGCGATGGCCGGAAAAATGGAGTTTATTGCCACGGCCGATGAGCTGCGCCATGGAGACAACCGCCTTGGCTAGGGTACTGATCGACACCTCGATCTGGATCGAGTTTTTCCGCGGGCGCGAACCATATCGCGGCATCGTCACGAAGCTTATCGACGACGAGCAGGTCGTCTGCTGCGGCATCATCCTTGCCGAACTGATGCAGGGAGCGAAGTCAGACAAGGAGCTTGCCGTTCTCAATGATTTCATCAAGGTTTTCACTTTCATACCCGAAACGCCTGAACTATGGGCTGCTGCCGGAAAATTGTCGGGCAAGCTGCGTCGCAAAGGTGTCACCGTCGGCCTGTCCGACTGCTTCATTGCTACTGCCGCCGCGTCGGTCAAGATTCAGGTAGCCACTCTGGACAGCCACTTTGAGGTGCTCGGCAAACCCGCTGGAATCAGTCTCTACCCGCTTGACTGAAGTGAGTTCCCCTGGCGCACTAGACTGGGGGACTGGCCGTCCTTTAAGCACTGCCCTTCATATGGAAACCGTATACAAAAAAGCCCGCATTTCGCGGGCTTTTCATTCGATATTCTGGAGCAGGACCAGGACCTCTTCGAGGTTATAGGTATTGACAGCCGGGCGGACATCGATGGTCTGGAACATACCGTACTCCCCTTTCCTGACCATGGTCACCTCACCGAGCACACGCCCTTTCTGAAACAGTCCGCCGACTCCCGATGTCGTGACGATATCGCCGACTTTCACGTCATCTTCACGCACGGTGAACTCGAGGGAGCATGAGCCCCCACCTTTCCCTTTCAGCACACCGCGCGCCCTTGAGCGCTGGATCATTGCCGAGATGGAACTTGCATGGTCGGTAAGGAGAAGGACCCGTGAGCTGCCGGCAGCGACCTTTACGACCCTTCCAACCACACCGCTTGTCGCCAGTACCGGCATCCCTTCGGCAAGGCCGTCGACACTCCCCCGGTTTATGACAATGCTCCTGAACCAGGGTGCACTCTCTTCACCGATAACTGCTGCCGCAACCGAATACCCTTTGAGAGAACTTTTGAGTGCCAGCAGCTTTTTAAGACGCTCGTTTTCAAGAAGCGCATCCTGCGATTCGATGACCCGGACATTCAACTGGCGGACAGACTCCCTGAGCGCGTGATTCTCTTTTCCGGTCGAAACAAGTTTTATATAGTCATCCCAGAAGGAACGAAGAAACCTGTTCGAGTCGGAAATCACCGCCATCAGAGGCGAGGAGATCGTCAGGATCATCCCTTCGAATGCGTTTGTATGCTCTCTCTGCTTGAGGTTATACGAATAGATGACCAGGGCGACCGCAAAGGCAAAGCCGGCAGCAACGATTGTCCGTTTTTTCTTGAGCAGCTCCCACATTTTTCAGTCCAGGATAAACGTTGAATCAGCTGCATCTTCATGCCGTATCTCGTCGACAGGCTCCCTTTTTCCACTACCGGCATACAATCTGTCAGGCGCATTGAAAACTATCCCGTTTTCGAGGCTGACATTCTTGTACGCATGGACCACCCCGGCAGGTATTATCATCGCTGCAGGAGCGTCTATGCCGCAGAGAAGCGTCTGCTTTGTCCCGAAGGTGGGTGAACCCTTACGCGTGTCCCAGAGATAGACCTTGAAGTTTCCCGGGCCGATAAAACAGAAGTAGTCAGTCTGCGCAACATGTTCATGTGGTCCGCGGGCGACACCGGGTACGGTCATCGATATATACGCCATCTCGGGCCTGAACCATTCGGGCAGCTCATCGGTGCGAAACATCTCGGAAAGCCACCCTCTTTTGTCATCAAACCGGGAAAGCGGCTTTACGGACACATCATGGATAAAGCCCTCTTCATAATTCATTCGACCCTCCATTAGATCCGGCAGAGTCCGGGCTCTTTATACACGCGTTCAAGATACTCACGGTAACTGGACCGGGGAGTCTGGTCTATGACTTCGGCCATTTTGCGACAGTCGATATAGCCCATACGTAGAGCTACTTCTTCCAGACAGGCGATCTTCAGCCCCTGCCTCGCCTCAAGCGTACCGATGAAATGACTTGCCTCCAGCAAGCTCTGATGAGTCCCGGTATCGAGCCATGCAATACCGCGACCGAGTTTTTCGACCATGATCTCACCGCGGCGCAGATACTCCCGGTTCACATCCGTGATCTCAAGCTCTCCCCGTGGAGACGGGGAGATTGATTTGGCAATTGCGACGACCGTGTTGTCATACAGATAGAGCCCGGGCACGGCATAATGTGACTTCGGTTTTTCAGGTTTTTCCTCTATTCCTATCGCCCGCCCTTCATCGTCGAACTCGACAACTCCGTAGCGCTCGGGATCGTTGACATAATAGCCGAAAATCCTGGCCCCGGACACAAACTCGCTGGCAAGCCTGTCCAGCCCCATCTTGCCGTAAAAAATGTTATCTCCGAGTATCAGAGCGACCGGATCTGAACCGATGAACTCCTCCCCGATCAGAAATGCCTGGGCTATCCCGTTCGGTTCGGGCTGGACTTTGTACGTCAGTGAGATCCCCCAGCGGGAACCGTCACCCAGAAGCGATTGAAAACGGGGAGTGTCGTGCGGGGTTGAAATGATCAGAATATCGTTTATCCCGGCCATCATGAGCGTTGCCAGAGGATAGTAGATCATTGGTTTGTCGTAAACCGGCTGAAGCTGTTTGCTCGCGACAAGTGTCAGCGGATAGAGCCTGTTCCCGGCACCACCGGCAAGCAGGATCCCTTTCGTTATTGCCATGCTACAGCCTCCTCGAAACAGTGCTCTCACTCTTTTCAAGCAAGAGATCCACTGCTGCTGAAAGATCATCTACAACCGGTACGCCTGAAGGTGCATGAACCGACAGAGCAGCACCATACCCGGTCCTCACCAGGATCGACCGGCAACCTGCGGCAATACCTGCCTCCAGATCGACGATCTTGTCGCCGACGATCCATGAAGAGGGGAGATCGATGCCAAGCTCATCGGCAGCAGTCAACAGCATCCCTGGAAGAGGCTTGCGGCAGTCGCACTCTTTAGCGTTGGCCATGAAGTCAGGATGGTGAGGACAGAAGTACCAGCCGTCGATCTTTGCGCCTGAAGTCGCGAACTCCTTCTCCATGTAGGCATGAAGTTCTTCAAGATCGGACTCTGTGTAGTAGCCGCGAGCTATTCCGGACTGGTTTGTCACGACAACGACCAGATAACCGGCCTCGTTAAGCCGCTTGACCGCCTCTTTGACATTCGGCAGAAAGTGACACTCCTCTTTCCTGTAGAGGTACTCCTGCTCCTCGTTTATAGTCCCGTCCCGATCGAGAAAGACAGCGCTTTTCAGTTTCATGCAGTCAGCCTACTTTCCGAAAAGGCGTTTTTCAACCAGGTCGCAGACAATATGAATAACCGTGATGTGTGCTTCCTGTATCCTGGGGGTATCATGACTCGGCACCAGAACCGGGACAGCCACTGACTCCCGGATGCTGCCGCCATCCCTGCCAAGCAGAGCTATGGTCCTGCAGCCGATAGCATTGGCCTTGACAAGCGCTGCCAGGACATTGGGAGAGTTACCGCTGGTCGATATGCCGATCACCACGTCGCCTTTGGCTGCAAGGCCTTCGACCTGACGGGAGAAGACGTTGTCGTAGCCGTAATCATTGCCGATGGCAGTGAGAATAGAGCTGTCCGTGGTGAGTGCAATCGCGGGCATTGCCGGACGTTCGAGTTTAAACCGGCCCAGTATTTCTGCGGCAAAGTGCTGGGCATCGGCTGCAGATCCGCCGTTACCCATGATCAGGAGCTTCTTCCCGGAAGCAAGAGCCGTAAAGATGGTCTCTGCCATTTCGGCGATCGCCGGTGCCAGGAGCTCTTCCATTTTATTAATGACTGCCCGGTGATCGGCAAGCTGGGCAATAATCTCATCGTTCATCTATCCCTCCTGCAGTACCATTTTTCCCTGCGGGTTGTGACCCCTGAAACAAAATCGGTAAAGCTCAGCCTGCTGAAGGGGGCAGAAAATGAGTCATCCTCCGAAACAAGAACAGCTCCCGGCTGACTTACAGCAGCTCTTGAAAGAATCCCTTTTAACGCCCTGGAAGAAAAGAGTTTCGGCAGGATCTCAAAGGCGATGTTTTCATGGAGCGCTGCAAACCCTTCACGGGAAAGGAGTTTGCCTGTCCTGTTTTCTGCTACGACTGTGATCCGGTTCCCCTGCCGGGCAGACTCAAGAAGAGTGCCTCTGAACTCAGCAATTTCAACCCCGGGCATAGAGTCCGAACATACCAGCAGATACGGTAGGGAGTCGCCCCACCGTTCAGCATAGAGCTGCCTGGCATTGGTCTCCCGCTCAAGCCGCCTGGCTGCTGATCCGAACTCTGCAAAAGCAGCCAGCTTGAGTTTTTCCATCTCCAGTGAATGGATTGTCTGACCGGAGCGGATTACCCGCCGGGCAAAATCACGGAGAGCCCATTCACCGCCGTCCATCGCTTCATCAAAACCGCCCGAGATATCGTACAGGCTTTTCTTCAGGACCATGGCTACAAATGAACCACTGTCAGTCTCAATGTCGCCGGCACGGCGGGAACCGCTCTTCTCCCTGAGAACAACCGCTCCTGACTCCGGATAACGGTTGAACAGAGTAAGCACGGCGTCGAACCAGCCCGCAGCAAGAGTTGTGAAAGGGGTCGCTATCAGGGCATAAGGTGCAGAAGACTTTTCGAGACCGAGGTTCAGCGCTGCGACCGTGCCGACATTCCGTTCAGTCGAGAGCAGTATGACCCGGTCATCCAGAGCTTCGGCAAATTCATCCAGAATCCTCTCAGTCTCCCGGTCACTGCCGATGTCAACGAGCACAAGCCGCGACAGGGGGGTATCCGTTGAGAAGGATGCCAATGCGGATCTCACCTCTACCGGCCGGTTCCAGACGGGAAGGATTATATCAAGCAGATAATTGGTCATATAAAAAAAGAGCCAAAGGTAACCCTTCAGCTCTTGTCTCCTGCAAAGAGTCGATAATCAGGAACTTACTGCAACAGTCCGGAGAAGATTCAATTCGTCAAGTGATTTGCCTGAGCCGAGAACAACGCAGGAAAGAGGGTCTTCGGCAATAAAGACCGGCAGACCGGTCTCTTCACGCAAAAGGACATCCAGGTTACGCAGAAGTGCACCGCCACCGGCAAGGAATATCCCTTTGTCGACTATGTCAGCTGCAAGTTCCGGCGGAGTCCTCTCAAGGCATATCTTTACTGCATCGACGATCGCATTGACCGGCTCGGAGAGTGCTTCCCTGATCTCATCAGAGTTGATTTCGTGAGTCTTGGGAATGCCGGAGACCAGATCCCGTCCCTTGACCTCCATCATCCGGACAGCCCCGCCGGGGTATGCCTCGCCCAGTTCTATCTTTATCGTCTCGGCCTTCTGATCACCGATAAGAAGGTTATACTTGCGCTTGATGTACTGGACAATCGCCTCATCCATCTTGTCGCCGCCGACTCGTACGGATTTTGTATAAACGATACCGGCAAGAGAGATGACCGCGACTTCTGTCGTGCCTCCCCCAATATCTACAATCATATTACCGGAAGCTTCGGTTATCGGAAGTCCGGCCCCGATAGCCGCAGCCATCGGCTCCTCGATCAGGTAGACTTCCCGTGCGCCGGCAGACTCCGCTGACTCCTTTACTGCACGCTTCTCTACCTGGGTAATACCGGAGGGAACGCATATGACGATCCTCGGCCGCACCAGTGTCTTTCTGTTGTGGACCTTGTGGATAAAGTACCTGAGCATCTCCTCGGTGATATCGAAATCAGCGATCACGCCGTCTTTCATGGGCCGGATTGCGGTGATATTACCCGGAGTACGACCAAGCATCTTCTTCGCTTCCATACCGACTGCAAGAACCTTCTGCTGGCCGTTATTCAGTTTCTGCACAGCAACAACCGAAGGTTCGCGGATCACGATCCCTTTCCCTTTAAGATACACCAGCGTATTTGCCGTTCCCAGGTCGATCGCGAGATCATTGGAAAACATCCCGAAAAGGTAATCAAATATTTTAAGCATTAATTGTATGCTCCTTTGTAGTATGGCTGTCAATTTACCGGAAGTTAAAGTAAATAGCAGACTTTTTTACATTTTTCAATCTAAAACCGGACAGATAACTCTGGTTGTAAACATCGGAAAAAATGATATTCTTGGCTCATGAAACCAGACCGGTTGAAACATAGCTTTCTGGACCGGCTTAGGCTGAAGGAAACGTGGGTCATCTTCTTCATTCTCGGCATCATAATGTTCAATTACCCTTTTCTGCACATCTTTAACAAGAATATAGCCATTTTCTACTTCCCGCTCCTCTTCATCTATATCTTTGGAGGGTGGAGCTTTTCGATCCTGGTCATTTATCTCTTCACAAAATCCATTCATACCGGCAGCGACAACAAAGCAAGAGATGAGGAGCCATGATCAGTCTCTCGACCCTCATCATACTGATACTCCTTTATGTCTCCCTTCACTTCCTGATTGCCGCCTATGCGTACAAACGATTCAGAAGCGGTCGAAGCATCGTCTCAAATTCGTTTGTCTACTCCCTCTCGATTACCGTCTACTGCACCTCATGGACCTATTACGGAAGCGTCGGCAGAGCAGCGACTTCCGGTCTCGACTTCATAACTATCTATCTCGGTCCCTCGCTTATCGCTTTCACCTGGTGGTTCATCCTGAGAAAGATCATCAGGATATCGAAAGATAACAACATCACCTCGATTGCAGACTTTCTCAGTTCACGATACTCAAAATCCCAGTTCCTCGGAGCTGTCATAACTCTTATTGCAGTCCTCGGGATAATCCCGTACATAGCGTTGCAGCTGAAAGCAGTGTCAACCACTTTCGCCATTATCTGCAATCACCCGAGCTTCGATATCTCCCCAGCCCTGAGAGACTCGTTTGCATTCAGAAACCCCGGTCTCTTTTTCGCGCTGTTCATCAGTGTATTCGGAATACTCTTCGGAGCAAGAACCCTTGCGACACAAGTCCGGCACGAAGGGCTCGTTGCCGCAATTGCCTTTGAATCCATCGTCAAGCTCTTTGCTTTCATGGCTGTCGGCATCTACGTAACCTATTTTCTTTTTGACGGTTTTCAGGACATCTTTACCAGAATGGGTACAGAACACCCTGTCCTCTATAAACAGTTGACCACTCTCTCGGAAAACGGTGAGCCGGGTTATGCAAACTGGGCGACAAATCTATTTCTGGCTATGGGCAGCGTCATGCTCCTGCCCAGGCAGTTCCAGATCATGGTAATTGAGAACTCCAATGAAGCCCATATCAAGGATGCAATGTGGCGATTTCCGGCATATCTCTTTGCTATCAACATTTTTGTCCTCCCAATCGCGTTTGCCGGGATACTCCTGAGCGGCGGCAACACCGGTGCAGACTACTTCGTACTGACAATCCCGATGAATACCGGTCATTACTGGCTCGCCCTCCTCGCTTTCCTCGGAGGATTTTCAGCCGCAGCCGGAATGGTGATCGCCGAATCGGTCGCCACTTCGACAATGATCCTCAACCACCTCATGATCCCCCTGGTACTGCGTCTCAAAATCACCGAGTCGTTCCCGGCTCTTCTCCTGAACCTGAAAAGGATGAGCATTTTCTTTGTCGTTTTCCTCGGATATGGATATTTCCATATAATCGGCGACACTTTCATGCTGGTCAATATCGGCCTGATCTCTTTTTCAGCGGCGGCACAGCTCGCTCCCTCACTTATAGGAGCTCTGTACTGGAAAAGAGGAAATGCAGCCGGAGCTATCGTTGGAATACTTGGCGGCTTTGTTGTCTGGTTCTATACCCTCCTCCTCCCTTCCTTCATCAAATCAGGGTGGATCACTTCCGATCTCCTTGATACAGGGCTTTTCGGGTTATCAATCCTGAAACCTACCGAGCTTTTCGGGCTTACCGGCCTCGGCATGTGGAGTAATTCACTTTTCTGGAGCATGCTCTTCAATATCAGCGGCTATCTGCTGTTTTCAATTCTCCTTGAACATACCGAATCAGGCCGTGAGCAGAGCCAGAAATTTACCGAAGCATTTTCAAATGACCAGCGGCAGGACCTGTGGGAGACAAAGCGCCTTTCCAAACCGGTCACCATAATCGAGTTCGTCAACCTGATGGTGAATTTTATCGGGGAGAAGGAAGCACATGATGCCATCAGCGAATATCTTGCAGAGCATGAGATAGACGAGAGGGGGATGGTATCAGAGTTTGAACTCCCGAGCCTGAAACGATTCGTAGAGAAAACGATTGCCGGCTCAGTCGGCTCTGCTGCTGCAAAGGCAATTGTCGAGAACTACCTTTCGGGTGTCGGTTCCCAGATGGAATCGTTTTACGATGCCTTCAAATCGGTTCGATCCTCCCTTGAGGAGAGCCGCGAAGCGCTGTATGTCCGTTTGAAATCATCCGAGATAATGAACCGCTCCAACGATATTCAACTCATAATAAAAGAGCTTGCTGACCTTCTTTCATCCGAGTTCAGGTTCGACCTTATCACCCTCAGACTTATTGAGCCCGATGGGTCTTTGTCGCTCTGCTATGAAAAAAGTCTATTGCCTGGAGCATATTCTCAGAAACAGAGCATTCGGCCTGAGGAAGATTTTTATCTGGATGAAATGCTGCTGAGCAGACGACCACAGTTTGCAAATGATACGAGAAGTCTGAAAAAACAGAGTAACTCAGCAGCAACTCAACTGGAAACCTTCTCTGCTTTTGCCCATATTCCGATTGTCGGAGACGAAGAGCCGCTTGGAGTCCTTTCGGTGTACTCTGTCTCCATCATGGGGATGTTTACAGAAGAGCTGCTGAACCTCCTCACCAGCCTTGCCGGTCAGCTTGCTCTTGCCGTCAAGCTTGTGGACGAACGGGAAGCTCGTGAGAAGGAGATGCGCGCAAAAGATGCAGCCCTGCTCCGGAATGCCGCTGTCACCCATGAGATGGAGATTGCCAAACAGATCCAGATGTCGCTCCTCCCGGAAGCCCCCCCTCTTCTTCAGGGTGTACAGATAGCCTCTCTTTCTATAGCAGCTGACCATGTCGGCGGAGACTACTACGATTTCTTCGTAACTGATGACCGGATAATAGATACTGTTATTGCGGATGTCTCCGGACACAATGTCGGAGCTGCACTCATCATGGTCGAGACCAGATCGGTCCTGAGAGCTCAGATAAACACCAGCAACAGCCCGGGCATAGTACTGGCCAACCTGAACTCACTGCTTATGAGTGATCTTTCAAGAGCAGAACTGTTTATCTCCATGTTTTATATCAAATACGACACCTTTACCCAATGGTTGACGTATTCGAGTGCCGGTCACAACACTCCGGTTTTATACAGAATATCCGACGCACAGTGCATGACGCTGGACGCTGAGGGGATGATCCTTGGAGTAAAGAGTGACGTCATCTTTGAAGACAAATCGATCCTTCTCGACCCGGGCGACATCCTTCTCCTGTATACAGACGGGTTGACCGAGACGGCAGACAGTGAAGGGAATATGTACGGAATCGAGCGTCTCAGCATGATTCTAAGCACAATCCATGATGAGCCGCTTCAAAGCATAATCGATACGATTTACCGGGAGGTTATAAACTTTGCCGGCGGCGTGGCGATTGCCGATGACATCTCGATTGTAGCATTGCGAGTGGAGCATTCGTTTTTTGACCAGGAGGACTAGCAAACAACCACTTTCATGATATAGTAAAAATATTATTCTATTAATACGTTAAAAAGGCACTGATATGAACCTATCAATTGAACAGATTCAGGATACGACCGTAATCAATATCAATGAAGAACGGCTTGATGCTCACAACTCCTCTGATCTCAAGCTGGAAGTCCAGAGGCTTTATGAGTCGGGGAAGAAAAATCTCCTGATAGATATGAAAGATGTACGCTTTATCGACAGCTCCGGACTCGGTGCTCTGGTATCAGGCTTTAAGAATGCAACGTCTAATCAAGGGACTCTGAAGCTTTCATCACTTCAACCGCAAGTAAAATCCATGTTCGAACTAACCCGTCTCCACAGAGTATTCGAGATCTTCGCATCTGCTGCAGATGCCGTGAAAAGCTGATTTCTCAAGAGATAATCATGGAAAACAGAAATATCGAACTTGATATCAAGGTACCGAATCATACAAAGTACCTGAGCCTTGTAGGGAGGATCGGTGAAGACATCGCCAAGGAGATCGACCGTTATCTCGGAGATAGGGAATCCCTTGCGTATCAATTAAACCTCGTGCTGACGGAAGCTATGACGAACGCCATCAAATACGCAGCGCAAGAAAACAGCGATGAAATAGTGCATATTTTGATACATGTCGGGGAGCATGAAGTGCAGATAAAGATCTACGACTGCGGACAGGGCTTTGACATAAACGATATCCCTGCACCTGACTTTGAAAAGCTTGAGGACCGGGGGCGGGGGATCTTTCTCATAAAATCATTGATGGATTCAGTACAGTATGTAAAACGGAAAGAAGGAAACGTGCTGGAGATGGTCAAGAAGCTGCATTAACCGATCGCCTCCTGACATACCCCGATATAATCATTACAACCCCCAGCAGGAACATTGGCAGACTCAGCAACTGTCCCATTGTGGCACCTCCCCATAAAAACCCGATCTGTTTGTCAGGCTCCCTGAAAAACTCCACAATGAATCTGAAGAGCCCGTAACCGGCTATTGCAAACCAGAAAAGAGTGCCTTTCGGAGGTTTTGTGTAGCTCAGACTCCAGACAAGAACAGAGAGAACCACTCCTTCAAGAAACGCTTCATAGAGCTGCGAAGGATGCCTCGGCAGAGGACCTCCGTACGGGAAAACAACGCCCCACTGCGTCTGCGTGACCCTCCCGTAAAGCTCTCCGTTGATAAAGTTTCCTAACCGTCCTAGCCCGAGACCCACCGGAACAGTCATCGCAACGAGATCGGCCATTATCCAGAGATCAAGACGGTTTTTTCTTACAACGTACAACCCGGCCAGAATCCCGCCGATAAGACCGCCATGAAACGACATCCCTCCTTCCCAGACAGCGAAAACCTTGAGTGGATTTGCAAAATACCAGCTCAGATTATAAAAAAGGATGTATCCGGCTCGTCCTCCTAAAACAACACCGAGCGCAACCATAAAGACGATGTCGGAAAGCATTTCAGTGGATAGGATGATGCCACGTTTTTTCGATTGTGCTTTTATAATCAGATAAGCGGCGGTGAAACCGAATATGTACATGAGTCCGTACCACCTGAACTCAAGCGGTCCGATTCTCAGAAAAACAGGGTCGATGTCGGGAAGGATCATAGTAACCTCTATAACAGACTGACGATCAAGTTAATTACTAGCCGATACGGACAACAGTGTCAACAATCTCAACAGCTGCCTGCCGATGTGATATCAGAAGAAGGGTCTTACCCTTGAGCCTTCTGGTTACTCTAGCAAGAAGCGTCCGCTCACTCTCCGGATCAAGTCCTTCGGTAGGCTCGTCCAGAACAAATATCTCAGCCTTCTGAAGCAGCGCTCTCGCAACCGCGATCCTGCGTGCCTCGCCACCCGAGACAGCGCAGCCCATCTCGCCGACCATTGTCTCCAACCCTTCGGGCAGAGAAGCGATCCACTCATCAAGGACAGCATCATATACTGCACTCGATATCTCTTCATTGCTTGCGTCAGGATTTGCTACCGTAATATTCTTCCGAATTGACGTATTGAAGATATGTGGATTCTGCGGCACGGCAGAGATCAGGGTCAGGAGATCATCCGCAGTCAGATGCTTCAGCTCGACACCACCAACAGTAACACTCCCTTTATACTCTCTGAAACGAAGGAGTATCTGCGCCAGAGTGCTCTTACCGCTTCCGCTCCTGCCTGTCAGAGCTACCTTTGCTCCTTTCGGGAGTTCAAGACTGAATCCGGACAGTACCGGGCTTGAACCGGGATAGGCAAAGGAGACATTCCTGAACGAGATGCCGGTATCAGCAGGTAAAGGAGCTGGAGAAAGAGGATCCGGAACAGGTGGAGCGGCATCGGCGAGCTCTGTTATCCGGCGTGCTGACTCTTTAGCTGCTGGCAGCATCTGCATTGCTGCAGGCATGCCGCCGGCAGCTTCGAAAACAGCCGCTGAAAAAAGGAGCAGCATTACCAGTTGCGGTCCGGTCATCTCTCCATGGGATACAGATGCAGCCCCGGTTATCAGAATGCCTGTCAGAGCAGCAGCCAGAGATACAGTAAGCCCCGAAACTGCCATTGCACCAACAGAAGCAAGTTTTTCCTGACTTGAGACGAGCCTGGCTGACAAGGCATCGATCTTCTCAGCGTGCATTTCGACAGCACCTAACAATATCAATTCCGCCCCCCCTGAAATCCCTTCTGAGACCAGACTCCGCAACTCCCCTGCAGAAACAGCTGATTCTCTGCCGTGAACTGCGGAGAGCCGCCTGAGAGCAAGAGGGAGAAGTAACCCGGAAACAATAAGTGCAAAAAAGAGTACCACGGCAACAGGTTTGCTCCAGAAAGCAACAAACAGGGTTGCAGCTGCAATTGAAATCACGCCGGTAAAAAGCGGGGCGATTATTCGCAGATACAATGATTCAAGTGAATCTATGTCAAAGCGAAGCCTGCTCGAAAGGTCACCGGACGAGTAGCGCTCAAGAAGCGCCGGTGAGAGCGGCGCAAGCTTGAGAAACAGCCAGATACGAAGCCCGGAAAGCGCCCTGAAGGCAGCTCCGTGAGTAACAAGACGCTCTATGTAGCGACCGACGGTACGACTTATCGCAAGGGCACGTATTGCCGCAGAAGGGACAAAATAGTTAAAGGAGACCTTGGTGACCCCGGCAACGGCCATTGAGGCGATAAACCATCCGGAGACAGCCATAAGCAGGGAGTTTGCAGCGATCACAGCAACTCCGATGAGGATTCCGGCAGCCATCCAGCCCCATTGGCTTCTGACAGCCATGACGATCTTTAGCAGTTCACGCATTTCCGTATTCCTCGGAAATAGAAACTTCCTGGACTCTGCCGTCGATAAAGCGGAGAAGCCTGTCAGCAAAGCCTGCCGTTTCCTCACGATGGCTGATAACCAGAACGGTACGACCGAATGACAGATTTTTCAGGGATTTGCATACGAGAAGTTCACTCTGACGGTCAAGACCTGCAGTCGGCTCATCAAGGATTATCAGGTCGGCACCGCGCAGAAATACCCTCGCTATGGCCAGCCTGCGAAGTTCTCCACCGGAAAGCCCGGCCCCGCGGTCTCCAAGCAGGCAGTCGAGCCCACCGGGCTGACTTTCTACGAAAGAAAGAGCTGCTGCAGAATCCAGCGCAGACCGGATAGAATCGTCATCAACAGCAGTCAATCCGATTATGAGATTATCGCGTATGCTGCCACAGAAGAAAAAAGGTGTCTGCGGGATCCACGCAATCCGGCTTCGCCAATCTACCGTGTCGATGTCGCGAAGGTCAGTTCCGTTTACCAGCACCCTCCCCGCTTCCGGAGAAGCAAGCCCGAGAAGAAGCCAGGCTACTGTTGATTTCCCGGAGCCACTCTCCCCTACCAGAGCGGTTATCGTTCCGGAGGGAAGAACAAAGTCCGCTCCGACAATACCGCCGCGACCCGAAGGATAGCGAAAGGTGACCTTTTCGTAGGCAATTATCAGTCCGCCTGCCGGCACAGGCAGAGTACCGGATGCGTGAATTTCCGGGTTTTCCTGAAAAAGTAGCGGCGCTATCTGTTCAGCTGCAGCTATCCCCTGCATCCGCGAATGATAGGAGAGTCCAAGTGTGCGGAGAGGCAGATAGAACTCAGGAGCGGCAATCAGGATGAAAAGTCCGTCTGCAAGCTCAAGCTCTCCGTTTAAAAGACGGAAGCCGATAATGACCGCAACAACAGCCGTACCGACAGTAGTAAAAAACTCGAGGGTAAAGGCAGAGAGGAATGCCACCCTCAGCACCGACATCGTCGAAATACGATACTCTTCGGAGACACGGACGACTGAAGCTGCTTCACGCTTTACCGCACTGCATATTTTCAGATCAGGCAGCCCGCGGATCAGGTCAAAGAGGTGTCCGGACATGATCGAAAGTCTGACCCACTGTTTTCTGTTCAGCTCTTCCGCCCCTTTCCCGATCAGGATCATAAAGAGCGGAATGAATGGAGCCGAAAAGAGGAGAACCAGACCGGCACGCCACTCGACAGGAAGGACGAATAAAAGGCAGAGAAGCGGCAGGACTGCAGCCAGAGCAAGATTAGGCAAAAAACGGGAGATATAGGGGTCCAGCGAATCAACTCCCTGAGAAACAGCCTCGACCAGCGGAGCGGTGCCCATCCGCCTTGTTAGCGGTGACGCAGAAATTATGCTTCGGTAGAGCCGACTCCTAACCTTTATCTTCATTTCTGAAGAAGCGGCAGCTGCATACATTTCGGCAAACCAGGAAAGAGTGCTTCTGATGCAGGCTATGCAGAGCACCCAACCCGCGAGCGGGAAGATCAAACGTATATCAGAGTGCTTGATAATGATCAGGTAACAGGCAGAAGCAAGGACTTTGGCCTGTATGATCGTCAGAACTCCACCCAGAACGGCAAGAGTAATTGAGATTATCAAATTACGGCGAAGAGCCAAAGCCTCACTGAAAAGCCACTTTTCTCCACGGTTATCGCTGTATAACGGATTAGTATTCATAACAGGATCAAAAAGATATTATCATTGAGGGATTGAATCTTGGGAGAAGATAGCAAGTCTGTTGAGTTCTTCGGCATCGAGACGGTAGATAACCTTGCAGAATTCACAGGTGACCTCTGCAAAGCCGTCTCGTTCGCGCAGCTCTTGAAGACCGGTTTCCCCAAGAGTATAGAGAACCCGTTCGACCTTTTCCCGACTGCAGCCGCAGCGGAATATCAGCGGTCTTGATTCGAGCCGGTTATAGGGAATGTCGCCCATAATGGAGGAGAGGAGCAGCTCGGTCCCCCCTCTTTCAAGCAGCAGAGTGATCGATGGAAGTGAATCGATCCTATCAAGCAGTGCAGTGACCTCCGATTCATCCGCCTTTGGAAGTGCCTGAACCAGAAAACCGCCGCATGCAGCCAATGAAACGTCTTCAGCAAGACCTGCACTGACTCCGACAGCTGACGGGATCTGTTCTGACTCAGCCAGATAGTAGGCAAGGTCTTCGCCAATCTCACTGCTCACCAGCTGAACTGTGCCGAGATACGGCTCTCCACCGATCCCGAGATCCCTGGAAACAGTCAGGAAACCGGCCCGTCCCAGAACGGCAGGGACGTTCCATCTCCCATTCACCGGAACTGCTTCAGCCAAAGCGTTCGCAACTGTTCCCCTGACAGCGCCGTCACTGTCAGCTTCGATGATCATCTTCTGCATCGGCCCGTTTCCTTCATACTTCAGGGCGATTCGCTGACCCGGCTTCAGCAAGGCTCCCATAAGTGACCCGGCAGCAATCCCGCGCCCCAGAGCGACACTTACGGTAGCTGATGCTCCCTGGAGCCTAATAATCTCCCTGGCAAGAATGGCAACTGAACAGACCAGAACACGAATGCCGCCTGAGGAGGTTATTGCCCGGATATAATGGTCGTCACTATTCATATTCATCTTTCTGGAGAGGGTAGAGTCAGTAGCGGTTGCATTATGTCTCAGTCAGGGATGATCGACTAGAATCGGTAGTGAGCCTCTACAACAGCAAGATTATTGGTCCTGCTCGCATTTTCCTGCAGATTGAGATTATTCACTTTCTCCCATCCATACGTCAGCTTCATATCAAATCTGTCAGAAACCGGAATTGTCCAGAAAGCCCGCAGAGCGTTTTTCCTTTCGAGAGTCTGATTGTAGACGCGCCCGACATTACCTCTGGTGGTATACATATAATCTGCACCGGCAAATCCCCGCGCACTGAACCAGTGCCGATAGCGGAACAGGAAATCCTGAGTCGCTCCGCCTTGAGAATGACCTATCGGCAAGCCTTCATAGGTATACCCCTCAGTATACTTCCAGTGAGTATAAAGAATATTATTCCCAAGAAAATATTCAAATCTGAAATCGTTCTTACCGTCATCGGTCAGCCTCGGGATGTAAATACCGGCAAGATAACTCTCGACAATTGGCCAGAACTTTGCCGCATCCTCACCGGAATATTCCCAATATGCCTCGGTATTCCTGAGAAACGGCATACGCCAGCGGAGTTCAAAACCACCGAGACTGTTTGAATTGTCATTATTCGTGCCTCCAACGAGCCCCTGCAGGTTATCGCGCAGGTTGTTGTCTACACCCGGGCCGCCCTGCTGTCTGCCCAGATTGATACCGATCTCAAATGAGGGGACCGGCTTCAGAGAGGCCTTTATTGCATAAAACCATGGCTGACGCTCTCCGTCTGAAGTCATAACCTTATCAAGCTGAGAGAATATAAAGGCCAGCTTAAGCTTGCCCAGAAAACCCGCATTTAACGGTTCAGGATTTGACAGTTTTATCAGATCAAAGTTGTCTGCATTATTTGAAAGCGTTATTGCACCGCGCTCACCAAATCCGAGCCAGTTCGAGTCGCGTCCCAGTTCAAGCTCAAACGAGTCCCCCCCTAACTTTACGTACCCCTTGTTCAGTCTGCCTCTGGTCAAACCGTCGGTTACCAGGAATGCCGGTTCGATAAACAAAGATACATACTGCCCTACATGAGCTTCACTGCTGAATCTTGCATCCAGACTGCTCCCCTTACAGTATGAAGTACCTTCATTGTTTTCAAAGAGCGGAGTACCCTCCGTCCCTCGCTGCTGTGCTGTAGTCGGATACGCATTTACCGGGCGAAGTCCTGACCCTATTCCGAATACACCCTCACCGCCCGGATCATGTATGGGGCGATCATAGTCGCGCGGCGCACCGCTCAGATACACATACCGAAGTGTCAGATCAGAGACCGGAGCGACATCAAAGAGTGGAGCTTGTGATGGCTTGTCTAAAAGTGAAAGTTCACGCTTCAAATATAAACGGAGTTCACTTAAAAGCTCATTTGAAAATGACGATGCACCATTTTCCCTGCTGTTGTTGTCTGCCTCTTGAAGAAGTCTTGCACCTTCACTTTTGGTAATCGGTTTAATCCCGGCAAAATCAGATGAGATCAGACCAAGAGCTACCAGTTTTTCAATTTGTGCGTAAACCGGAGAACCGATTGGAATATTTGCGGAGGAGAGTGCAAAAAGATTCGAGGGAAGAGACAGAAGAAACAACAGTGCAATAAAAGGGAAGCTCTGCTTGATCATTATGCATAATCCTTATACGAAATGAGTAACTGAATTGATGATGGGAAGGATAGTGGGAAAAGAGAAGTGATACAGCTTGACAGGTTCAGCTGGCACTGCATCTGAACTGAAAACCCAGGCGGTTAATTCCATGACATCTTAGAGTCAGATATTCATGCGCGCTTCTGCAATTGAATTACCTTCCTTTCTTCAACCGGGAACAGGTCAGGTCTTACCCGCTGGAAGGAAAGAGGTGCATCACCATTGAAATGATAGGAAGGTTTGAATTCAGGCACGAGGCGTTTCAAAGAGACTATCAAATCAGAGACATTCTCGGCACGAGCTGAGTTATACAGAAGATCAAGCTCCTGCTGAACAGACTCCATACTGACATGCACAGGAGCAAGAACTCTGATTTTTTCATGTGCGGTAGCAAGTACGCCTTCCCCTTCGACCAGCAACTCTTCAAAGAGTTTCTCGCCAGGTCTCAAGCCGGTAAAGATGATATCGATATCTTCGTAAGGGGTCAGCCCTGAAAGACGAATCAACTCTTCAGCTAGATCAAGAATCCTGACCGGGTCTCCCATATCGAGAACAAGTATCTCGCTGTTTGACCCCATACCGCCTGCCTGAAGAACAAGCTGAGTAGCCTCAGGTATTGTCATGAAGTAGCGGATGACTCTCTTGTCCGTCACCGTCACCGGGCCCCCTGCGGCAATCTGATCCTTGAACAAAGGGATAACACTGCCATTACTGCCGAGAACATTTCCGAATCTGACCGTGGTACATTTTGTTTTGAAGTATCTCGATACCGACTGCACGTAGATCTCAGCGGCCCGTTTTGTGGCACCCATGACATTTGTGGGATTCACTGCTTTATCGGTTGATATCATGACAAAGTTTTCAGCCTTGCACTGACATGATGCATCAACTACATTTTTTGACCCGAATACATTGTTGAGAACTGCCTGGGCTGGATTGTACTCCATCATCGGCACATGCTTGTATGCAGCAGCATGGAATACGACCTGTGGCTGGAACTGTTCAAATGTGCAATGGACTTTCTCGCGATCACGGACATCAACCGTCAAGGGAAGGAATTTTATCTCAGGGAATCGAGCGGTAAGCTCTTTTTCTATTTCATAGAGAGGGGTCTCAGACTGGTCTATAAGAATCAGTTTTTCCGGTTGGAAGAGCGCTACCTGACGGCAGATCTCACTCCCGATACTCCCGCCTGCTCCGGTAACAAGTACCCGTTTGCCGGCCAGGTATGACCCGATCAGATCTCTGTCAAGCATGACCTGGTCACGGCCCAGAAGATCTTCGATATCAACTTTCTTGATCTGTGAGACGGTGATTTTTCCATTAATAAGATTACTGATACTGGGCAAAGTTCTGAAGGTAACATTCTCGTTCTTGCAAAAATCAACGACTTGACGCAGTGCCTTTCCATCAACTGAAGGCATGGCAATAATAACATCCTCGATCTCATTGGAACGAATAAGTGAACTCAACTGTTTTGTCCCGCCTAGAACAGGAACGCCATGGAGTTTAAGACCACGTTTTTCAAGATCATCATCGATAAGACCGACGACATTATAGGCAGAGTGGGGAAGTCGGCGTATCTCCTTCAGCAGCATGCTGCCAGCTTCACCTGCTCCGACGATAAGGGTTCTGGGTCCCTCGCAGCTGTTCCCAATACGATAGTTCTCCCTGCAAAGACGCCAGATCAAGCGGCTTCCAGCAAGAAAGGTGAATAAAAGGATCGCATCCATAAGAAAGATAGAACGTGGGACAGGAGCGAACTGTCTCAGGTAGAACACAGTAAAAACAGCCAGGATCGAAGAAAACATTACCCCCTTGAACATCTCTATAGCGTCCTGAAGAGAGGCGTATCTCCAGATGTTGAGATAAAAACCGGTGGCAATAAACACGAGAGGTTTTACAATAAGGACGACAATCAGGCACTCAGTGAAAAGTTCAACTTCAGCGGGAGGGACTGAAAAATCAAACCTCAGGAGAAATGAAAAGCATAATGCAGCACTTATGAGAAGCAGGTCGAAGAAAAAAACTAATATTCGGCGCTTGGTAAGCATAGGTTATAAAACCTCTTTTGAACTGTTTAAGTGGCTTAAGAGATTAAAACAAAGTGTTGTTTTTAGCAAGTTAATTGCGTTTGGCTCGTTTCAAGTCAGCTGGGGATAAGTGTATTAATGCTTCACTCCTTCAGTTTTCAAAACTCTGACGAAGGTCATAACCACAATCTGGATATCAAGAAAAAAGGTACGGTTTCTGAGGTAGTATTCATCAAAATCAACCTTAACTGGAATGGGGAGGTCATCTCGGCCGCTAATCTGCGCAAGTCCGGTCAGACCAGGTGTCAAAAGGTGAACTCCTTTTGCTGTCCTGAGTTCGATCAAGTCATTCTGATTGAACAGTGCCGGTCTCGGTCCGACTATACTCATCTCACCCGTAACAATGCTGAATAATTGGGGGAGTTCATCCAGGCTTGATTTGCGGAGGAATTTACCGATTGGCGTCAACCAGCGGTCCGGGTCATCAAGCAGATGTGTGGCTACAGCGGGAGTGCCTGTCAGCATTGTGCGAAATTTGGGCATTTTAAATATGACATTATTGTACCCGACACGGTCAGACCAATACAGCACTGGACCAGCCGAGGTAAACTTGACAGCCAGTGCAATGAACAGCATGGGTAAAGAGAGCGCAATAAGGGCCAGCAGCGAGCAGGTTATGTCGAACAGTCTCTTCAAATACAGGCCGGGGGTCATAAGTTACCTACAGGCGTTAGGGATAGGATTCGTCAAGCGGGCGCATTATGCAGGATACCGTTGTTATTGTTCAAGCTCAAAATAGTAGAAAGCATCCTTGTTTTTTCATCAGCTTCATTAGACGCAGCCAACCAAACCCTAGGTTCTGAAGAATTGATCGACCGGTTGCCGGGCCGCAGAGGACCACATGTCAACCGGGTTGATGATTTTAAACAGATAATTTATTTCTTATCATATTAATAAATTCCAGAACTAACATCTTGAATTGGTATATGTTCCGAATTCCTGTAATTTTCTTTAAGAAATAAGACGGTCGTAGATAGAATCGCTTATAGGCTTCATCCCGTAATGCAGATATTTCTTCATTCGAGATGTCCCCTGAATTAATCTGAGCATTGAGAGACCCATCATAAATGGTGTCGGTGTTATTGTCTATCCAGCCCATTTTGACTGATTCTTCCCATAGTGTTGTACCTACTATCGGCAGTGCGATATTGAATGAGGCGTAATCGCAATCAAGCTCAATGGACAGATCAATGGTTTTCATGACATCTTCGGTTTTCTCTCCGGGCAGGCCGATAATGAAATATCCCACCGTCTTGATCCCATTTTCCTTACATAGCGCAAACGCACTCCTGATATGGTCAAGAGTAGCTCCTTTATTGTACTTCCGAAGTATCTCCGGGCTTCCGCTTTCTACTCCTATATGCAGTGCGTGGCACCCCGACCGCTTCATCTTCCAGACGGTCTCACTATCCAGGGTCACAGCCCTGACATCGGCTATCCAGCTGAAACCGTACTGTCGTTCGATCATCCTATCAAGTAATTCATTACCCTGATTGCGGCTGGAACAGAACGCATTATCCCTGAAGAAGACCTCCTTTACACCAATCCGGTGGATCGAGTCCAACTCCTCGATGATATTGTCCGGACTCCGGTAACTGTAACTAATCTTCCCGGCGACACAGAAACGACACGTTGCCGGACATCCGTAGCTTGTCAAAACAGATGTAAGCGGCTTCGCCTTACCATGTGATAGTCTGTATCTGTGGAGGGGGAGTTGTTCATGAAGCGGGACAGGATAAGAGAAGCCGTTCGGGTTCGTCTCTACAGCTGCATGGACTATTTCACCATTGTGACGGTAGACGATATTGTTCATGCCAGAGAACTCACCCTTAAGGAATTTGACGATATCGTTAGAGGTGAAATTCAACAGACAAGCATCGATTTCTGGCAGTGCCCTCATTTCGTTCTCTGCATTGTGAAAGAGGATTCCTCCCGTGCCGCAGATCGTTATAGACTGGATCCGCTCTCTCAGTCGTCGGATAAAATCGTAGTCGTCGTTCTTAACAGAATTACCGATCGCACACACAACTGCCAACGGATCGATCACGGCTATTCTTTCGAGAGTCTCGCCCAGTGACATTCGCAGTGTATTAGCATCAAGGAATGTCACATCAAATTCATCTTTCAATACTCCCGATATCACGAGCAGATCGGTACACGGCCAGTTATACAGACCCTTTGATATGGTACTGCTGTACATATCCCTCAATATTGTTTTTTCATTCGGTGGATTGACCAGAACGACACGCTTTTTCATATTCAGCCTATATTATATGTATGAATTTTCCTTAAACCAGGAACATGTTCTCATTAACGTAACATCTAGAGGTGTATCCGGCACATTGAATGCTTGTTGGGCCTTTGAACTCTTGCAATAAGAATGGTTCCTGAACAGGGAAACAACCTTTTTCGGAGTCGCAAAAGGAGCCTTGCGGGTAAGCTTTGATGTTGCGACCATCATGTACGAACCAATATAGGCGGCAAGGAAAGGAATTCTGATCCTGGGAAGAGGAACGGAAGCTATTTCGGAAAGTTTTTTGAATAACTCGTACAGAGGGATATTGACATTCCCAAGTATATAGGTATGACCGTTCTCTCCGAGGGAGAGAGCCGCCACGAAAGCGTCAGCAGCGTCTTCGACGTCTACCAAGTTTAACCCGCCGTCCATGTAAAACGGTGTCTTCTGTTGCAGGAAAGAGAGAACGACCCGGCCTATGGGAGTCGGCTTACGATCATGTGCCCCGATCAATGCAGTCGGGGAGAGGATGATGCAGTCCATATCGTGCAGTTGTGAAAACTCCCGCACTTCCCTCTCGGCAAGCCATTTGGACTTCACATAATCATCAGCTTTTTCGGGGGACGGAAGTGGACAGGATTCATCGGATAATTCGGGCTGAGCGGCAACACCGAGTACTCCGCGTGTGCTCGTATGGATGAACCTCCTGACGCCACGATTGTAGGACGTCTCAAGCAACATTCTGGTCCCAACGTGATTAATCCTGTAATAGTCCCCAAGGTCAGCGGCATCGAAGGAAGCCAGTGCGGCAGTATGGATTACGGTATCGCATCTGCTCAGTACGTCCTCATACGACGCAGTGTCACAGAGATCACCGCGACAGTACTCTATCGCACTGTCCGTAAGAAGTTCGGGTACGTCACCGTTCCGGGTCAGTGCAATCACACGGTGGCCTGCGGTCGCAAGCTTGAATGCAACATGGCTCCCCAAAAAACCGTTGACGCCTGTCAAGAATATCATGAACCCCTCGATAAGACGGTTATCGACCTGCCCCACTTCTATTCTTTCAGGGCAGGGTCCGGGTTTATCGCATGGACCGATCTGATGATGTAGGTCGGACGTGCTTTCGTCTCAGTATATATCCTGTTTATATATTCGCCGATGATGCCGATACTCAGGAGCTGAATGCCCCCGAGAAACAAGACCGATACCAGGACCGAAGCCCACCCTGAGAACGCCAGGTTGGTGAACAGTTTCATATATATCGCATACCCTGCATACACAAAACTTAATGATGAGACGACGATGCCGATCAAGGTAGAAATCTGCAACGGGAATGATGAGAACGAGGTGATACCATCCAGAGCAAGCCGTAACATCTTCATCAAGGTATAACTTGACGTCCCTGCTTGTCTTGGTTCCGCGTCATAAGGTATGATGAACTGCCTGTAACCTACCCAGTTGACCAGCCCCCTGAAAAACTTAGTCTTCTCATTGAGCCTTCTGAACTGCAAGACGACTTTTCGGTCCAGGAGCCTGAAATCGGCACTGTTGGGAGGGATGTTGATCTTGGCAAGGATATTGATGATCTTATAAAATAACGAAGCCGTCAGCTTTTTGTAGACAGGGGTCTGGGACGGGTCGTTACGGACAGTCGAAACGATTTCATACCCTTCACACCACTTTGATATCAGCACCGGAATCATCTCCGGAGGGTGTTGCAGATCTCCGTCCATCATGATGACTGCATCTCCATCAGCAAAATCAAGACCGGCGCATAATGCAGCCTGGTGTCCGAAATTCCTCGAGAACTCAAGTACGCATACCCGCTCATCCTGCCTAGTCAGATTCGTCATCAGCTCAATTGAACGATCGGTGCTACCATCGTCTATCAAGATGATGGAATAACCATAATCAAGACTACTCATCACCGCAGTGAGCCTTGCATACAATTCATGCAGATTATCCTGCTCATTATGACAAGGAACGAGGATGGAAACTGTCTTCTCCATAATGTACCCCAAACGTTCATTTACTAGACATGATCTGTTTAATGTCGATACGTTTGCATAAGTCGTATTTTATACAGCTCAACTTTTTCATCGGTGTCTTACATCACATGATTTTGATCGGATTGATCAACGCCTATAGGCGTTTTCTCATTATTATATTTTCCTTCTCGGTACTATACGAGATCTCATAGTTCATGAATCCCAGTTTGCATGGATCGGATTTCGACTGCTTCAGAGCATCAGCACACGAGCTCGGACCACGTCGCTCAAAATCATGATGATCCTGATTGTACGATACTATCAGCAGATCATCTACCTTGACCGGAATCATGTACGGAGAGATCGTTATCTTTTCATCTGCATCGTTCTTGCAGACATTGGAAATGATGCTCAGCTGTTTCCAGTTGGGATTCAATTTATTCAAAGACATAATAAGTGAATATTCGTATCGTCCCTTGCGCCTTGCATAGCCTGATTCCACAGGCAAGTCAAGCAATACGATGTTCTTGAACTGTTGTGCCTGCAGACCGTACTTGTCATTGATCAGTCGTGCATACCCCTGAATCTCGTTCACCGAGTTGATGATCGCAAGCCTTGACGAAAGAAAAAATATTATATTGGTCGTAAACGCGGTGATAATGATGGCGAACACGAACGACTTCAGAACCCGATTACTGGTTATTCGCACCGAGAACAGGGATATCCAACCGGTCAACGCCACGGAGATACCGATCGCCGGCAAGAGAAAATTGTAAAATGGCGGCAGGACGATGGATTTCTTGAAAATCCAGTAATACGCCCAAAGTCCGAAAGAACAGACAAACAGGCTGATGCCGTTGAATATCAATGACCGTGAAACCTCACGGTCCGGATAGGTTAAAGGGTTTGACAGCGATCTCCACAGCACGGTTGCCGTCAACAGGATGAAAACGGCAATCAGACAGGTATCGACCAGGGTTATGGACGTGGAAAAATTGTAAAGATAATAGAGTGACCATTTGACATGATATGCAAAATACAAAACCACTCTCAACAACTGCTCCTTGATCGTCAATCCGACATTATAGGGAGCATAAATCGCCATTGAATCAGAAAGCTTAGGCTGTGATTGCAAATAGCTGAACTGATGATAAAGGTAGACCATCATCCCGATCAGCAACAGTACCGCGAATGAAAGATTCCTCGAACTCAGGAATCGTTTTTTTGTAACCTGGCTGGCAACGAAAATAACCAGATATAGTGACATCATCAGTGATGCTTCATATACATACAAAGAAATAAAATATACAAAAACGGCAATGAACATATATTGCCTTTTATCTGTTTGTACATATCTGGACGTACTATAGATACACATCAACACTAACGACAATGTCACAAGTTCATGGTATCCAGCTCTTGCGATGACGATATAGTACGAGAACGGGAATGATAGACACAGTATGCCAGTAAGAATATACGAGAGGTTCTTGCGTTGCATGAAGCATTTTGCATATAGATGTGAATAGCCTGCTATCAGCAACATTGCCGTAACGGTAAAAATTGCAGACAATTTTAGCGGCGATCCATGAGAGATATATGCACCGATATAACACAGTGGATTACCCAATACACGATAGAACTTGTACTGCATGAAGTTATCTATGAAATACTGATGGAATCTGGTCTGATAAACTGGAATGTACTCCGCGAAGGAGAGTTCATCTCCATACAGGGGAACGTTCGAAAGAATAACAATATTGATAATAAAGAAAAAAAACAGCAGTATCAACAGCGGGTATTTATTGAATATTCTTGTTAACATTCTCACCTTTTGATCGGTTGATCAGACTAGTATAGGGATATTTGAGCACCGGCCACATATCAGAACGGCATCCGAAGTAACGAGCAGTGATCTTAACAACACTTCATCATCGGCCTTGACTCGACTTGTACCATTCGGCGGTCAACTTCACCCCCTCTTCTACCGAATACGGAGGGGTGTATCCAAGTTCTCCGACTATACGGGAACAGTTTACGGTTAATGCCCCCGCCAGTCGGTTGTACACTCCGGTTTTACCAAGAAGCATGCTTCCAAACCGTAAGAGAGGTACAGGGACCGGGAACAGTCGTGCCGAGACGCCAAGATATCCGGATGTCAGACGGATCAGTTCCGGCATGGAAATATCAGCCCCATCGGAAACGAGATATGTTTTCCCGGCGGCATCGTGATGAAACGCACATATTGTCAACGCTTCAACCAGGTTACCGACAAATATCAGACTGCGTCGATTTTGGACCGATGCAAGTGGCAACGGAATCCTTTGCGACACGACCCTGAGAAATGTGAGAAAATTCCCCGGGTTTCCAGGGCCATACACCAGAGGTGCGCGGATAATGACGACTTCGAGCCCTTCGGACCTCGAGATCTCCATCAGCGCCTGCTCTGCCTCATATTTCGAAAGAGAATACGGGTTATGCGGCAGTGGCTGATCAGACTCAGAATAAGGAGATATCTCGGAATTGTCCCCATTGACACCGATTGTACTCAGGAACACGAAGCGCTTGACGCCGGACTGCACTGATTGCCTGGCAATCCGTTCAGTTCCATGAAGATTTACCTTGCGGAACTCCTGCAGAGGATCCGCCGCATTCTCCTGCATGACATGGACGCGGGCTGCGAGATGAATCACGGTATCGACACCGTGCAGGGCTTCAGTATAGTCGCAGGTCTCTGACAGAGGCCCGACTGGATACTTCGCAACTTCTGCAGGGAGGTGCCCAGTATCCTCTCCTTCCAGAACCGTTGCTCTCAGACAGGAAGTCTCGCGCAGTAGTCGCTTTATCAGGGCTGAGCCGACAAATCCGGTCGCGCCGGTTATCAGGATAGTCTTCTGCACTTCGACCTCACTTGTAGACGGATTTTTCTTTACCGCCGGCCTTTCAGAACGCTCGAATAAAACTCGAGCATGGCTGCCGTCAACTCTTCATGGGAAAAATCCCGTATTGCCCTCTCATGGGCGAAACGCCCCATCCTGCAACGATCAATCGGGTTCTGAGCAAGCCGGAGCATCTGCAATGACAAACCCTCAGCATCGCCGACCTCATGGAACAACCCGGTCTCCCCTTCCACGATGGCATCGGTCAACCCGTATATCCGTGAACCTATTGCCGGTATACCGACAGCTGCAGCTTCTATGATCACTGTCCCGAAACCCTCCCGATGGCTGGGCAGACAGAGAACGTCAGCTGCTGACATATACTTCTCGGGCGTAGCACTATACTCGATAAAATGGACTCTGGAAACAACCTCCGAACAGATACGGGCAACATATGTCTGCATCCCCTTTTCATCGGGACCGACGATGACGAGATGTGCATGACAGCCGGTTTCCGAAACGCGACAAAACGCTTCAGCCAACTCGAGAAGCCCCTTATCGCGGTTCATCCTGCCGACGAACAGAAATACGACGGCATCGTCGGGAATCTCGAGTGTATGGCGGATTTCGCGTCTGGCATCTTTGCTGAAACTGAATCGCCTGACATCTACACCACCCACCGAGCCCCTCCCGGGGACGAAACCCTTTTGATGCGGAAGCACTCCTTGTTCTTTAAGAAAGGACAATTGGGAGAAACTGTCCGTGACCACATGGGACGCAAGTGAAGCGACCAGCCAATCCATTAATCTGAGGACTTGCCGGAAAGGTCCGGTCCTGGTGACCCATACCTGCCCCGTGAACGTGTGCACTCTGACAGGGACTCGGGCAAAGAAGGCCGCGATCATGGCTATAAGTCCGGATTTCGGGTTGATCGAATGGACAAGATCGAATTTGGACCGCCGGAAAAACAGGAACAAACGGAACAGCGAGATTACGTCAGATAGCGGTGCTATCTCTCTCTTGATATCAAAAGGCTCGACACGTATCGAGACACCTTTCTTCTCGAGGAAGCAACGGTCGTCGGTATTGACGACTGCGACGACCTCGTGCATGCGCGACAATGCACGGATCTGCTCATGAAGAAACATCTTCAACGGCCATTCGACTGTTGCCACAAAACATATTTTCCTTCCGAGCACGGCTTTGTCTTGCATGCTCACAAAAGCCCCTTCTGCATAAACTCGGCGCATACTTCAGAAATATACCTTTCGATAGGCTGTGCCGGACAGTAATCAGTTTCGGTAAGGAGACGCTGCTGAGAGTAGATGGTCTTATTGGTCAAGGCTTCGAACCGTGACAGGGTCAGGGGCATTTTCCTGTTCAAGGCGGCTCCTGCCAGAGAAAAGAGCACGGCTGCTCCATAGGCTATGAGATACGGGATATTTCCAGGGGCAGCACTACCTGTCGATTCTGCAGCAATGGCAGAGAAATCATGAAAACTGACCGGGGTGTTTATAAAAAACGCTTCGCCTCTGCTTTGTCCGCTTCGTGAAAGCGCAACCATTGCGCGCGCGACCTCCCGGGCATGGACAATACCGTAGAGACCCTGACCATTGTCAATATTTCGATATTTACCATTTTTGATGGACCTGAGCAGCTGCAGGAAACTGTCTCTTTCAGGGACGCGGCCGACGCCGAAAACTGTCGTAGGCCTGAGCATAGTAGCCTGCAACCCCGCCGCGACCCCTTCCAGAACAACCTTTTCGGCCTCAAGTTTTGTCTTCTCATAAACAGTGACAGGACGACATTCTGTCAGTTCATTAACACAAAGCGACCGTGTCGGGCCGATAACCCCGGCGCTTGAAAGATGGACAAGTGGGCATTTTTGAGCGAGTGCAGCTTCAACGATACGTTGTGTGCCGATGACATTCACGGCGTGCATCCTGGATTCGTCGCTGATTATCCCTGCACAATGGTAAATTGCCGACACGTCTTCCGGCAAAGGTATCGGGTCAGTAATATCACCCTTGAGCGCCCGTACGCCTTGCAGGTCTAAAGGCATCTCACGAGTCAGCGCGTATACCTGAATCCTTTCTGACAGTAATTCAGCAATGAGATACCTGCCGACAAATCCTGTGCCTCCCGTGACCAGTACTGACTTATGTTTCATAAACACTCTCTGATCGCGATTTTTTTTGATTCCGTTTTTGCATGACCAGCCGTGCAACAACATCAGCAATAGTTATGACAAAAATCCAGTACCAGTATTGTATTTTAAAATAGTGGTTACTGAAAAAACTGATCAGCAACATCAGGGATATAATAGAGTACAAGGCGACATTCCGTATGGAGGTTTCTTCGAGAAACCGGCAGTAGAACAAGTTTGATATCAGCCCGTAGACAAAGGAAAAAGCCGCCACACCAACAAAGCCGAAATCCCGGTAATGTTCACGAAGAAAGGTGCCTGTGTTATAGGCATCGTTGAACATATAAAACTGCTCTCCTTCAAAAACGGTTTGGGTTATCCCTTCCCGCTTGCCTAAAATAAAGTTGACAAGTTCGCCTGCAAACTGAAAACTTTCCACCCCGCCCCGGAAGTTTTTCAAGTTAAGGATCTCCTCCTGCAAGTTCGCGAATCCAGGAGAAAAATACAGAAATAAATCATCCAGGCGAACAGTGAGTATAGTGAACAAGTCTTCATCACGGGCAAGCATGTAGGGAAGATTTCTGCCGATCGTAATGATCTGAAAACAGATCAGAAGCAGTCCGAGGGTAATAAACACCATTTTGGGGCGTACTGAGCGACGGCTGTAGAAAAAAGCGATCAGTGCAATAACAACAGGGAAAACGATCGTACTTTTCGTCCCGTGGAAAAACAGGCCTATAAACGACAGAGTCATCAGCAGTGTAATCGACCGTGTGTAACCAAAACGGCATTGATGGATCATGCCGATAAGCAGAACAAGAGGCAGCAGGAAATAGAGGTAGTTTACGAGAGTACTCTGGCCAAAAATCGTTTCTACATCACGGAAACCGAGGTCCCGATAGAGGCTGAAGCCGCCGGCCTGGATAACATTATTTATATTGAGTGTAAAGCCGATCATCCCGAGCATGAAAAAAGCCCGTATCAACCAAAGGTTCCAGGTTTTCTCTCCGGGGAATGACTCCCAACCCCTTTGCAGGTAATACTTTCTGGATGGATTGTTCCTCCCGGACACTGCCCGGCCGTTATCGATAAAAAAGAGTGTAAAGAGGTGTCCCGCAAGAAACGCCAGGTAGCTCAGGATAATAGCCAGCCATAGCTCTTGATGCACCTCCCATCCATCAAATTTGATATGATTGGGCAAAAACACGACGCAGGATGCCGGCAGAAGCCATCCTATCGAGAACACTGCCAGAGGAGAAAACAGGTTTCCGTAAAGATAGCGGCTGGCATAGAAATTTGCCCAGACCAGAGCCACCAGGACCAGGGCAAACAGCGTAACATGATTCGTGATTAGCAGAATGCAAGCCGCGGCGATTATAAAAGGCACCAGATATTTCATTGACATTCTGCTTGGTGATTATCATTGATAACGTTGATGGTGTCACGAACGGAGGACTCCCAGGAATATTCATTTTCCACTAAAACCCTTGACCGTGTTGACATGGAATCAATGTCTACCCGTCCTGAATATATATCGTGAATCTTGTCTGCCAAATCCGTCGGGTCCGAACTCTGATACACCAGCCCGACACCCTGGCTGTGAATAATATCGGACAATGAGCCCACATCAGCGAGGATCACGGGCTTTCCCATTGCCAGATATTCAAAGACCTTGAGTGCCGCCGATCCCGTATTTTTGGTTCGGCTGCCTTTCAGCGGTGCCACCGCAACAGAAAAAAGGCTGATATAACCGGGGATATCCTCATACTTTCTGCGACCGGTCATGATGATGAAATCCTCCAGCCCGAGGCTCGCAATCCTCTCCTTGATTGCCGGCTCCTCGCTGCCGGTACCGACGATCACGCATCGCAGCTCTCTGAGCCCGCGTCGATTTACAAGTTCATTCACGGCATCAATCAATGTTGAAAAATCCTGCCAGGGCGAAAGGCTGCCGACAAAGCCAATGACAAATCTGCCCTGCAGCATCTTCATATCCTCTGGCAAAACAGCATGGGCAGGATCGAAGAGGTGTGTGTTCACTCCGTTTTTAACTGCATAGGACTCGCGTTTCCCGTATTTCTCGGAATAATATCGCTGGATCTCGGGGGTTACGGAAACAAGTGCCTTGGAGAGTGCACAGATGCATTTCTCATCGATGCTGGTGATCAAACGAAGTAACGGGGAACGACCTAAATCCTCCGCCTCGTCTGAAATGACCGCATTCAGTTCAACATATACGTCGCAACCCAGGATTTTTAATAAAATCATATCTACAAATATCGCCGGGAAGTACCGCAGATAGACCTTGCGGCGAACTCCTGCAAGATAACGCCACCAGAGACATATTCTAAAAACAAGCAAACGCAAATATCTTGAATTGATATGCACATCATTATAGGTGAACACCTCGCTGGAAGGGCATTCCTGTGAGATATGCGCAACAAATTCCCGCACGTGGGTACTGTCGCCACGCGGTAGTGTTGTGTCGACTGCAAAGACAAAAAGCGTTTTCACAAACCACCTCCTGAAGACAACAGGATAAGAAAGGAGAAACTTTCAGGATTGCGGAGAATATCTCCGCCGGACTGCATGGAGTCAGGAAGAAGGTCACGCATCAAGCGCTGTCCCTTTGTTGCAGGGTGGGCAGACTACGGAAATCCCCGTCAACACAGGTCGCTGAATCAGGCCCAAACGTCGCAGAACACCTCGTATTATGCGGGATGCAGACAACAGTTTCAGATTTGCATGCTCTGCGTTACGTCGCCAAAGCTGGGAGTATTCCTTGAAGAGGGGCTCTCCGGTCAACTGTGCCATAACTTCAAGCTGCATGATATGGATCATATGATAATCGTGACCTGCTTTTTCAGTGCGAATCAGGTCGTACCGGGACCAGCCTCCGCAATCAAATCTGGGCAGGTTTGCTTTCAGTGTTTCAATGCCGCAACTCCATAGAGAATGGATTTCAGAATCTTCAGTGGCGCGCCAGAGATCGTACAGCCCCCAAAGAGCGAAAATGAAGCCGTTGAGAACATGTGAGGCCGGTGCAGTAGGGTACTCCTCAAACCACAGATATCCATTTGAATCCCTGACAGACACACCACCTGTCGCAAGATCATGCTGATACGCTTGTGAAGCAAGAATAGCAGCATCGACATAAGATTTATCACTGGTAATCTCATGCGCACGCAGAAGAGCAGAAATCCCTTGTCCTTGCGCCATACCAGACACCCATGGCGCCTTGAGGTTGTAACTTGGCTGAGGAAAATTATGCAGCCACAAGGCGAATCCGTCCGGCATTACGGTGAGATTGCGGCAAAGCCAGTCAGCCTGGTTTAAGAAAAGCTTTCTGACTTCCGGATTCCCGGTTGCGACCAACTGACCATAGAGTCCGAGCGCATACTGGGCGGTTGTCACCGGTGTATAATGAATGCCGATGTTATGACATTTTGATTTTATCGGCCACCTGTTCTTGAATATCCTGTCATAATCGACGAGAGGGATTCCTTTCGGATCCACAGGACCATATGCACCTGCACGGATCGAGTCAACTGCACAGGAAAAATCCAGGTAATAATTCCCGAGAATGCACTCCGAGGAAATATTACCTAAGGATATAGCGTGATGACTCATGGGGATACCGCCGGGAGTTTTTTGGTTAACCGGAAAAAGAACTGTCTTACTTCATGATAACCTACCAGGACCGTTACGGTCGAGAGGCAGCACAAAACAAGAAAACATGACTTTATGGTAATGCCCATCAGCGAAAGTCCTTGCAGGCCGGTAAACATAAGGCCTGACACGGCTATAACCAGACCGCATGTTACGGCTATCCACATCTCTTTCCATTTATGCGGAACCGGATAGCATTTCTGGCTGAGCAGCATATACACAGCAAAGGCGGTGGCAGCACTGATAAGGGTCGCCGTTGCCGCACCGACAATTCCCATGAACGGAATGAGAATGAAATTGAGCGCAGTATTAAGAACTGCTGTCAGCAGATTAATCATTGCAATTGCTTTCGATCGCATGGCAATACTGAGCCCCGGAGCAAAGTTGTACATTCCGAACAGAAGATAGGCTGCGCCGAGTACCGGGATAATCGGCCAGGCTGAATAGTACAGAGGGGTGGCAAACACCCATAACAGCTCCTGAGAAAACAGTATCAGGCCGGCGACAAGGGGGATCGCGCATACCAGGAAATAGCGAAAAATTCTGGCCAGCTCCAGCGGAGTCCCTTCCTCCCGGTAATGAGCATACACCAACGGGGTTATCGCACTACTGAAGCCCGCCATCAGCAGCCCGACCACGGCAGCGAATCGATACCCCATCCCGTAAACACCGACATCGGCAATGGTCATCAGTTTTTTGATTGCAAGCCGGTCAACGTAGTTGGAAATAAACTCCCCGACCAGCGCCGGGACAAGTGGCAACGAGAAAATAAGCATCCGTTTGAAAATCGACCAGTTGAATGCGCGCCGCAGGATGTTTCGGCTGTGATACCAGGCAATGGCGGATCCAAACATAGTGCCGATGATCTGGGCATAGTAAACACCCGATATTCCGGTGCGAACTACAAGAATCAGCACCAGACAGACCGAAACCATCACAACCATGGAAACAAAATTTGAAATGATGAACGCTTTTGGCAGGAGCTGCCAGCGAAGAAGCCCCTGAAGAAAGTATTGCAGCCCGTTGCAGACATGGGCAGCAATTGCAATTTTAAAAACGGTAGACCACTGCTCGTTGTCGAGCATCCATGATGCAAGGTATCTGCTCAAAATCACGGCGATCAAGGCGTACACACCGTATGTCCCAACCGTAAACCACCAGGCGCTCGAAGCATGTGCAGCTCGTGACTCCTCATCCTTGGCATCTGGAAGAAACCGGGCAATTCCATTGGAAATACCCATTGGGACGACCACACTCGCGATAGAACCGAAAGCGAATATCATGTCTATGACCCCCATTTCCAGGGGTTGAAAAACACGCGCATAGACCGGCACAAGGAGGACCACGACCAATTTGGTGAAAAGATTCGCACCGCCATAGAGGATGCTGTCTTTGAAAAAACGTCTGAGCATTAAACTCGTTCCATCGCAGCAAAATCCAAAAAGCGTTTAAGTAATATCGGCTTATCGGATATCTGTAAAGCCTCCGGACCATGTGTTCTTATTAAATTATCCAGGTGGCAGCGGAGTTGCTCTTCACGCTGCCCCCAGCCATGCAGGTACGCAATGCTTTGCGGGTCATAGTACCACTCTTGAGGCACATCGTTCTGTATCAGTTTCAAAAATCGCTCTGCTACAATTTTTGGGGTCCATTGCTCAGTTACATAGGCATGTGCCCGCTCACCAAGACGTTGACGATATTCTCTATCCGTGACTAGCTGCACAATCGCTTCTTCGATGCAATCAGGATGACAATAATGCACCGGAGGTAAATCTTCAGTGGGGATATTTCCCCAATCCCTTTCCGATGCATACCCTGCCACAATGGCCGGCTTTCCGCAGAAAGCAGCTTCAGTTGCAAACCCTGCCATTACAGCATCCGAAAAGAGCTCATCCACCACAAAATCACACTGTTGCAGCTCCGTTATGACTACTGCGTTGGGTTGATTGATCACCTCAATAAACTCGATGGCATATCCTCTGCTTTTTATGTTCGCTATTGCTGCTCGTATTCTGTCCGTTCCTTTGCAGGCAGAATAAGAAGGGGCATGGAGAATACGCACAGTTCCTTCGTGAGCATCCATAATGGATGACTTTGTCGAGTTACAGGCCAGGGGAAGACCGATAGCCATAAACTGTACAAACGGCTTTTCGTGAAAATGTGCTGTCGGTGGGTGGTTAATGATGATATCTGCGTACTGCTCAATCCTATTGACGCGATGCTTAAACTCTTTTGTGAGCCGGAAGCACTCCTCCGGAGATAGCCCGGAGTATTTACCATTGAGATAAGGAGGTCGCGACTCACTGCCGAAAAATACGCAAATTATCCGCTTGCCGCACAGCTTGAGTATAGGAAGGTCCAGGAGCCGAAAAAAAGATTCACCGAATGAGAAGATAAACACGTCGAACTTAATGAGCGCCCAGATAAACAGCGGTATGATTGCAGTCTGCTGGCAGAAAATCCAGAAGATCTTGCGGACTCTGTCCTGTCTCGGGGTGCCTGAACGCTTGTCTCCAAAAAAACGGATGATGCGGATCCAGAAATTATCAAGGTTGCGCTCACCGTATTTGAAAGGGTGGCTGTTCAGCTCTGCAAAGACAGAGTCAACACCTAACTCGTCAAAACCAAGAGTCAGGTTATTATTGAAGCCGACGATCTCGCAAAGACCTATAAAAACACGTGGAGCTTTATTAACCATGATTACAGCAGAACCTCTTTCAGCTCTTTGCTGTCAGGAAAATTAACCAGCACACCCAGATCCTTGCCTTGAAAAACCACCATACTACCCAGTGCTACCGCCGACGCAAGCCCCTTTTTGACAACTTCACCGATATGGCGGACAGTGCCGGCCCCCCCGTTGGCTATTACAGGCACATGCACCTTCGAAGCCACCGATTCGGTCAGTTTGACATCATAACCGGCCCAGGTGCCATCCTGATCTATGGAGGTAACCAGCAACTCACCTGCTCCAAGCCGCTCCAGCTCCAGAGCCCATTCAACAGGTGCCTTGCCTGTCTTGGCGGAACCGCCGTGGGTGAATATCTCGTAACGGCCCCACAGGTTCTTGCGGGCATCAAGGGAGCCGATGACGCTCTGGGAACCGAACTTGTCAGCAATCCGGGTGATAAAGGAAGGATCACGAACAGCATTACTGTTAATTACTATTTTTTCAAACCCGATGGCAAAGATGCGACCTATGTCTTCGATATCCGAAAGCCCGCCGCCATAAGCCAACGGCATGAAACATTCAGCAGCAATCTGCTCCAGAATCTTGAAATTGGGCTTTCTCCCCTCGCGACTGGCGGTTATGTCGAGAAATACCAGTTCATCAACTTCCAGTTCATTGAAGATGCGAACAGTGTTAATGGGGTCGCCAATATAATTATAGGTCTTGAACTTGACCGACTTGACGAGACTTTCGTCGCGCAGAAGCAGGCAGGGTATGACACGGGTACGGAGCATATTTCAGAGACCGGCGAAATTTCCCAGCAACTTCATTCCGAATTTGTGGCTCTTTTCGGGATGAAACTGGGCGCCGAAGATATTGTCCTTCTGGATGGCAGAATCAAAGGTGAGACCGTGAGTGCTGCGCAGAATCGAATTGCATTCGTCAACGCACTGTACGAAGTAGGAGTGGACAAAATAGAAACGCATCTCGTCGAAACCTTCAAATCCCATGGTGAGGGGGCTGGAGGTATGTTTTTCGACGATATTCCAACCCATATGAGGCACCTTGAAACGGGCTGTATCTATACGGCTCTTGAACGCCAGTGTGGTGGCAGGAATCCAGCCAAGACCGGGCAACTGCCCCTCCTCACTCGAGCTCGTCAGCAGCTGCATTCCCAGACAGATGCCGAGAACCGGTATCTTTTCCTCAAGCGCCTTGTGGTTGAGCAGAGGCAACAGCCCGCTATCATTGATACGGGCCATTGCAGTATCAAAAGCTCCGACTCCTGGCAGGAGGATCTTTTCTGCAGCAGCAATCTGATCAACATCACCAGTGATACAGGACGGGACCCCGATCTTTTTGAACATGTTGGCAATCGATCCGAGGTTGCCCATGCCATAGTCAACGATGGTTATCATCAGACACCGGTCTTGGACGTATACTTGATATAAAAGCTCATGGGGACCAGATTCATTTTAGCCATAACATAGAAGAACGGGCGCAACTTTTCGAAAAGCGACTTGTAGGTCGGATAGTCACGGAAACTCTTGATCGGTCCGCGCATAACACTCTCGAACTCTTCATCAGTAATGTTGAGACGTTTCTTGAAGTAATCCAGCAGTTCGTCTTCCATATGCGGAGGTTCAGCATACTGCCGAAATGCCTCCTCACGGCTGAGCTGTCCACTTCGAGCCGAGGCTGCCAGGCTGAGATTGCGCAGATCGACCCCGAATTTCACCGGCAGGTAGTAGCTGTGATTGAAGGCGGTCATGCGGTTTTCCAGATGGTGCCCGCCATAGTACTGCCAGTCGCACTCTTTCTCCAGAAACGCCCGGGCATCCTCCTTGCAATAGGACATGTACCAGAAAGGCCTGATCTTCTTGATACGCTTGAGCAGAATCCACTTCATGAAGGCCGCAAAATGCATGAGCGGATAGGTCTTCATCGGCATTATTCCGAACTGCTTATGGATGGAGCTGATGTATTTGCCGTCAAAATATACATTGCCGAGCGCGGACACCCCTTCTGTGATAAATGAATGACCTTCAAGAATATATTTGACTCCGTATTTCCCGGCAGCACGATACAGCACTTCGGCAAGAGCCAGATCGGTTGGCCCATCGATCTCGGGAACCCCGGCACGAAAAAAAGCCTTGAATATATCGTCCATCTCCTTGTTATCCACAACATAGGTAAACAGATCAACATTCAGTTTTTTCAGTACCTTGCGAATATTCTCGGTGGCAATGGCGCTGTTCCAGGTATTGTCGTAGTGGACCGCCAGAGGTCGCAGCCCCCACTCTATGGCTTTGTAAAGCATGTACGAGGAGTCGGTGCCGCCGCTCACCCCGACGACACAGTCATACTTTTTACCCTTGCCGTCACGCTTGATCTGTTCAACAATCCCGGCCAGCTTGGCATCACCGGCAGGAGTACCGGTTGCATACTGTTCCTTGAGAGAGTCGACCATCGCGCAGTAATTGCAGACACCATTCTCGTCGAATTGTATACTGGGTACCCGCTCATCATATATGCATCTGCTACAAACTTTCATGGAATAGATCCCTTTTATCTGGTTACAAACCGATCTTTTTCTTTATTTCATTTAGTTCGTTTCTCAGCTCCTGGATTTCTGAATCCTTGTCCTTGAACGAACTCAATAAATCCAGAAT
>VFJK01000171.1 GCA_009886125.1 Geobacter sp. | reverse complement strand
GCTGCTGCACTGCTTGCCGTTGTCAGCGAGAAGACCGGTTATCCGGTCGAGATGCTCGACCTCGACATGGGACTTGATTCAGACCTCGGGATTGACTCCATAAAGCGTGTAGAGATCCTCTCCGCAATCCAGGAGAGACTCCCGAATGCACCCCTGATCGGACCGGAGCATCTCGGAACGCTTCAGACGCTTGGCGAGATCGCCTCGTTCCTCGGCGTCGGCGTCCCTGTTGCCCTGGCAGCTGCTGCCGGTGCTCCTGCTCCTCTTGCCACTGCCGGCGCTGACACAGCTGCTGCACTGCTTGCCGTTGTCAGCGAGAAGACCGGTTATCCGGTCGAGATGCTCGACCTCGACATGGGACTTGATTCAGACCTCGGGATTGACTCCATCAAAAGGGTAGAGATCCTCTCCGCAATACAGGAGAGACTCCCGAATGCTCCCCTGATCGGACCGGAACAGCTCGGAACGCTGCAGACACTTGGCGAGATCGCAGAATTTCTCGCCGGCAGATCCGGCTCAACGGAAAAACCGCAGCCCGAACCAGAGATTTCTGCTGCTGACATCACATCATCCGCCAGCGAGAAACTCCGTGCCCCCCATATCATCAAGAGGAGCGGAGTTATAGCTGTAGCGCTGGAAGCTTCAGATGCCGAACCGTTACTCCTTCCGGCAGACAGGGAGATCCTGATAACCGATGACGGCTCCAGGCTCCCGGCACAACTCTTCTCCCGGCTACAGGGAAGAGGCTGCAAAGTTCGCCTCGTACGGGCAGATGACGAAAAAGAGATCTTCTCTTCTGCAAAACTTTCAGGCCTGGTGATCATCGCCCCGGAGAGAGGGACCGATGATCGTTTCCTCGAAAACGCATTTCTGCTCCTGAAACGATGTGCCGCTTCGCTCAGGCAGTCAGGAGAAACAGAGGGCGCCCTCTTTGCTACAGTATCCAGACTCGATGGCGGTTTCGGCTGTACCCCCGGCTCGACACTCTCCGATCCACTCTCAGGCGGATTGGCCGGACTGGCAAAGACAGCTGCGCGTGAGTGGCCGGAAGTCACCTGCCGGGCTCTTGACATCGGAGGATTCCCGGACCCTGCTGATGCCGCAGAAGCAGTTGCAGCAGAGCTCCTCCGTAAAGGGCCGGCCGAGACCGGGCTTACCCCTTCCGGTAGAACAACCCTGTCGACCGTCGAACTCCCTGCTGCGCCTCAACCTGCATGGTATCCGGCATCAGAAGGAGACGTCGTCGTCATGACCGGCGGCGGACGCGGGGTAACGGCATCAGCTGCAGTCGCACTCACCAGGGCATCGCATCCGACACTCCTCCTTCTCGGCAGAAGCCCCGAGCCTTCAGTTGAGCCGGAATGGCTCTCTTCCCTCTCTGAAGAGCCGAAGATCAAACGGGCGATCCTTGAACAGGCAGGCGGCAAGCTCCATCCCAAAGAGATCGAAGATCGTTTTCAGCAGGTCATTGCCGGCCGGGAGCTGACAGCAACACTCAAAAATATCGAAAATGCCGGCGGGAAGGCCATCTACCGTGCCATCGACATACGTGATACCGCAGAGGTCACGTCTCTTCTGCGTGAGATCCGCGCCGAATACGGCCCGATCCGCGGAATCGTCCATGGCGCCGGAGTCCTTGCCGACAGGCTGATAACGGACAAATCACGAGAGCAGTTCGCGTCTGTCTACGGGACCAAGGTCTCAGGCCTGCGTTCACTCTTCGCAGCAACAGCCGAGGACGATCTTCGTTTTATCGCCCTCTTCTCTTCGACAACAGGCCGCTTCGGAAGAGCCGGGCAGATAGATTACGCTGTAGCCAATGAAGTCCTGAATAAACTTGCCCAGGATGAAACGCGTCGCCGTCCCTCCTGCCGGACTGTCAGCATTAACTGGGGCCCCTGGGATGGCGGCATGGTCACCCCGGCACTCAAGAAGCTTTTTGCAGGCGAAGGGGTCGGTTTGATCGGCCTGGAAGAGGGGGGCGACTTCCTTGCCCGGGAGATAGCAGCTGTTGATTCTCCTGTGGAGATCGTGGCGCTTGCCGAAACTGCTGCTCATGTCACGGTTCCGTCACCAGCTCGCTCGAAAAGCATGGCCGAAGCGCTTGCCATCTCGCTCAATGTCAATGATTATCCCTTCCTCCGCTCTCATGTCCTTGACGGAAAGGCGGTCCTCCCGATGGCCGTGACCGCAGAATGGCTGGCTCATGGCGCTCTTCACGGCAATCCGGGACTCCGGTTTCACGGATTCAACGACCTTCGGATATGCAAAGGGGTGGTTTTCGAGCAGGACAAGACCTGCAGACTGAAGGTCATGTCCGGCAAGGCTGAAAAGCGGGACTCGTTCTACCTTGTCCCTGTCGAACTGACCAGCGCAGATAACGGCTCAAGACCGGTTCTGCATGCAAAAGCCGAGATCGTTCTTGCGGCACGGCTCCCGGAAGGGATCCGCTCCATCAAGGAGATCCCTTCCGAACAGTACGAACCGCATAACGGACGGCTGTATGACAGCGAAAGATTGTTCCACGGGCCTGACCTCCATGGTCTGGAGCTGGTGAACGGCTGTTCCGCAAAAGGGATCTCGGCTCTCGTCAAGAGTGCGCCGCAGCCTTCAGTCTGGCTCAGACAGCCATTCAGAAGCAACTGGCTGACCGATCCGCTTGCGATCGACTGTGCTTTCCAGATGATGATCCTCTGGAGTTTCGAACAGTTCGGATCAGGTTCTCTCCCCTGTTTTGCCGGACGCTACCGGCAGTTTCAGGACTCTTTCCCGAAAGACGGTGTGCAGGTCATCATCAAGATCACCGATCAGCGCAGCCACGGGGCCCATGCAGATATCGAGTTTGTCGACCGCCAGAACGGCAAGCTGGTCGCCCGGCTGGAAGACTACGAATGCGTGATAGATCCGTCACTTGGTCAGGCTTTCCAGCGCAATCAGCTTGAGCAGCCTGGCCGCGTCGGCAAAGGGGCGCTCTGAAGAGCGGAAGGTGCCGATGTCAGTCAGTTCACCTGCTAATCCCGCTTTCGGCTCGGTTGCGATAGTCGGGATCGGTGGTATCTATCCTGATGCCCCCGACCTCGAACGCTTCTGGAAAAATATCCTGAGCGGGCACTCTGCCGCCCGCGAAGTCCCGCCGGACAGATGGTCGATCCCGGCCGAAGCTGCTTTCTCTCCCGAGATCGGAGCTAAAGACAGAGTCTATTCAAAGCGCGGCTGTTTCATAAATTCTATCCCCAGGGCCACGCAACTCCCCGGGCTCCCCCCCGGGCCAAAGATCCCTGCAGGTCTCGATCCGCTTTTTCATCTGTTGCTGTATGCCGGGAAACAGGCATTCTCCGACGGGATCACCGGTCCGCTCGACCGTTCCAGAGTTGGTGTGATCATCGGAAACCTCGCGCTTCCTACAGAAAAATCCTCCCTTTATTCCCAAGAGATCCTTGGAAAGACTTTTGAAGAAAATCTTCTCGGCAAGAGCCTCAGCCGGGGGAGAACAGAGCCGCTGAACCGCTATGTAGCCGGCTTCCCTGCTGGCCTGCTTGCCTACAGCCTGGGCCTGGGTGGCGGCGGATGTACGCTTGATGCAGCCTGCGCTTCATCTCTCTACGCAATAAAACTTGCCGTTGACGAACTCCTTTCCGGTCGCGCCGATGCAATGCTCTCCGGCGGCGTATCAAGACCGGACCCTCTCTATACCCAGATGGGATTCTCCCAGCTGCGGGCCCTCTCGAAACGGGGAATATGCTCACCGTTCGATGCTGCGGGTGACGGGCTGGTAGTGGGTGAAGGGGCCGGCATCTTCCTGCTGAAGCGGACAGAAGATGCCATTGCTCATGGAGACCGGATATACGGGATCATACGAGGCACAGGCCTTTCGAATGATGTCGGGGGGAGCCTCCTTGCCCCGATGTCGGAAGGGCAGCTCAGAGCGATGCGAGCTGCTTACCTTCAGGCTGGATGGCAGCCTCAGGACCTCGATCTGATCGAATGTCATGCCACCGGTACACCGGTCGGCGATGCGACCGAAGTCGCCAGCCTCAAGGAGCTCTGGAAAGACGTCGCCGACCCCTCTCAAACGTGCGTCATCGGCTCGGTAAAATCAAATATCGGTCATCTCCTTACTGCGGCAGGAGCTGCAGCACTCACAAAAGTGCTCCTTTCCATGCGCGAAGGAGTGCTCCCGCCAACCGCAAATTTCGGATCAGCACAGCCCGGCATGGAGCTTGATAAAAGCCATTTCAGGGTGCTGAGCGAAGCTCGCCCCTGGGAAAGACGAGGGGAAGGGATTCCTCGCCGGGCAGCGGTAAGCGCTTTCGGCTTCGGCGGGATCAATGCCCACCTTCTGGTCGAAGAGTGGCTCCCGGAAATCGCAGACATCGGCGAGACCATTGCAGTCGCCCATCATTGGGTGCCGACGAGCGGAGAGATTGCAGAATCCCCCTTCAATACCGACCCGCCCGAGATCGCCGTCGTGGGCATGGATGCCCGCTTCGGACCCTGGGACTCGCTCCGTTCTTTTCAGGAACAGACGTTCAAAGGCAGCGAAGGCTCTGAAGAGCCATCCGCGCCGCAAAAATGGTGGGGAGCCGATTCGACCGACTGGTTCAAGGCTGAAAACCTTCAGACCACACCGTTCAAAGGTTTTTTCGTCCGGGATATCACGCTCCCTGCTGACCAGTTCAGAATCCCGCCGCTTGAAATCGAGGAGATGCTGCCGCAGCAGCTGCTGATGCTGAAAAGTGCTGCTGCCGCGATTGCCGATGCAGGGCTGGACAGGGAAAGGAATCTGAATACCGGCGTTTTCATCGGCATCAGCCTCGACCTTAACAGCACCAATTTCAGCTATCGCTGGAGTGTTGCAGAAAAAGCTGCCGATTGGTCCGCTGAACTCGGTAAAGATCCTTCTCCGGAAGAGTTCTCCCTTTGGGTTGAAGCTCTCAGGGATGCTGTATCTCCTCCACTTACTGCGAACAGGACCATGGGAGCACTCGGGAACATCGTCGCCAGCAGGATCGCCCGTGAATTCAGATGCGGCGGTCCAAGCTTCACGCTCTCGAGTGAAGAGAGTTCCGGAATCCGTTCGCTTGCCACAGCGGTACGGCTGTTACAGAACCGGGAGATCGATCGTGCCGTTGCAGGTGCTGTGGATCTTGCCGGAGATCTCCGGGCTGTGCTTGGCCGCCACTCGGGGAGGCCGTTCTCTGCCTCAGGGAGTGCCTCTCCGTTCGACAAAAATGCAGACGGCGGCATAATCGGCGAAGGTGCGGCAGCCGTGGTCCTGAAGAGGCTGGAAGACGCCAGGGCTGATGGTGACAGAATCTATGCAGTGATCAAGGGGATCGGGATCTCAGGTGGCGGATTGATCCTGCCTGAAGCCGATGCCTGTGGATCGGCCATTCAAAGGGCCTGCGATGAAGCGGGGATACACCCTTCAGTAATCGATTTCCTGGAAACAGCCACCAGCGGCTCTCCGGACGAAGACGGGATAGAGCTCACTGCCTTATCCCGGCTTTTTGCAGCTGACGGCCAGGAAAACCCGCTGGTCAGAAGTAATCGCAAAACTGCTCTCGGGGCACTCAAAGGGAGGATCGGAGAGTCCGGGGCAGCTTCAGGCCTGGCATCATTTGTCCGCGCTTCTTTGGCACTGTATCAGGAGATCATCCCTGCATCCCTTCCGGTGACAGAACCGATAGAAGGATTCGAAGCAGACGGGCCGTTCCACCTCCCGTCAGAGCCGCGCTACTGGCTGAGAAACCGTAGCGACGGCATCCGCTTCGCCGGAGTCAGTTCCTACGGCGTCGACGGGACCTGCACTCATGTCGTACTTGGCAGTGAGGATGAACTCCCTGAACGCTTCCGGTCCGAAAGGCTCATGCCTCTGGGAGGTGCTTCCGAATCTCTTTTCGCTCTTTACGGAGAAACCCCTGCAGAACTTGAAACCGGGCTTTCGTCTCTTCTGACGATCGCAGAGGACCATAAAGAAGCTGATCTTTCCCGGCTATCCATTCAGTGGCATCAGACATCAGGGGCGGATAACTCCCCCCTGGCGATCTCACTGGTCGCACGCAACAAGGAAGAGCTTTCCGCCCTTGTTCAGCTCGGCAAATATGCCTTGAAAGAGGGCGACACCCCTCTTCTTCCGCATCCTGCTCTTCGCGACAGGCTCTTCTATTCGCGCAATCCGCTGGGAAAAGACGCCCGGATCGGTTTCGTCTTTCCCGGATCGGGCAACCATTTTGCCGGAATGGGTATGGCTCTCTCGACACGCTGGCCGGAGATTTTCCGGGTTCAGGACTGTCAGAACCTCTACCTCAGAAGCCAGTTCCAGCCTGAGATGTTCTGGAACGGAGCGCCTGCAGAGGCGATCGACAACGATCATCGTGCAGTCATTTTCGGACAGGTCGCAACCGGCTGTGTTGTCAGCGACATCGTCAGAAGTTTCAAGGTATCCCCGTCTGCGGTCATCGGCTACAGCCTGGGCGAATCAGCCGGACTGATCGCTCTCGGAGCATGGCGCGAACGGGACAGCATGCTTCTCAGGATGTACGATTCGACCCTTTTCACCGAAGATCTTGCCGGAGAGTGCCGTGCAGTTGCACGAGCGTGGGGAATTCCTGAAGGGAAAAAGATCGATTGGCAGATAGGTGTTGTCAGTGCACCGGCCCGGGAAGTAAGAAGGGCGATACGGATGACAACCAGGGTCTACCTGTTGATCGTGAACAGCCCGAATGAATGCGTCATCGGCGGCGATGCCAAAGGTGTCAAACGGATCGTCGCGATCCTGGGATGCAGTTTCTTCCCGCTTTCAGGGGTCACCACGGTCCACTGTGAAGTCGCCCGTGAGGTTGCAGAACCGTATCGGAACCTGCATCTCTTCCCGACAGAGCCCCCGCCCGGAGTCACTTTCTACAGCGGCGCCGAAGGTGCGGCATATGAAGTGACCCGCGAGAGTGCAGCAGATGCGATCCTTGCCCAGGCACTTGAAGGGATCAACTACCCGGCTGTCATAAACTCGGCATACGCCGATGGAGTAAGGATATTTCTGGAAATGGGACCGGGTGCATCCTGCAGCAGGATGATCGACCAGATCCTGGAAGGCCGCCCGCATCTTGCCCGTTCAGCATGTGCACCGGGCCTTGACGGTGAGGGTGCCATACTCCGTCTCCTGGCAAATCTGGTTGCAGAACGGGTTCCGCTCGACCTCTCCCCGCTTTTTATTGAGCCGACTCAGGCGATAGCTTCCGGAAAAGCAGCTCCTGTCATAACCGTACCGTTTGGGGGCAGACCGTTTGCACTTCCCCCGCAGCCGGAGCATAAAACCAGTTTCTACCCCTCCGGACCGGCACCGGGATCTGCCCCGGCATCCTCCCGGAAGCCTCAGGAAGAAAGCAGCGCAGACACCGGCCAGGCGCCTCTGGAGCCGCTTCGGGAGCGTCCGGGAGACCCTCTTCTCCGGGAGTTTGCCGCGGCACAGGAGGCAAAGCTCCTGGCACACGAAACCTATCTAAGGTTCACCGAAAGCATCACCCGTTCCATGGCTCAGGCAATGACCCTGCAGCTCACGCTACAGCAGGCGCTCGGTGATGATGCCCCGACGCTGCCCCCGCCGGCGATTGTCACACCGGCAAAGACCTGCGTCTTCGACCGGGAGATCTGCCTTGAGTTCGCCATCGGCTCAGTCGGGAAAATGCTCGGCCCTGAGTTTGCCGGAGCCGACAGCTTCCCGACCAGGGTCCGCCTTCCGGATGAGCCGCTGATGCTGGTTGACCGGATCACCGCACTGGAGGGGGAAGCCCGCTCCATGAGCCACGGCCGGGTAGTGACCGAACACGACATCCACCCTGGCGCCTGGTATCTCGACGGCGGCAGGATCCCAACCTGTATCGCTGTAGAAGCCGGGCAGGCGGACCTGTTCCTCTCCGGCTACCTCGGCATCGATTTCATCACCAGAGGGATGGCGGTCTACCGCCTCCTCGACGCGGTCGTCACCTTTCATCGCGGCCTCCCCGGACCGGGCGAGACCATCAACTACGACATCCGCATAGAGCGGTTCTTCCGCCAGGGGGACACCTGGCTCTTCCGCTTCTTCTTTGAGGCAACGGTAGGTGGCAAGCCGCTCCTCTCCATGCGCGACGGCTGCGCCGGCTTCTTCTCCGCCGCCGAGCTGGAAGCAGGGAAAGGGATCGTCCGGCCAACAGTAGACATGCGCCCCACCAGCGGCATCCGCCCGGTTGACTGGACCGAGCTGGTACCGATGGCTGTGGAAAGCTATGACGGCGCCCGGCTGGCAGCCTTGCGCAGCGGCGATCTGGCCGGCTGTTTCGGCTCATTATTTTCCGGGCTGAACATCGCCCGGCCGCTCACCATCCCGGGGGGGAAGATGGAACTGGTCCACCGGGTCATGGAGCTGCAGCCTCGCGGGGGCCGCTACGGCGAAGGGTTCATCCGCGCCGAGGCGGACATTCGACCGGACGACTGGTTCATCACCTGCCACTTCGTCGACGACCGGGTCATGCCGGGAACGCTGATGTACGAATGCTGCATGCACACCCTGCGGATCTTTCTCCTCCGGATGGGATGGGTGGCCGAAGAGAGTGGTTCGGTGTGGGAACCGGTTCCCGGTGTCGCCAGCGGATTGCGCTGCCGCGGCCAGGTTCTTGAGACCACAAAGGTCGTCACCTACGAAGTATCCATCCGCGAGCTCGGCTACCGACCGGAACCCTATGTCATCTGCGATGCCCTCATGTATGCCGACGGCAAACCGATCGTCGAGATCACCAACATGTCGGCCCGGCTTGCAGGCACAAGCAAAGAGAAGCTGCTGTCACTCTGGCAGCAATCGGGCGAAATTCGACCCGTGACAGCCAGCGGCAGCGTGGTCAAGCCTGCCATCTACACCAAGGAACAGATCCTCGCCTACAGCAACGGCAAGCCTTCTGAAGGCTTCGGCGACCGCTACCAGGTCTTCGACAGCGAACGGAAGATCGCCCGCCTCCCCGGACCGCCGTTCCAGTTCATGGACCGGGTCACCGCCCTCCTCGGCGAGCCGTGGCAGATGATCGCCGGCGCCATGGCAGAAGCCCAGTACGATCTGCCCGCAGATGCCTGGTTCTTCGCTGGCGACCGCCAACCGCGAATGCCCTTCGCGGTCCTGCTGGAAGCAGCGCTGCAGCCGTGCGGCTGGCTGGCCGCCTATGTCGGCTCGGCCCTGCAGAGCCCGACGGACATCTCCTTCCGCAACCTCGGCGGCACGGCAATTCAGCACCGCGCAGTGACCCCGGACAGCGGCACGCTCACCTGCACCGCCACCCTGACAAAGGCCGCAACCAGCGGCGGCATGATCATCCAGGAGTTCGATTTCACTGTCGCCGATGCGCAGGGAGTCCTCTACGAAGGCGACACCATGTTCGGCTTCTTCTCCAGAGAGGCGTTGGCCAACCAGGTAGGGATACGCGACGCCAAACCGTACCTGCCGACAGAGGCGGAGAACGATCGGAGCCGCAGCCTTGCCTACCCGGGCGAATCGCCTTTCCCGGAAAAGCAGCTCCGGATGATCGACAGGATCGAAAGTTTCATCCCTGATGGCGGCCCGGCAGGGCTCGGCTACCTCCGCGGCGTCAAGGAGGTCGATCCGGACGAGTGGTTCTTCAAGGCGCACTTCTACGAGGACCCGGTCACCCCGGGTTCGCTGGGGCTGGAGTCGTTCATGCAGCTCTTGAAATTTGCGGCGGTTGAGCGCTGGGGCTGTAATGCTGGGGACATCCTCGAAGCCGCCGCCCTCGGCACAACGCACAAATGGCTCTACCGCGGCCAGATCATCCCTAAGAACAAGCTGGTAACGGTGGTCGCCTGGGTAACGGCAGTGGACGAGAACAAACGACAGCTCACCGCCGCCGGCTTCCTCTCCGTGGACGGCAAGACCATTTACCAGATGAATGATTTTACGGCGCGGGTTATTGTGGGCACATCAGAGAACAGAGTCGGCTAAGTATTACTGGAATTGACACGGGTTATCAAATTTGCTAACTTCTCTATCATGAACT
>VFJK01000009.1 GCA_009886125.1 Geobacter sp. | reverse complement strand
ATCCCGTCGGAAATGGCCGTCTTGACTGATATGTATGAGGTCAAGTACCGGGAGCTGCAGGATACGGTTACCCAGCTTGCCAAGGTGCCGGATGATGAGTTTATCAAGCCGATGTATGAGACCCTTGACGGGTTGAATATCGAGCTTGGCGGGCTTACGGAGAAACAGGCCGCTTTGGATACGCAGCTGGCTGAATTGACCAATAGCCGCGGCGAACTGAAGCGCAAGATAGAGCAGATAAACAGTAAGATTGCGTCGTCATATGAGCTGGATGAAAAGCTGGAATCGGTTCTGAAGGTGGAGAAGGTGCTGGCCAGATATCACCTGCACCTCGCCAAACAGAAGATCTACAGCCTGCAGGAAGAGTTCACGCAGATATTCAAGGTGGTGCACCGCAAGGATGACATGATTGCCAGGATCAAGATTGATCCGGAAACCTTCAATGTCGCTCTCTATGACCGCAAGGACAAGGTCATTAATAAGAGCAGCCTGTCGTCGGGCGAACTGGAGATTTACGCCATGTCCATGCTCTGGGCCTTGGCAAAGACCTCCGGGCAGAAGCTGCCGTTCATTGTAGATACGCCGCTGGCGCGCCTTGATTCCAAGCACCGGGATAATCTGGTCGAGCTGTTCTTTCCCCATGCATCACACCAGATGATGATCTTCTCCACAAATACGGAAGTTGACCAGCAGTATTTCGATCGGCTCCGCCCATATGTGGCCCACGCCTACAACCTTGAATATTGCGAAGAGAGTAAATCAACCGTGGTAAAGGAAGGTTACTTTTGGAATTGAACGGACTGGAATTCAAGCGAATCAAACTGTCACTGGAATCGACCAGGAAGCTGCAACAGTTCAAGAGCCGTACCGGCCTGACGCCGAATATCGCCTGTCGCCTTGCCTTGGGAATTTCCATCGCAGAGAACAACATGCCATCGCTGGAGCTGTTCACCGAGGAATCGGGGCAGGAGATCAACCGCTATACTCTGTTCGGCGAGCATGAACTGGTGTTGACGTCGCTCTTTCTGCAGTGGTGCCAGGAGAAACATATCAAGGCTAAAGAGCGGAATGAGTATTTCCTTGCCCATATCAATCGCGGTGTAGAGCTGCTGGTGAATCGCGTGAGAGGGCTGGAGAATCTGTCCCAGTTGATAAAGGCTGGTTGACCATGGAAGAGGTTGCAGCATTGCCATAGTTTTAATTGCCGTTTGCTGAAATGATGGTTATACTCACTTTTATTGATATCGAGTATAACTACCGTGCAGAAGGTGAATATGGAACGAATTGGTGGTGAGACTGTAGTGTTGTATGCCGACCTGCGGGAGCGGCTGGAACTGATTGAAGCAATGAGAAGCATTGCCACTCTCCCTGGTGAATTTATCACCAAAACCGTTAAAAGTTCTGTGTACCACTATTTCCAGGCGACGTTGTCCGGCGGTCGTACCCAGATATATATCGGTCCTGATAGCGACGAGGTCCGCAGTCTGCTTGCTGACAGGCAGTCCGGCGGCAAGGACGTGCGTGCCGACGAAAAAATGCTGCAGCGGCTTGGGGCACAGGTGGTTGCCGGAGGGGTGACGCCGGTGCTGCCGGATATGGCGCGGGTTATCGGTCGTCTTGCCAACAGCGGCGTTTTTCAGGTGGGAGGTAGTCTGGTTGGGAGCGTTGCCTACCAGATCCTCGGCACGCATTTGGGCGTTAACTGGGATAGCGGCTCGCGTATGACCCAGGATGTGGATCTGGCCGGCAGTAACAGTGTGGCGCTGGCGGTGCCTGATCTGCAGGCTGACGTTCCCGCGGTAATCGAATCGCTCAAGATGGGGTTTTTCCCGGTGCCGCGACTATCTCACAAGGAGCCGTCTACTTCTTACGCGATACGGGGGAAAACTCTCCGTATCGATCTCCTGACACCAATGAAGCATGATGAGACAATGCCGGTTTTCATTCGGAGGCTTAACGCAGCCGCCCATCCTCTGAAGTATCTTGATTATCTCCTTGAGGAGCCGATAAACGCCGTCATGATTTGCGGTTCTCCCTGCCTGGTCAGGGTGCCGCAACCGGCGCGTTTTGCGCTGCATAAACTGATTGTTTCACAGCAGCGAGAAGCCGGAGCCACTGACAAGAAGCGGAAGGATCTGGTTCAGGCCAAAAATATGCTCGAACTTTTGCGAGCGGATCGGCCTGGAGACATTGATTTGGCCAGGGAAGCACTGGTTAAACGTGGGGCAAACTGGGTGAAAAAAGTCGATGCTGCCTGCAAGGAAGCGGATATCAGCCTATAGCACCAATCGATCAGTTATTCTTGAATTTTTATCGGGTGGAATAATGGAAATGCCGATTTACCTCGATCATAACGCTACAACGCCGGTTGACGGGCGGGTACTGGAGAAGATGTTGCCGTATTTTTGCGAAGTATACGGCAATGCCTCCAGTATTGATCATCTCCACGGAAACAAGGCTAAACAAGCTGTTGACGCGGCGCGGCAGACTATCGCCAAAGCTCTTGGCTGTCGTAAAGAGAGTGAGATTGTATTTACCAGCGGCGCGACTGAAGCCAACAACCTGGCTTTGATTGGCGCTTTTCGGAAGTTCCGGGACAAGGGTAATCACATCATCTCGACAGCAATTGAGCATCCGGCTGTTTTGGATACCTTGGCGTATTTGCGGGGTGAAGGGGCCGAGATTACCTTGCTGCCGGTTGACAGTTTTGGAGTCGTTGATCTGGAAGAGCTGGAAAAGGCCATCAAGAAAGAAACCATCCTGATCTCGGTGATGTTTGCCAACAACGAAATCGGCACCATTCAGCCGATCAAGGAAATTGGCCGGATTGCCAAGGCAAAAGGGATTCTCTTCCATACGGACGCTGCCCAGGCAGTCGGGCATGAGAAGATCAACGTCTATGAGATGAACATCGACCTGCTCTCCTTCAGCGCCCACAAATTCTACGGACCCAAAGGGATAGGGGGGCTGTTTGTGCGGTCCTATGCTCCACTGATCAAGTTGGCTCCCATTTCCTTCGGCGGTGGCCATGAGAAGGGGATGCGGTCAGGTACGTTAAATGTGCCGGGCATTGTCGGCATGGCGGAAGCGCTTTCCCTCGCAAACAAGGAGATGACCACAGAAAATAAGCGGCTGAAAGAGGCTGCGGAGCTGATCTGCAAGCGGCTACAGCAGGCATTTCCGGAGATCAAACTCAACGGCCATCCGCAACTCAGGCTTGCCCATAACCTCAGTCTCACTATTCCGGGTGTCGAGGCCAAAGCCTTGATTCACAAGTTGAAAAACAAGCTCTCTTTCTCGGCTGGTTCGGCTTGTTCGACGGTCAAGGTTGAGCCGTCACATGTACTGAAGGCGATTGGTCTTAGCGATGACGAAACGTTTCAGACGATTCGGTTGGGATTAGGAAGGGCGACACAACATCCGGAAAGGATTGCTGATGTTTTGATTGAAGGGATTAAGCAGTTGAGATCAAACTAATAGCAAAAAGGACTCCCCCATGCCCATGACCGTTGAAATCAAAGGCAACAAACTCTGCATCGAAATCGATCTGGAAAAGCCGACCCCTTCTGCTTCCGGAAAGACCCTGGTGGTCGCCAGCACCCGCGGCAATGCCGTGACTGATGTACTGGTGGACGGCAAGCCGGTCACCATCGGCCTGAACGCCTATATCAAACCGTGATTTTCACAAGCGCAGAACCTGCCCGCAACACCTTTCACTCTCCTTGTTGACACTATATGCAAATCTGCTATATTGACCTTGTAAATAGGTCATATGACCTACATTAAAGTATTAGGGGGCAGGGGCCATGATCGAAGCAATTGTCGGTTCCATCAACTGCGAGCGTGTTCTTGTCTTTCTGAACGCCAGAGGAGAGGGGTATGCGCGGGAGATTGCAACGTTCTACAGCAGTTCGCTGGCTCCGATTCAGAAGCAGCTGGACAAGCTGGAAGCGGGTAGCGTCCTGGTGAGCCGCACTGCCGGAAGAACGCGCCTATACACGTTCAACCCGCGCTACCCCTTGTTGACAGAACTTTCCGCACTGCTGGAAAAAACGATTTCTTTTTATGATGAAGAGCTGCAGCAGCGGCTGCTGCTGAACCGGCGCCGTCCCCGGCGCAGAGGGAAGCCGCTGTGACCCCACTGTCCGGGCTAACCATCGGTGAACTTGCCGCCTACATAGCCGAGCATCTCCGCAGCAAGGGGATTGAAACGGTGCTTGTCGGCGGGGCCTGCATTTCGATTTACTCTGACAATGAGTACAGCTCGTTTGATCTCGACTTTATTATCACCGGGTCATCAACACGCCAGAAGGTGCGTGCCGCATTAACAGAGATCAACTTCACGGAAGAGAACCGCTACTTTATAAATCCTCAAACGCCTTTCTTCATAGAATTCCCTTCAGGTCCTTTGGCAATTGGCGATGAGCCGCCATCCGAAATCAACACTCTCCGCTTTTCAACCGGCAATCTGCGGCTTTTATCTCCGACTGACTGTGTGAAGGACAGGCTGGCAGCTTTCTATCACTGGAAAGACCAACAGAGTCTCGAACAGGCGATACTTATTGCCAGAGATCATAATATCTATATCGAAGAGGTTAGACGATGGTCTGTAAGTGAAGGGTTTGCAGAAGTTTTCGAGAATACTGTATCAAAGCGGCTTTCAGAAAAGCACGGATAACCGGCATCCCTACCGTAACTCAACTCCCTCCAGCTTTAAATAACTGAAATAAACATGACCACAATTGATACCTCCATCTAACTACAAGAACTTCAATCAAGCGGTTGGAGGGTGTGGCAATGGGGTATCATACTGAATTCAGAGGCTCTTTGCGGTTCAATACGAAATTGACTGAAACTCAGCTTTCATCCATCAAACAAATATTGCGTGAGGATTGTCGAGATCATCCGGAATGGGACGCAATGGATTTGGCCTACATTGACCTTGCGCTACTACCTGACAACAGCGGGATACAATGGGACGGCTCCGAAAAGACCTGACACATGCCGGAGCTGGTGAATGTTGTAATTCCATTTCCATATCAAAGCGGCATCTTCGTTGGCTCGTCTTCGGCTCCTCAACATACTGTTTGTATGCCTTCGTCGCCTCAATCCTCGCCGCCTTGATGTCATCTTTGATCTGGAATCGGAATAATAACGCAGATGAGAAGGGAGTTTCCTGACTTTGGACTATCAGGCGTGATTTCCGCCCAGGGGAGCGAAGTGGGCGACCTTTGGGAATTGTTTATTGCCGAGGATGGCTTAGCCAGGAAAAGGAAGTTGTTTTTGACTGAAGATGCTTCCTGGTGAACAATCGCAGAACATCCACCAGTACCTGATCAATTCTCCCAGACAAGTTGTACGATATATTCGTCATAGATTATCCGTGACGACTTCATATTACGTTGGTTGCCGGTTGCCATCAAATCTGCATACACCAGTAAAGCAAGCCGATCGGATAAAGTTTTGAACTTGTCTTATATGGTTCTCGGTGATATAGTTCAAGCATAGGGGTGCCTGTGAGGATATTTAAAACCAAGTGGTTTTCACGTTTTGCACGGCAAGAAGAAATCGACGATGCAAAATTAGTGGAAGCGGTCCAGAATATAGAGAACGGGCTTGTTGACGCAGATTATGGCGGCGGGCTGATTAAGCAGCGAATTGCCAGAGATGGCGAAGGGAAAAGTGGTGGATATCGGGGTATTATCGCGTTCAAGTCTGAAACTCGCAGCATATTCGTATTTGCATTCCCTAAAAGCGAGAAAGAAAATCTCACTAAGATTGAGGTCAGAGAATACAAAAAAGCGGCTGCGATATATCTTAAGTTGACCGAAGCACAGATTGCCTTAGCCGTAGAGAAAAATGAACTCATAGAGGTGAAACACGATGTCAAAAAAATATAAAAGTGAAGCATTAGCAGCATTACATGAGTCTATGAGTGGTTTGCACGATATAGGCGTTATACCGGCCAAAACGATGAGGCAGTTTGACGAGTCATGCCTCACGGTTGTCCAGGCTATGCCTCCGGAAAAGATTATTGAGGTTAGGACCAAAGCCGGGGTAAGCCAAGCAGTTTTTGCTAAATATTTGACTGTGACAACTGGCACTGTGAGTAAGTGGGAAAGTGGTAAGAAACATCCCAGCGGGCCTGCGCTAAAGTTACTTGATTTGGTCATGAGAAAAGGTCTGGAAACTATTGCCTGATTAGTACCAACCCGAGTACATGAGCTATAGCAGGCCAGATAGAGTAGAAGGCATTGGGCTGACCTCTGCCTATTAGTTGCGACCCCGTGGTCACTTTCAGGCAACTCTGATTTCGACCTTGCCGTTGACAGCTTGCGCGTATCGTTTCAGAGATCTGAGGCTGGGCAAAGGATGGCCGGACTCAAGTCGGGCAACAACAGACTGTGTCGTGCCCATCCGCTTTGCCACCTCATCTTGCGTCAAATGTGCTTTCTTTCTGGCATCGATAAGCTGAGCCGCAAGCGCAAACTCATCTTCAAGCCCTATATACTCTGCATGGAATTCCTTATCCTGCAGAAGTTCTTTTTTAACTTCCGACATTTTCCTACCCATGATCAATCTCCTTCACGCGTGACAATGCCAGAGTAATTTCACCCGGCGGTGTCTTTTGTGTCTTCTTCACGAATACCCGTAGAATAACCACCCGTCTGCCGACTACAGCTACATACAGAGCCCGGGCGATCCCTGACTTGCCTTTACCACGAATCTCCCAGAGTTTGTCCTGAAGATGGCGGACATAAAGGCATGCCCAGATTCTCAAGGCCGTGTAATTCAACCAGATCCGTAATTCGTACCAGACGAGCCTGGAGATCCTTGGGGATAGAAAGGAACTCTTGCTCTACCGTATCATTCAGAAATTCGACGGTCCATGTACGCTTCATGGAATAACTATAGCAAAAAAGCGATAAATAGACAAAGCAAATTCATGCCCAAACTAAAGGGGCTCCATCGGGGTCGGCTCCATCGAGCTCCATCGGGGTCGTGTCTCAACTCCCTACAGCTTTAAATAACTGAAATAAACATGACCCCAATTGATACCTCCATCAAACTACAAGAGCTTAAATCAAGCTGTTGGAGGGAGTGGCAATGGGGTATCATACTGAATTCAGAGGCTCTTTGCTGTTCAATACGAAATTGACTGAAACTCAGCTTTCATTCATCAAGCAAATTTTGCGTAAGGATTGTCGAAATCATCCGGAATGGGATGCACTGGATCTGACTACATTGCCCTTGCGCTACTACCTGGTTT
>VFJK01000014.1 GCA_009886125.1 Geobacter sp. | reverse complement strand
TCGCAAATCACTTTCAATGCATTTTTTCTGACTGTCCGGGTTAACTCGGTGGAATTTTGTGCAGATGTCCTGCCATGCTGTGGCGGTGAGGATATTGCCTTCAATGTCAATAATGGCAGACGGCAAAGAGTGTACTTCGTCTAATAGATCCATCAGATTTTGCAACCTGGGAATATCCAGCAGTTCTTTGAGAGTGTAGTTCATTGGGTTACCTCAGAAAATTTCCCTTATTTACCGTCCAGCACATCCCTCACCTTAATCCAAAACGTGTCTTTTCATATTTCAAGTTCTTTTTCTTTTGTTTTGCCAGCAATAAATTCGCTCACACTACTAAGCCTGCCTTTGAATGCACCACGTAAGGAACACACTTCTGAATTTACTGGTTGTTTTCCACCAGGTATGACTGTCAGCAAAACTCGGTCATCGGATGTAACGTGAAGTGGCTCGGATGGGAAAAAATACCCGTTTCGATATGTTGCTTCTACTGTTTTATACACGCAGCCTCCTGTTTACAGCACTCCCGTCAATTATAAAGCGAGATTCACATTTTACCATCATTCACCGGATGCGCAAACAGGTTAATCAAAAACACAGGTGAATCAAAAACAGAAGATCTCTTCATATTCGCAATTATCTTCATCTGTTCTTCAAGACAGTCAGGACACATACCGTGACTGAAAACAGCCTCTGAATGATCGCTGATGTAGGTTTCCAACTGATGCCACCATTTACACAAACGATTTTACACCCTCCTACGCCAAAATCCGTTTCATTTCAGATACAAGCACCTTGAATTCTACCGGCTTAGAAACATAGCTATCAAATCCAATACTGAGAAGCCGCTCCTTTTCTCCGCGGAGCGCAAAGGCTGTCAGAGCTATGACCGGCTGGTGACGGCAAGTCCCCTGTTCTTGTCTGCGGATTTCTCGCAGAGTCTCTTCACCGTTCATTACCGGCATCTGGATATCCATCAGGACTATGTCGAAGCTGCTCTGTTCAAGCGCAGCGAGGCACTCCCTGCCATTCCTGGCGACACTGCTTTCGTGCCCGAGTTTACTGAGCATCAAAGTGCCGAATTTGATATTGACCGGGTCGTCTTCGACCATCAGTATCCGCAACGGTGGCCCGTCCCAGCTGAGGGGAAGATCAGCGGAGGGCTCCTGAGCACTGCCGGCATCCCTGGGAACTGTGAATGGCAGGATCACAGTGAAACAGCTGCCTATCCCTTTTGAACTTTCAACGTTGATACTCCCGCCTAAGAGTTCTGTCAGGCGGCGACAGATGGTGAGCCCGAGTCCTGTGCCGCCGGAGCAACGGATTATAGAGCCGTCCTCCTGCACAAACGGCAAGAAGATCCTGTCAAAAGCTTCTGCCCAGATGCCGATTCCGGTGTCACTTACCCTTAACTTCAGGATTACGGAATCGGCATACTGTTCAAGGAGTTGCACCGAGATTGTTATTCCACCTTCCGACGTGAACTTGACAGAGTTCCCGATGAGGTTAATAAGAATCTGTTTGACCCGCATTTCGTCACCCAACAGGAAAGGAGGAACGTCGACATCAAAATCCAGCTCCAGAGTAAGCCCCTTTTCGGAGGCACTTGCTTGCAAAATTTGAATGATATTTATGATGCACTGCTCCAGGCTGAATTCGGCCTGATAGATGGTGATTTTGCCCGCCTCTATTTTGGAAAGATCAAGGATGTCGCTGATCAAAGACATCAGGCTTTTGCTCGACTGCTTCAGGGCGCTCACATGCCCCTGCTGCTCCGGAGTCAGGGCGGTTAATTCGAGCAGCTGGGAGATGCCGATCACCGCATTCATCGGCGTTCTGATCTCGTGACTCATATTGGCGAGGAACTCGCTCTTGGAACGGTTGTCGCTCTCGGCAGCATCTTTGGCTGCCTGAAGATGATGTTCCAGATTCTTGCGCTCGGTTATGTCGTCAATAATGCCATGCCAGAGCACCTCCCCGTTGCCGAGCGGCTCAGGTGAAGAGTCGAATTGCAGCCACTTGACCGCCCCCCTGACCAGAAACCGGCCTTGCCAGTGAAACGGCTGGAGCGTTTGAATGCCTAGGAGATTCAAGCTTTCAAAGGATTCACGGTCTTCCGGGTGAATCGCCGCAAACAGTATACTGTCATCAAGCAGCAGGCTTGCTGCGTTCATGTCGAGTATCGCTTCCATCCGCGGGCTGACATACTCTAGGGCGAATGCCCCATCCGCTTTACTGCGCAACAGGTAGATGCCGACGGATATTCTGGCGACCAGGTTGTCGTATCTCTGCGTGATCTTATGCAAAGAATCTTCTGTGTTTTTCTGCTCGGCAATAATTTCATTTAACTCAATATTGAGCAGCTCCAGCTCACTGAGACGCTTCTGAATAACAGCATCAAAGGTAGCTTCCAGGGCCATCCCGCTCTGGATTTTAAACCGCCATAAATCCAGCACTCCCACCAGAATGCAGCAGGCACCGAAGTACTGTGAAACTCTTCCGGCCCAGCCGATCGGACTCCCAACTGCCTTCTGCAGCAGCACACCGGTCAGGCCGATCGCCAACAGCAGCAGCCCGGCAGAGTACCAGCGCAGCAAGAAAACCCCTGTAGCAGCAAACTCCTTCGCACTGATTGCCGCTGATACGGCAAAGCAAGCAATGGCTGCCAGAAGTACAGCCCTTCCTGTCAGGGTCGGGCCGACACCCTGGACAATGAAAAGCGGGGTTAATCCCGAGGCCGCAGTAAAAGCAATCACACCGCCAGTGACAACGACAGCAACGAAGGAGAGTATCAGATAATGCCCCCGCTTCCTGTTCAGCTTCTGACCAGGAAAGGCCAGGAGAATGACTTTCCCGACCAGCAGCAGGACAGCGCAGAGAAGAACGCAGCTGTTGTAAATGGTAATAGTGACGTTGGGCCCACCAATACTGCCGATGAACCAGCCGGAAATGATCCCGCCCGAAGCAAGGGCAAGCATGCCGCTAACAAGCAGAAGCATTGTCAGGCTGCCGACAGCCAGAAACGCCCGGGCTGCGGTGAACGCCGTAAAAGCGGGAATAAGTGCGAGGAAAAGGGTATTAAGAAGTGGCAGTAACAGGGGAGGATCAAAGATGCGGTGAATGTCCGCGAGGAAAAGTATCCCGATGAGGGTTGCAAAAAAAGTCACAACTATGGAAAGCAGGATATCAACTTTCACCTTCAAGCCCTCCATAGAAACTGATGATCAACGCACGAACCGATCGTTTCCGGGAAATACCGCTGCTGCCGAAAATACCGTGCGGAATCTTTTCGGGAACAGCGATGAAATCCCGCAGAAAATGAATAAAATTCAATTTAATGTATTAATTTGCGATGTCAAGAAGTTCTATGTTGGAGAGAGGACGCTGTTGCTCCACTGGATCGATTCCATCTGCGCATCAAGCAGCCGGGCCATGTCCAGCCCCAACGGTTCCAGAAGCGGCATAACCCCCTCCGGCTCGACCCGCTCAACCTTCTCCACCAGACAGAGAAGGGTCCCCAGCAGACCTTCCTTGTCCAGAAGCGCACCGCTGATGGCAGCATTCAGATGAAGATGCTCGATAATCTCTTCCATTGGCGCATTGAACAGGACATCCAGGACCGAAAGAATGCCGGTGATAAAGGCGGATTCATGCAGATCTTTTTCACTGTTCCCGACCGGACGCTGCAGTACCAGTAACTCCATCAGCCGGCCCCGTTGGGTAGCCAGCTCCAGCAGCGGGTTCAGCGATCCGCCGGAGTCCTGGGAAGCGAACATCGCAAGCATGGCCCATCTCTTCAGCTGTAGCTGCCCCAGCAGCATAAGTGCATGGCGCAGGGAACTGATTTTTTCTCTCAGACCGAACGCCACCGAGTTTACGAGCCGCAGCAGATTATAGGTCATGGTCGGACTCTGCTTGAAGATCTCTTCGATCTCCTTTACGTCTGCATCAGCCAGAATACGTTTGAGAAGTTTCATGACACTGATTTTTGAAATATCAAGATGTCTACGCTCCAGAACTATCGGTCGGGCAAAATAATACCCCTGGAAAAGGTCAAACCCGAGCTCGACGCATCTCTCATGCTGTGCGATAGTTTCGACTTTTTCCGCAAGGAGCGTTAGCGGCCATTTTCTGAAGATTGTGATCATTTCCGGCAGATCGGTATCGGCAACCGCAAGAATATCGATTTTGATGATGTCTACCACTGCATACAGCTCCTCTAAGGATGCATCGTAAACGTGATCGTCAAGAGCAATCGTGTAGCCGTGCTCCTTCAGTTCGCTGCAGCGGGCGATGACGATATCATCAATGTGAACGGTTTCGAGAAGCTCAATGACGACCTGATCTCTGGGAAGCAAGCACACAACGTCGCTCAGGAGCACCACCCGGCTGACATTGAAAAATCCTTTGAATCTGCCGAGGAGTTCATTGAATCCAAACCCGGAGAGAGCGGTGGAAATAACATCGAAAGACGCCTGACTAAAATCGGTCACACCGGCACTGTTGCAGTTCCCGGAGCGGAAAAGCAGTTCATAACCGACAATGTGCCGTTGGAGGTCAAGTATCGGCTGCCGCCCCATAAATAGTTGTTCCGTGCCAGGCGCTGATGACAGCTCATTCTCACTATGTCGTTCTGAAACCTCTAGGCGCATAATTTTACTACTTCCCTGGCAATGGCTTCGAGCGGTCGAATCATATCCACTCCTCCTGACTTGATCGCCTCGTTGGGCATTCCAAACACAACTGAAGTTGCTTCGTCCTGGGCTATATTGATCGCTCCGGCATCTTTCATCTCCTTCATCCCCTTGGCACCGTCATCACCCATTCCGGTCATGATGACACCAACCGTATTCTTTCCCGAATAGCGCGCCGCCGATCGAAAGAGAACATCAACAGAAGGTCTGTGCCGCGACACCAGAGGCCCATCCTTGATCTCGACATAATAGCGAGCACCGCTTCTTTTCAGGAGGAGGTGATGGTTTCCGGGCGCTATAAGGGCTCTCCCGCGTACCACGGTATCATTATTTTCTGCCTCCTTGACCGATATGCGGCAAAGCCCGTCAAGCCGCTGCGAAAAGGCCCTGGTGAACCCCTCCGGCATATGTTGTACAATGACGATACCAGGAGAGTCTGCGGGCATGGCTTCGAGAAATACCCGAAGCGCTTCGGTACCTCCGGTGGAAGCCCCCACTACGACAACTTTTTCTGTCGTCTGAACCATCGCATTTGTTCGCGGCTTTTCCATCATAGCATCGGCTGTCAGTTTGGGAGCTATCTCGCGCCGGATTGCCAGGTGCCTGCTCACCCGCGCCTGGCTGGCAGCCTTAACCGCGTCGCAGATTCGGACCCGCGACTCTTCTATAAAGGTCTTTGTCCCCATTTTCGGTTTCTGGATAATCTCTACGGCCCCATACTCCAGAGCCTTGAGGGTGGTTTCCGACATTTCCTCCGCAAGGCTGGAGCAGATAACAACCGGAATCGGCCTCTGGCTCATCAGCTTCTGCAAAAAGGTGATCCCGTCCATGCGGGGCATTTCGACATCAAGAGTAATGACATCCGGAATCTCATCTCTAATCCTCTCTGCGGCAATAAAGGGGTCGGCAGCAGTTGCAATCACTTCAATCTCCGGGTCGGCGGAGAGGATCTCCGTCAATGTGTTCCTGACAACCGCAGAGTCGTCAACGATAAGCACCTTGATCTTTTTGGTCATCGGAAAGCCTCCAGTATCTGTTGTATCTAATGCTGCGTAACATCTAAAACCAACCCCCCTCTGATCCCCCCTTGACAGGGGGGAAGGTTTGAAGTCTCCCTTTATGCCCCAGAGGGTACTGTCAAGGGGAGATTTAGAGGGGTTTGGTGCGAAAGAAAAAGAGTTACACTAGGAAGTTAAGTTACAATCACTGCTTCATCGTGCCGATACAAAGCCGGAAATGTTGCCCGCTCCGAGCGACTCTGACTTCAGAATACGATTCAGATAGACCTCGCCGGTATGAACAAGGAAAATAATTTTTCGGGCCATTCTCCCTCCTACATCGCACGCTTTGATTCTACCCCCTGCTTCCCTGATGACGCGCACTGCTGTCTCGATGTTCTTACTCCCCACGCTTAACACCTGCTGCTCAATGTCTCCTTCAACAAACATTTCCGATCCGCCGAACAGCTTGAGTTCGATCTCGTGACTGTCGATTCCTCGCTGGTTGAATTCAAGCAGCATTCTTCGTATGGAGCAGTCTACATACCTGAATCCGTTTTCACATTTGCTGCAATCATTCCCCCTGCACCTGGGGAGCATTCCGTGACAGATGGCTCCGACCCTCAGCCGGGGGCTGTACATGGTCACTGAGACGCAAGAGCCCAGGACAGTCGTAACGTGAATTGGCGAATCACCGCAGAACATCTCTGCAGGTTTGAGATAATGGCCGGTCGAGGCTGCTACAGTTTTGGTCATGACACTCTCCTGTATATTGTCGGAGCAACCATAACGAAAGGGACGTCCAGACCGTTCAGCGTTTCGGAGTGCCCCATGAATATGTAGCCGCCGGGCGTCAGCTGTCGATAAAACCGGTTGAGCACCTCTTCCTGAGTCTGGCGGTCAAAATATATTATGACATTACGGCAGAAGATGATGTCGATCGGCTCACTGATACCATAATCGGAATCCATGAAGTTCAAATGCCTGAAACGTACTTTTTCACGCAGCTCCGGGACGATACGCACCAATCCGCTGTTCCGCTCCTTGCTCCGCAGTAGATAGCTTTTTTTCATACTCTCAGGAACAGGAATCACCTTTTCTTCTTCATACACTGCAAGCATCGCCTTTTCGAGGACATTTGTGGAGATGTCAGTTGCCATGATCTGGAAATTCAGCCGCTGCTGCCTGGCATACTCGCTCAGAACCATTGCCAGAGTATACGGCTCTTCTCCGGTCGAACAGCCGGCACTCCAGAGTGAAAGCTTTCTGCCGCTGTTGGGACTATGCTTCGCCCCCCATTCCGGGAGAACCTTGTTGACCAGATAGTCAAAATGGTCTGGTTCTCGAAAAAAATCGGTTTTGTTTGTTGTCACCAGATCAATCATCTGCACCATCTCCCGGCCACTCCCTTTGGGGCTGAACAGGTAGTCGCAGTAATCCTGATATGATCTGAGACCGAGGCAACGCAGCCTTTTTTGCAGTCTGGCTTCAAGCATGGTCTTCTTGGCAGGAACCAGCCGGATTCCGCATCGATCGTAAATGAATTTACTTAGAAGGGTGAAGTCACTGTTTGTTAACTTTGCCGAAGTACCCGCACCCTGTACTTTCTCATTCATGATCGCCCCTGACATCTCAGTGTGATTTGCAGCCGAACTCAAAATCCCGCAGATATCTGCTTGAGTGTAAGCCTCTACTTATCTACATCGGAATTTCACCGGCAATCTTTAGTCAAATACTCAGCACAATTATCCTTAGGGACTTATTTTGGACTTCGAAGCAGAGAGGTTGAACTGCATCATCAGATAAGCGTAGTCAATATCTGCATCTTTTGCAGAGGCTTCCCGGAAAAAGGGGCCGGTGAAGAATCGGTTATAGCCGAGGATGAAGGAGACAGTATCAGCCATTACGTACGTTACAGTGAAGTCAGCTTCAAACCCGAGACGACGGCTGAATCCGTCCTCAGCATGGTTGGCGAGATAGTAATGGCCGGTAGCACTGAAATTCAGCTGCTTTGATATATCTGTTCCCCAGCCAAGCGTGAATATCTGGAGGCCGCTGGCCCGGTGATCTGCACTACCCCCCGTCACTGTGATACCGGAAAGATCGCCGGCAAGCCCCATGTCACCAAAAAGGGAGCTGTCGTTGTTCTGACTTCTGAACTCTCTCCCGCCCCCCCCTCCATTGGATGCCTCGCTGCTCCCCGAACCATAGGCGTAGCTCAGAAATATCCTGTTGGGATGCCCGGCCAATGCCGCTTCGATGGCAAGATCAATATGGCCGCCGAAAGCATCAATCCGGTCATTATTGCCCGTTGCCGCATTGAAAATCCGTCCCGACTCGTACACCGGTTCGAATTCGGCGGAATATGGTCCGGCCTTGCAGGTAGCACGAACTCCCCAGATGTAGAGCTGCTCACCGGAATGACGGTCGTTAGAGCCGGTATCACGGAACATATATGTTTCGAATGAATAACCCTCGGAAAAGCCCGTGGTAAGATAGACGCCGGCAATGCTCCCCTTGACGCCGCCGGAAAAAGGAGCAGCATAGGCTCCTGCAATCAGGTCTGCACTCATTGAGTCACCAGGTTTTACCCTCAGCCGCACTGCATCGAATGCAAGCCCATCGTTAAAAGAGTCTGAACCGAGGATGAACGCGCTGCCGTAAAGAAATTCCTGACGTCCACCTTTCAGGGAAAGCCAGTCGCGACCAGGAAGCCGTGCCTCTACAAAGCCCTGATAGAGGGAGGAGTTATTGTACTCTTGATGATTACCGCCGTAATAACCATACCCCTGCCCTTCTGCCCGGATGTCCAGGTAGTCGGTCGCATTCCAGTAAGCAAAGGGTTTGATGCGGTAAAGAAAACGCCCTTCACCATGCCCCGGCGAATAGGTGGAATCTTTCAGTTTGAGATTACCGACCCCCTCACCCCTGAGTACTCCGTCAACACCGGCTTTATATTCAAACGGCGGCACTTCCGGCCTGGCAAGCATTTTTTCGATGGCCGCCCGCCTGGTCAGATAGCCTTCGTTCAGCACAAGCTCGGCCTTTAATGCCCCCTCAAGGAGGGCAATACGGTCGAGATCCTCTCTCGTGACGGGATCGCTCCCCGCAGATTCATATCTGACCAGAGCATTTGTCATCACGGCAACAAGTGGCCCGACAAGATCTTTCCTCCCCAGAATATCTTCAGCAGGAAGTCTCTCCGTAGCGGCAAATTTTTTGCCCAGCTCAGCAACTACATTTCGGGACCAGTGCCCCCTGTCGATCTTTTCCGGTATCTTGCCGTCATACTCTTCCTGTGCGAAGAGCAGCCCGCAAGGAAGTGCCAGAAGGCTGGAGAAGATTAGTACAGCAAAAAAACGTTTCATCGTCACCTCCTTCGAGGCACACTATGATTTTTTCATATATTTATTTTATCGGCACCTGCGGACAAAGCTTGAGCCGAGATGCTAACAAAAATGGAGCGCCGCGGTTGTCCGCGGCGCTCCATTCCCTGCCATTTGATCCTGTAATTACTGTCAGAATTTTTCGAACGATGAGTCGAGTTTGTCATTACCACCCTGATCATTCATATTCAGATCGAATCCTTCGGAGCCGACTGCATTCTTTGTGATCGTTGATTTTGCTACAGCCGGATGGGCTTTTTTATTATGGGTAATATGACTGACCTTGGCTTTGACCGGGGCTTTCACTTCTGCCTGCACCCTGTGGCTCATATCCCGCTTGCCTCTCCCCTTCTCTTCTATAGTGAAGAAGGCAATGGTCGACTGGAGCTGCTCTGCCTGGGTGGCAAGTGCTCCGGCTGTCGATGCCATCTCTTCGGATGCGGAAGCGTTCTGCTGTATTACCTGGTCGAGCTGCTGGATCGCTTTGTTGATCTGTTCGGCGCCGGTGTCCTGTTCGCGGCTGGCTGCAGATATCTCCTGAACCAGTTCGGCTGTTTTCTGGATGTCCGGAACCATCTTGGTGAGGAGATCCCCTGCTTTCTCGGCTACATCTACGCTGGAAGATGAAAGCTCGGTTATCTCGGCTGCTGCCTTCTGGCTTCGCTCGGCCAGTTTCCGAACTTCCGAGGCAACCACTGCAAAGCCTTTGCCGTGTTCACCGGCTCTGGCAGCTTCAATGGCAGCGTTGAGGGCCAGCAGGTTGGTCTGCCGGGCGATCTCTTCGATGATGCCGATCTTGCCGGCTATCTCTTTCATGGCACTGACGGTTTCAAC
>VFJK01000029.1 GCA_009886125.1 Geobacter sp. | reverse complement strand
TTCAACTGCGCTGCGACCATAGGGGCCTGCCTTGAAGCCGTAGGTGCATCCGACTATCCTGACATCGAGGTCATTGTCGTTGATGACGGCTCCACCGATGATACCGCTGTCATTGCAGCACACTTCGCCGGGGTGACGCTGCTGCAGAGACAAAACGGCGGCAGCGCCTCTGCCAAAAATCACGGTGCTGCCGCTGCCAAGGGCGACTACTTCTATCTTCTCGATTCCGACGTCATCATCTTCAGCGACACGATAACTCTGTTGGTCAGCACTGCCCTCGACTATCAGGTTGACTGGGTTGTCGGCCGCTACTCCACCGTGCCGGCAAACAACGGCTTCATCCATCATTACAAGGCAGTGGCGGATTATGTCCTCTATATTCCCAAGGCAGACCGCCACACCGTTGCTCTCGACTGCCAGATCGGTGGCGGCGGCGAACTGATATCAAAAAGAGCCTTCCTGCAGCTGAGCGGTTTCAATGAAAACTACCGGGGTGCAAGCGTTGAGCGCGAAGAGCTGCTGGTACGTTTTCAACAGCAGGGCTTCCATTCGGCGGCCAACCCCCTGATCAAAACCAGGCATTATTTCCCGAACTTCATCACCGTGGTCAAAAATTACGTGTTCCGGATTCACGAAACGATGAGACTCCTGAGTACCCACAAACCCAGGTTCTCCTATATTTCTAAAGAGAAAGCGATAGCAGCTCCAGCAGCAACATTCCTGTTTCTTCTGCTGGTGGTACTGCAGCTCTGCACCGGCGCCGTTTCTGCTGCAGTCACGGCAACTGCCTTCGTGATAGTATGCTGCCTGCACCGGGAGATGCTGATCGAGGGGGTCAAGCGAAAAGGGATGTTGATGGGGCTGGAGATGTTCGCGCTCCACCTCCTCCTGAGTATCGTTATCTTTCTCTCCGGAGTAACCAGTTATCTTCGTATCAGGTTCGGCTCGGGACCTCGTACCGGCAGAGCATCAGGCACAAGCGGATGAATATTTCGAGATTGCTCTACAACAGATTCGTTCATAAGGGCCCTTTTTTCCTGGTGTTCTACGTCACCTCCCGCTGCAATGCGCACTGCAGGATGTGTTACAACTGGGAAAATGTGGACAACTGGCAGAGCATCAGAGAACTCTCCATCGATGAGATCGGGAAGATTACCAGGCATATAGGTTCCCTGCAGCAGCTCACCCTGAGCGGCGGCGAACCGTTCCTGCGGGACGATATCGACGAGATCTGCCGACTGTTCAAAACCAACAGCAACGTCCAGTTCATTACCATCCCTACCAACGGCCTTCTTCCCGATGCAATCGGCGACAAACTGCCGAAAATCCTGACAGAAAGTCGCGGCGTCCATTTCCGGATCGGCCTGGGAACATCCGAGATTCATGAGTTTTTCGATGAATTGTACGGCGTTCGGGGCGGCTTTGAGCGGCACCGGGAAACTGAAAGAATTCTCCGTTCGCTCGCAGCACAGCATGCCAACCTGAGCATAGATGCCGGTATTGTCTGCAGCAGTTTCAATATTGACCGTATCCGTACCATCGTCGATTATGTCGTCACGGAACTGCCGGAAAGCAACCCGATCCTGATGATGGTGCGCGGTGAGCCGCGCTCCCCTGAAGCAAAGAACATAACCGTCGCCCAGTTCGAAGATGCCTGCCGCTATGCCCGTGACATCAAGCGTGACAACCGGCCGCTGGCCGTACTGATGAACGGCATGCGCGACATGGTCAACGACCTTATCGCCCGGACGCTGACGGAACAAAAAGCTGCCATCACCTGCCGCTGCGGAGAAAGGATGGCGGTCATCTACGATGACGGCGAGGTGTACCCCTGCGAACTCCTGAACAGGCCGTTCGGCAACCTGAGAGATTTCGACTACGACCTGGGAAGTCTCCTGGGGAGCCGCGAAAACCGGCAGTACGTCAAGAATGTCATCAAGAAGGGCTGTTTCTGCAGCTGGGAGTGCGCCCTGAACAACAATATCGCTCTTTCGACCGGACATAACATCCAGCTGATCATCAAGGCGATACGCCACATGATCGGCAGGTAAACGAAGCGGACACGCACCCATGAACCCTTTCAAGTCCGACAAAACTCTCGCCATGCTGACGGTCCTGCTCCTGACTGCAGTCACGTTTGCAGTCTACTGGCGGATTCTTGGCCATGAATTCCTCTGGGCCTGGGACGATAAGCTTTATGTTTCGGAAAACGAAGTCATCCGGGGCATATCCTGGCAACATATTCGCCAGGTTTTTACCAGTTTCTATGCAGGAAACTACGCTCCGCTACAGATGCTCTCCTATATGCTGGACTACGAGATTTGGGGTCTTGCTGCAGGTGGCTATCTTTTCACCAACATAGTGATTCATGCCGCCAACGGCACCCTGCTCTTTATTCTCTGCCGCCGCTGGACCGGCGACCTGCTTGCCGCTCTTGCAGCGACAACACTTTTCCTGTTACATCCGGTCCAGGTTGAGACGGTGGCATGGATTTCCCAGCGAAAAAACCTTCTCTGCATGTTTTTTTTACTGCTTTCCTGGGAAGAGTACTGCCGATACCGGGACCCGCTGACAGAAAGGAAGGGTCTCGCTTACGCAGCATCCCTGTCTGCCTTTGCGCTCTCCTTGCTGGCAAAATCGGTTTCCGTCATCTTCCCCCTGATTTTACTGTTCTACGATGTATGTTTCTCAGGATATGACCGAAGACCGCGCTGGAAAGACAAGATCCCTTTTTTTGCAGCGGCAGCAGTTATTACTGCAGTTGCCATGTATAGCGTGGATCCGGAATACGGTGGATCGTCACGTACGGTTCACGGAGGAAGCCGTCTTGCCACCTTCTACACCATGCTGCCGGTTTTCTGCCAGTATCTCGGCATGCTGGTATGGCCGACCGGCTTAAGTGCAGATTACGCACCATTCATTCATACCTCAATTGACGCAGGGGTCATCGGGGCTGCATTGCTGCTTGCGGCAACCGTGTTTGCCGGAATCCTGCTTTTCCGAAAAGACCGGCGCCTCGGCTTCTGGATACTCTTTTTCTGGATAGCTCTGCTTCCGTTATCGCAGATCGTCCCCCTGGCTTCCATGATCAACGACCGCTATTTATATATCCCCTTCATAGGGGTGGCTGTCCTGTCAGGTGCAGGCATTGCCAAACTGAGGGACCGGTTTTGGCCGCATCACCGGGTGCTGTTCTGCACCCTGCTCGCCCCCCTTGTGCTTTTATTGGCAATGGCCTCTCATGAACGTGCAGGCGTATGGCGCAACTCCATGACTCTCTTCAGCGATGCGGTTAAAAAGGTTCCGAATAGCACTAAGGCCTGGGACTACCTCGTAATAGCCTATAAACGGTATTATGCAACGCCTGCCAGCCAGTCCCGGGACTTGCATGCCAGCGACGCACCTCCTGTACAGCTTGATCTGGTCAATAAATATGCATCACTTGGTGACTCAGAAAAAGAGTATCTGATACTGCAGCAGCTCTTAAAGCTCTACCCGAAAAATCCGGTAGGATGGGCAAGACTTGGAGAGAATCGCCTGGACAACCGCGACTTCCAGGCTGCAGAACAGGCATACCAGAAGGCTCACTCCCTTCAGCCCGAAGCGATGTATGTAGTTATTCAGTTAGGAAATCTGGCAGCGATTCAGAAGCGTTTCGACCTGGCACGGGATTATTACGGCAAGGCCGAAGCTAAGGGGTGGAAGAGTCCGGAAATAGCTTACCAGCTCGCCTGTGTGGAATCCATGGCAGGACGACGGGAAGCATCCCTGTACTGGCTGGAAAAAGCCTTGCAGCGGGGTTATCGGGATTACAACAACCTGGTCAATAATGAAGAACTGGCGAATATATCAAACGATCCTAACTTCGATTATCTGCTTCAGAGCTTTTTTCAGGCACCGGGGAGAGGCCGGTAATCCGAAAGGAATACAGCGTCTGGTCTGCCGACCTCATAGGTCAAAGCTCCCGGTCAAACCAGACAACAGGAGTTGTAACCCGCCCGCCCTTACTGAAATCGCTCTCCGCCTCCGCCAATCTCCCCATTGCCTTCAAGGTGAGTCCACGATGATGAAAGTAGACCGGATGTGGCAGCAGGGCGATGGCTGCATCGAAATCCCGGACAGCATCCGCATAGAGACCGGCACAGCGGAGCGACTCCGCCCGAAAAGCAAAAAAATTGTAACTGTAGGGTTTCAACGTCTCAGAGAGCAGCAGAATCGCCGTTGAGAAGTCAGCTGCAGCCTCCTCATAACGCCCTTCCAGATGGTAGTTTCGCCCCCGCTCCTTGTAATTGATCGCAATCGGCTGCACAGCTATCACTCGGGACCATAAAGCTTCTGTGGAGCGCCAGACAGTAAACATTCGCACCGAGAGCAGGCTGTATACAGCGATTAGCGAGAATGCCGCCAGGAGCAGCAAAGCTCTGCCGCCCTTTGCCAAGCGCTGCCGCAAAGTCAGCATGACAGCTGCAACGACAATGGAAGGAGCAACTGCCGGCAGATAGGTAAAGTGGTCGGCAAAAGCCTGATCTCCGTTCTGAAAGAAAGCCAGCACCGGTAAAAAAGGGAGAAGAAAACAGACAAAACTGCTCTGGAGCCACGCACTGCGACTGAAAGCAATTGCAAAAATCAGTACCAGAGCGGCAATAGCCTTGAAAGTATATGATGAAGGGATCGGGTCAGGGATGACATTGAGAGGGCTTAAACCTGTCGGCAGCAAAAAGAGCCGCAGATATTCCATAATGGCATTCCCGGAGACTGCCAGACGCTGACTGAAGGGGAACATCTCGTAACTGACGAGAAAATTGCTCTTTGCCGCGATTACGAAAGTCAGCAGAACAACCAGCGCCGAGCCGGCAAAATACGGTATTTTCTCAGTCACTCTCTGGCGGAAAGTATCCGCGGTGAGTCGCCCCAAAGGATAGAGATCAAGCGCCAACAGCATGATTGGCAGTATGACGGTGACCGATTTCGCCCCGAGGGAGAGATAGAAGAAAAGGATTGAAAGTTGTGATGAGCGCCCCGGCTCGGCACCTTGAACCTGAGGACTGCGGCATCGCAGGTAAAAGTGAACCGACAGGAGGGCAAAAAAACCGTTCAGCACATCTTTGCGCTCGGCGATCCAGGCGACCGACTCCACCCGCAAAGGATGCAGACTCCATAACAGTCCGGCGACCGCTGCGAAAATGAGCTGGTTGAGCCGATCGTCAGCTTCGCTCTCCCTAAACCCAATGGTTTTTGCGGCAACGATAACAACTAGCGCCGCGTTAGCTGCATGGATGATAGTATTGGTGAGATGAAACCCGAAAGGATTAAGCCCCCAGAGCTGATAGTCGATCGCAAAAGAGAGCCAGGTGAGCGGCATCCACCAGCCGGCAGGGGCACTGGTAAACATGGAGAAGATTGACGACAGGTCAAGTTGCTTTATGACCGGATTTTCAAACAGGTAGGCCTTATCGTCATAATTGATGAAGTCGCCGGCAAAACTGCCGATATAGACCAAAACTGTCAGGAGCGAAACGGCTGCTGCAGTCAGGAGGAGTCTCTTTTTATCGTTGTGCTTGCCGTCCCCGGTAAGATTCAGGTTCATAAGAGGTTCCAGTTCATGGTACTCTGCTAAAATAATGAATCAGGATAGCACACTTTTCTAACGGATTAAATCACGAGATGCAACAGCGGATACTATTGATCTATCCGGAGATGGGGATGTCCGGCGCCTACGTCCGCCATATCCCCTTAAGCCTCCTCTATGCGGCAGTTGACTCGCTCAAGGCCGATTTTGCCGTTGACATCGTTGATGCCAGGCTCTGCCCTGATTCATGGCAAGAAGAGATCAGCCGCAAAATTTCCCCGGCAACCATCCTTGCCGGGATCAGCGTCATAACCGGTACTCCGGTGAGTAGCGCTCTTAAAATAACCCGCTGGCTCAAGCAGCGCTATCCATCGCTCGCTACGGTGTGGGGCGGCCCACACGCAAATTTCGCCCCTGAAGACATCCTTTCTGAAAGGAGTGTCGACTTTGTCATCAGCGGCTACGGCTCCAGGCCGCTGGCACAGCTGGCAAACTCCATCGCCGCAGGGCTTTCCTCAATTGCCGCCATTAACGGGCTCACCTTCCGCAACCCTGCCGATGGCTTGCCGGTGACCACCCCTCCCGAACCGTTATTCGAATATCACGACTTCCACGACATTCCATACCATCTGGTTGATGCATTCATGGATCAATACGGCCAGTTGGACCTTAGCGACCGGGTCTTTCCGCTCTTCAGCACGCTCGGCTGCCCGTACCAATGCACCTTCTGCTCATCACCCAGACTCTATCGTGACATCCCGAAAAAATACGAACTGCTGCCGGCCAAGGAAGTCGCCGACCACATAAGCTTTCTCGTCGCAAGGTACCAGGCAAACTATATCTACTTCATCGATGACGACTCATTTGTCGACCTCTCCCATGTGGAAGCGATCATAGACGAGATAAAGCAGCGAGGACTAAAAGTTAAATTGGGGTTCAGAGGGGCGAGAATTGACGAAATAATGAGGATGGATGACCGTTACCTTGCAAAACTTGTCGAAGCCGGAACAGACATACTCCATATCGGCGCTGAATCAGGTTCACAGCGCATGCTTGACCTCATGGGCAAGCATGTCACCGTCTCTGAGATAATTGCAGTAAATCGGAAACTTGCTCAGCATCCGCAGATAAAAGCCGCCTACAACTGGATAGTCGGTCTGCCGGGAGAGACTCTCAGGGAGCTGGCCGAGACCCGTGCCCTGGTGCTGCAGCTGATTCGAGACAATCCAGGAGCGATCATCTTTCCACCGAATAAATACCGGCCACTGCCGGGAACTGAACTCTACCCGGCGGCAGTAAGTCGCGGCTACTCTCCCCCGGGTAGTCAGGAAGAGTGGGGAGGGATGGAAGTAGAAGGAGATTTTACGCCACCGTGGTACACGCCGCAGTTTGCTGCAACCGTCAACATGATGCAGGTAGCAGCCTACTTTATTGACAGAAAATTCTTTACGCTTTCCACCGGCAGCCGTAGTAAAGACCTGTTGCTGAGAATCGCATCATACCTGTACGGACCTCTGGCTACTTTCAGATACCGCCACGGCATTACCGCACTCCTGATCGAACACTGGCTCTACATCAGCTACTCAAGGAGCTTCAGGGATTGATTGAAAACTTGAAAAACTTTGCCGTCGTCGTACCGATGGCCAACGAAGAGAACGAATTCGAACTGTTCATAAATGAGCTAAAAGACGTCATGGACAACCTTGGCTGCGGAACTGTTTATCTTGTCGTTGACAACGTCTCAACTGACAGCACCCTTGCGCTCTGCCGGGCTCTTGAAGAAAATGACTCTCGTTTCTTAACCGTTTTCGCGCCGGAAAACCGGCATGTCATCGACGCCTATGTACGTGGTCTTGCCGAAGCATACCGAGCCGGGCATGAGTACATCATCGAAATGGATGCGGGCATGTCCCACGACCCGAAAGCGATCCCGCTCTTTCTGGATAAACTGGGCAAAGGCTACACTTGCGTATTCGGCAATCGTTTCATCCCTGGCGGAGCGATTACCTCTACCCCGCTAAAAAGAAGACTTCTTTCAAGAGGCGGCACTCTCCTTGCCAACTTGCTGCTTGGCACACGTCTTGCCGACATGACCTCCGGTTTTCAAGGTTTCCATGCGGATGTTGTTGCAAAACTACTGAAATATGAGCTACTGTCGACTGCCCATTTTTATCAGACCGAGCTGCGCTACCTGCTCAGAAAAGAAAAATATACCGAGCTACCGATTACCTATCGTGCTCCTTCACCACGGGTGTCAAGAAAGGCTGTGCTGAATGCGCTTAAGGTTCTGCTGCACTACTTTATGCTGAGAATTACCGGCAAGCCTGCTGTTACAGGCACATAGGACTCCCGCTTGAATACTGCCCTCGTCATAACCTCCATTTCACCGCCGAATCATGTCCTCCGCACCTATGCAGAAGGGTGTCAAAGGCATGGCATCGATTTTATAGTCATCGGCGACAGCAAGTCACCGGCTGACTTCGTTCTTGACGGCTGCGATTACTGGAGCATAGAAAGACAGACGAGAAGTGGTTTAAACCTCGCAAGCCTGCTGCCGGAGGGCCACTATTCCAGAAAAAACCTCGGCTATCTGATTGCCATGAAGCGCGGGGCAGAGATCATCATCGAAACCGATGACGACAACCTCCCGTTGGTGGGTTTCTGGGAGAAGCGCCACAAAGAGCAGGAAGCCAGAAGAATATCTGCCCCAGGCTGGGTAAACCCTTACCGCTATTTTACTGACGAAGATGTCTGGCCGCGTGGATTGCCGCTTGAAGAGATTAAAACCACTCCTGCTCCTGCAACCGAAGCGACTGCATCTCATGCACCGATCCAGCAAGGGCTTACCGACGGTAACCCTGACGTAGACGCTATTTACCGGCTTACACGACCCCTGCCGATAACATTTCGCAAAGAGCTGCCACTGGCGCTTTCTGCCGGGGCAAAAGCCCCCTTCAACAGCCAGAATACGACCTGGTTCAAGGAAGCTTTTCCGCTCCTCTACCTTCCATCAACATGTAGCTTCAGAATGACCGACATCTGGCGGAGTTTTGTTGCAGCGAAAATCTGTGCTGCCAACGGCTGGGATATTCTGTTTCACTCCGCCACCGCTTTTCAAGAGAGGAATCCCCACGACCTGATGACTGATTTCAGGGATGAAATCTCGGGTTATCTGGGTAATGCCGATATTTGCAGAAAGCTGGACGAGCTTGAAATAAAGCCTGGAGTTGAACAGATTCCCGCAGGGTTATTGAATTGCTATGAAGTATTTATCAACAGCGACCTGATGAAAACAACCGAGATGGAGCTACTGAAAGGGTGGCTCAGAGCCTGCATGAAAGTCCGGCAAACCCCATGAAATGGTCTGGCAGGATTCTAACTTTTTTATACAAAAAAGCCTCACAACTTCTTTTCGGCAATAGTGACCATGCCGACTGGATTCTGGAAAAGATGCAAAGACCGGGGAGCATATGGCTGACCTGTCGGAATCTTTGGCACTACTGGCGGGGCAACCCGAGGATTGCCGGACTGACAGCAATCGTCATCGAGCCGGTATACGGCTGCAACCTCCGCTGCAAGACCTGCTGGGGGAGCATGGAGTACGTCAAAAATCGTCCGGCTCGCATGCCATGGGAAACTTTTACCCGGATTATCGATCACCTTCCCAAATCGGTTGAATCGGTCACCTTCAGCCTTGCTGGCGAACCTCTCCTGCATGATGGCATTATTCCAATGATTGAATATGTCTGCAAAAAAGGTGTCCGGGCCATACTGGCGACAAACGGGACACTTCTCACTGGTGAAATACTTGGACGTATTGCCGCTTCGCCCCTTTCAGTTGTCAATGTTTCCGTCGAAACAGATCCTGAACTAAACCTTGATATTCGCGGAGTCGACCAGCCTCAGCTCAGGAAAAACATTACACACCTTGCTGAACTGAAGCGCCCGGAGATGGAAATAAAGCTCGCCTTGGTTGCGCATAGCGGCAATGATGCAAAAATGTCTCAGGTAAAGGAACAATGGGCAGGATTAATAGAAAACATAAAGATCAGTCCAGAATTTAAATTCACAGGTAAAGACAACCTGAGCGCCTGCCTTGAATTATGGCGGGGCAATGTGAATATCCTTACTGATGGAACTGTCATGCCCTGCTGCGTAAGCGTCTTCAGCGGTGACATAGACTCCATTATAATCGGTAATATCAATGAACAGACACTTATAGAGATTATTCACGGAGAGAGATTCCGCAGCCTGCTTGCTGGCGCTGCACAAGGGAATCCTCCACCACCCTGTCAAAAATGTGTCGAATTCCGTTCACCAAATATCCCGCGGCGCGCTTTAAAGCTGGGGAGATAATGGTGTTACTATGACTCCAATTAATCTCATAATCGCTCTTCTCGGGCTCACCCTCCCGGGACATGCTCTTGCCCGGCTGCTCCGACTGCAATATCCCTGCTTCGCCGCCTTCCCTTTTTCTGCCCTGATCATCTGTCAATCAATAACCGCACTGACCATCTGCAACAGCAGTATAACTTTCAGCGCAATCGCTGTCATGCTGGCAGCATGTACGGCTCTCTGCGGAGTTATAACAACAAGGCGTGGGGTAAGGGCAGAATCGCCTGCCGACACAGAGCTCAGCGGAGACTCTTTCTGGCGCAGGTCAGCTTTGACCGTGACGATACTGCTGCTGCTTGCCGTGGCTTTTCGCGCCATTCTCTACCCACTGGCTGGTTTTGACACGTTCACGCGCTGGAACGCCCTCGCCCGCGAAATGGTCCAGTACTCCACCCTCTCCTTTTACCCACCGGTGTCCGGAGCAGATTTCTCCATCTATACTATGCCGGATGGATTCCCTCCACTGGTAGCATCGGTCTACTGGTGGGTTTACGCTTCCACCGGCTTGACCCTGCCGCAGCTGTCAGTCATTTCGGTAATTCTGCAGTTCACCTCCATTCTCGGCCTTACCTGGACAGCATTAAAAATCACTGACGGAGAGAAAGCGGCAGCGTTCTCCCTGCTTGCGCTGGCAGCCTCACCACTGCTGATCCAGTCAGTACAGATAGGTCAGGAAACAGGCTTTTTGGTCATCGCCGTTGCCGGGCAGATATGTTTTGCCAGGGCAGCAGCTCGCAGACCGTCTCCCGGCATAGTGGCTGCGGCCGCTCTTTTTGCCGCTCTTGCGGCACTGACGAGAGATTACGGACCCGCACTGGCACTCCCGGGCTTTTTAGTGCTCATCTTCGAGCCGACAACCCGTCGCCATGCCTGGGAATATGCGCTTCTTGCCGCATTAATCGCCTGTCCATGGTACATCAGGAACTGGGTTATTACCGGCAATCCGCTCTACCCGTTCAGCATGCCGGGTACAACCAATCCTAACCAGCTCCTGACCGCGGTGCTGCACTATTATGGTGAAATTTTCGGCATTGGCAATTTCGGGGTGAGAGAGTGGCTGGCGATCGGTTCTGAAATCATCCTCGGCGGATCAATAACTCTGCTGGCCGGACTCGCCTTTCTTGCAAAAAAGGGACGCCACAGCTACGCCTTCACACTTTCATTACTGTTCATTACGCTCCTCTGGCTCTGGTCTATTGGCAAAACATCCGGCGGAATACTCTACAGCCTTAAAGTACTGGCTCCCGCAATCGTCATTCTTGCACTTATTACCGGCAAGTCACTGGCAGAAACAGCTGAAAACAGCCGGCTCAGGCACCTGCCATGGCTGCTGCTTGCGGCATCACTCTGGGGCGTTCTCTCGGCACTCTCCTTTCCACTTGGGCCGATGAGCATATCAACAACGATTCTCTCGCAAAAAGGAGAAGCCCCTGAGTTCTGCGAAGCCAACATGGAGTTTGCCAAAAAAATCAGTACACTTGATCTCCCGGCAACTGGCATACTGACAGACAGCCCCTACCTGGCGGTGATTCTGAAACGCGAAACCCGCTTCCGGCCGGTAATAATCTGGAGCAATGAAGTCAGTTCTGCAATATCGCCACTGAAAAGCCATGCTGAGACAATGAATCTGCTGAAAAGCAAAGAAATCAAGTTGGTAGCAATGAATCGAACTTCACTACACAATGGCCTGCTCTTCAAAACCCCCTTTTACCGTGAAGGGGTAAAAAAATGGAAGGAAGTAACCGTCATGGGTGATTGGGTGCTTTTTGCCATCACTCCGGAAGGGGAATAATGAAGATCGCTCTTGTCTATCCTCGCCTCTTCCAGCAGATGCACGG
>VFJK01000078.1 GCA_009886125.1 Geobacter sp. | reverse complement strand
GTCCCTCACATGCTGCCTTCCTATACTCTCCCTAACAGAGCAAGGCGATCGGACGAACCGTGAGGCCGTCTGGCGTTATCAGTGAAAGAGCAAGATGGGCAAGGCGCCTTTTCCGAGGAATCTAAGTCGGTGTGGCGCGAGGTGTTTTTACATCTATTAATCTCGTAGGGGAGGGTGCCGTGGGACAGAATGAGTGGGAATGGCCAATATCGACGGATTTCCAGAAGCATAACGAACGAGTGGCGTTGTTGCGGCCGATTCCGTATGAGATGACCACTCCGGTAGATGATCTATCGTTATCTGCTCATCAGGGGAAAGCGCTGTCGGTCAATATTAGCAGCGGGGGGATGCTTGTTTTGATGGACAAGGCTCCGGCGATCGAGCAAGTCATGAAGGTCTATGTGCCGACACCGATCACCGCGGCAGAGACGCCGACACTGGCGGAGGTGCGGTGGACGAGGAAATTGCCATTTAGTCAAAATAGTGGCGCGGGTCCCTATTTCGTCGGTCTCAAGTTTATGTTCTAAACAAAAGGTTGTGATGTGAGCTTGTGGTGAAACTGCATGCAGCCTGGAGGCGAAAAGATATGATTGAGTCGGTTCACCACATGAGGGCAGCCATGAACAGGATGATACGTAGCGTTGCGATTGCGGGCATTATAGTGGCGATGACAGCGATAGTGGCGCTGGCACAATCGAAGCCTCCCTTATTGAATCCGCTCCAGGAGGCTGCACATGAGAAGTCGTCATTGATTGTGACGACAGATTATATTCTTGGACCAGAAGACGTATTAGAAATTACTGTATGGCGGAATACGGATCTTTCAAAGACGGTGACTGTACGTCCTGACGGTAAAATCTCTCTTCCTCTCATCGGTGATGTGTCCGCGGTTGGAAAAACAACAGTTCAATTAGCTGAGGATATCTCTGGTAAGTTGAAAGAGTACAAAGAGAATCCGCAAGTATCTATTCTTGTGAAAGAGGTGAATAGTTACGCGCTCTATGTGCTCGGAGAAGTGGCGCACCCGGGCAAGTTTCCTCTCAAGAGCAAGACCACTTTGCTACAGGCGATTACAGTTGCTGGTGGTTTTACGCCTACGGCAGCCAGGAATAAAATTGTAGTTTTCCGATTCGCTAAGGATGGTGGTGGGCAAGTCAAGCTAAAAGCAAGTTATGATGACATCGTCTTGAGGGATGGATCCAATCAGAACATTGAGCTGAAGCCGGGTGATCAAATTGTCGTGCCTTCAGAGACCATGGTGCTCGTACCATGAATGTGCGAGGGAGAAAAAGAATGTTGTCGGTTAAATGTGCTGATTTGAGGCGAAAGACTCTCTGCCTGTGCATGGTGGGGATTTCGCTCATGCTTGTATCCGGATGTGCGGAAATTCCGTTGAGGGAAGCGTTGGAAGAAGTGAATCGCCCGCTATCAAAGGATTTTCTTCTTGGCCCCGAGGATGTCGTGGAAGTAACGGTGTGGAGAAATCAGGATTTGTCTCGGACTGTGGTGGTGCGGCCGGATGGAATGATTTCTCTCCCGCTGAT
>VFJK01000126.1 GCA_009886125.1 Geobacter sp. | reverse complement strand
TGAATAAGGAAATGGCTTCAACTTTCATGCCTGCTATTAATCAGGCGGCGGCTGAAGCAAGTAACCAGAGATATAACTTACAGGCCGGTGAGAATCAGATGGTGAATGCTGCAAACCAAAACAACGCGGCAAGTGCTAACCAGTTCAACCTCTCAAATGCAGCAGGGGCAAATCAGTTTAACCAGAACAATGCAGCAGGGGCCAACGCCTTCAACCAGGCCAACGCAACCGGTCAAAATTCCTTCACCCTCAACAGGGCAGGCGGTATAGATCAATCAACTCAAGGGGCGAACGCCTTCAATCAGGCAAGGGCGCAGGGTGCAAACGCATTCGGCCTTACCAACACAGCGGCAAATGTGGCTAACGCTTGGCGGCCTGCTGATTATATGCAGGGAGTTTACAACCAGAGCGGCGGGGCTAATTCATCATCCGTGAAAGCAAGCACACCGCCTCCTGCTGGCGGACTCGTGAAAAACGAACTAGGGAGTTGGGGCGGAAACTGGGGTAAAAACTGGAGTCCTTTCTAACAACTAAGGAGCAATTATTATGGATAATTATTCTCAAATGTTTGGCAAGTACCTAGGCCAATTTCAACAGCCGCAGGGTGGGCAATTTCAACAGCCGCAACAGTATCAGCAGTTTCAGCAGATGCAAGCGCCACAGCTAGGCCCGACAATGAACGCGGGGCAAGGTGCGAACGCTTTCACGGTATCACCTACTCAATCCGCGCCCGCACCTGAAAAGGCAGCCGGGGATAAGCTGATTGGTTTGTTTTCTCTGCTAGGTCAAGGAGGGCAATTAAGCCCCATGTCTTTACCAAGCGTAAACTCACCCGATCCGAATCAGAAGCCGTATTACAGCGGGAGGTAATCCATGTCAGATGCTCTTGATTGGCTGAATTTTTTCCAAGGCATAGCCAATAGAAATATAAGTAATTACGATCAATCGCAGACGAATGATATTATCGCCAACAAGATCAAAGCCGACCCTAACTTCAAGGTCACGCCGGAGATGTTTGCAAGCCCCCAGGGGTATGCAGCGGCGCAGCCGGGGATTGAACTTGCCCGCAAAGAGGTATTTGGGCAGCAGGCAGCGCCGACTATGGCAACTCTTCAGAGTTTCATGCAAGACCCCATGTTTAAAGATGCCACGTCTGTCCAGGAGATTGCCAAGAATCCGCTTGAGGCTGTTTATGGTCAAAAAAAGGTAGACGATACTTGGCAGGACACGACCCCGACCGCTTCCGGCAATCCGGTATTGGCAAAGGGGCTGAATGACTTCATAACCAATTACGGGACACAGAGCGACTTGATTAACGCTGCAAACGACCCTGCTTCGATGGCGCGGGTTTCCATGATTGACAAGCTCGCCGGAAACTATCAGAACATGGCGCAGGGGAATAAGCAGATTAACGACCTATCAGCCGCAAGGGAGAAAACTGGCACAGATGCAGCTCTTGGCAAGTTCACGCAAGGGCTATCAGTTATTGACTCCGCAAGGGCATATGGTACGCCGAATCAGCCGGGAACATTCATGCCGGACTTATCCGCCACGGTCAATCAGTTTTACAACGAGTTTGCAAAAGACCCGGCGAACCGATACGCATTAAACGATGCCGCGAAGCTGAAAGATGAATACCTGAAGGCGCAGCAGGCGAAAGAAGAGGGAATACCATTTAAGAGAGTTGAGGGTAATATATCATCTGGGCCTACCAATGAAAATTACGCATACGATGTTGACGCTAATGGCAAGCCGATTGCCACGACTAAGGTATCTGTTACACATACGCCACCGGCCCCTCCCCAGTTCGACGCAAGGAAGGTGGCAGGAGATGAACACCGACTCCGCAAAGAGTTCCTATCGTTGCCGGAAGTGAAAGAATACCCAACAGTAGAAGTTCAGACGAAGCGAGCTTTGAAGGCGCTTGAAAGTATGGGCAAGGGAAACAACGTTGCAGTCGATCAATCTATCATCACCGTATTCAACAAGATGCTAGACCCGACATCCGTAGTCAGAGAATCCGAATATGCACGTACACCTGGCGACCTTGCAGCACTCAACCGGATAAAAGGCAAGTGGGATAAAATCTCTCAAGGCGGCGCAGGCTTGACGAATGAAGATCGTATTGCACTGAATCGCATGGTTAATGCTTTCGGCGTTATCGCTTCGCAGCAGTACGAAACAAGGGCCAACGAGTACAGGGATTTAGCTGATAGATACGGCTATAATCCGGCGAATGTAGTGGTAAGGGGTAATTCTTTTAGAGACGCTGATGCCCCAAAGACAGGCGCAAGCATAGCTCCATCCGGCACAAAAGCAAAACTATCAGATGGGTCAATCGTAACCTCAGACGGTAAAGGGGGGTGGAACTGATGCCATACGCTGGACTTCCCGAAGGCGCAACGGTATTTGAAGGCTTACCGGCGGGAGCGCAGATAATTGAACAGCCTATTCCTCAATACACCGGAGGCGATACCCCTGAAGCAGCGCGGCGGGAGTTCATCCGGCAGGAGAAGGGCACCACGACCATCATGGAGAGAATGCCGGACGTGGTGCAGAAAGGTGCAGAAGGGGCGCAGAATGCACTGATAGGCATGGGCGCGGGCTTCTATGATGTAGGCAAGGGGGTGCAGCAATTAGCTGCAACAGCCGGAGAGAAGATCGGCGTTGTCTCTCCCGAAACAGTCAAGAGGATTACGGCTGAAGGTATGCAGGCCCGGGAAGATATAGCCCCTCTGAAAAAAGAAAGCACTGCTGCAACAGTCGGTGACTTTGTTGGGAAGGTGCTCCCGTTTGTCACCACTCCCGGCGGGGTAGTTGGCGGATTTGCACGTAGACTCGGAACTTCAGCACTCGCAGGCGCAGGCATGGGATTATCTGAATTTGTGCCAGAAGGTGAAAGCCGACTTGCAAAGACCGCACTCGGAGCAGGAGCAGGAGCAGCGGCTCAAGGCGTAGTTTCAGCGGCGGGGAAAGGTTTGAATGCTTTCCTAACAAATCCAACTGCCAATATTGCGATTCAGAAACTCTCTGATAAGTTCAAGATACCCGTCACGCTTTCCGAACTCATGGGAACAGGGAGCCGTACCGACACACTTATGGAAAGAGTTCCATCTGTCCTTGGTATCGGAGGTTTTAGGAAACAGCAACAGACGGCAGCAAAATCGGCGGCAACAGATAATTTTAGCAAATACGTCATAGACCCTACTCTTGACACTACTTCAGCCATGAAGACGGCAAATGATGATTACCTTGATGTTTTATATAATAAGTTGAAGGCAACAGCGAAGACATTGCCTCAAGATGCCGCGCCTGAAGTTAAGGCAACGGCGGCTGAGATGCTGAACAGGTATCCAGACGTTTTTCAGAGCATCCAAGATACCAAAGTAAAGCGGATACTTGCCGATATTGTAGGAGATACCGCAGATAAAACAATTCCAATAGGGGTTTTAAATGCTCAAGGTCAAGCAATAACTCGACAAGTTACACCTAAATTCTCCTTTGAGGATTTATGGGAACTTCGCAAGGGTATCGGGCAGGCTATTGGTGGGGCTAAAACTCCAACAGAAAAAGCACAGTTTAGTGCTGTATATTCGGCTGTAAGCAACGATATGGATACCATGCTGTCAAAAGTATCCGGCACAGGAATAAACGAATTTAAGGTGGCAAATGAAGCGTTCAAGCAATACTCTGTCAAATTTGACGCAATGAGAGAGGCTTTTGATAAAGCTATGGGTACGACCGGCGCGGGAACGACTGGTTTTTTTAGCCCACAGAAATACGGGACGGCATTAAAGAACCTTGCCAACGACCCGAAATATAAGAAAAACGTCAAATGGTCACCTGAAGAAGTTAACGAGATGACAGGTCTTGCAAACATTCTTCAGGTCACAAAGAGAGCCGGTCAGTATATGGAGAATCCGCCAACAGGTGTAAGGTTTGCGCCGTTGACAATGGCAGGCGGAACGGGCGCAGCAGCCTACAGTCTGGCAGGTTTAGCCGGGATGGTGAAAACGGCAGGGGTAGCAGGGACGGCGGCGCTTGTAACTAAGTTCATAACCACTACTAAGCAGGGGCAAAGATTAGCTCTTGCAGCTTCAAAGGTGGAACCTGATAGCCCGATGATGGCAAAGATAGTAAACCAGATATACAACCAACTACCGAAGCTGGCAGAGAAAACAGCATCAACAATGGCGGCAGAATAATGGCATACCTAAACATAACCCTCCCCATAGACCGCAACGGCAGGCAGGTATATTCCGCGCTTGCTCAGTACGAAATAGTCCGTGAACCGTCACTGGCTGAAGCGGCAAACGACCCCGCGTACTATGGCGGCCTTGATCCGAACGGGCAATGGTACATCCGCAAGCGCCAGGTATCAACCGGAGTGCATCAATTCGTGCGAGGATCGGCGGGATTTCAAGCGGCATGGAATGACAAAGTTTCGCAGGCTTACGACGAATACGACGATATTTTCTAAGGAGGTGTTCAAGTGTTGCATATCGACATTTACAATGATATAAACGGTCAAACGGTTAAAATCGGCAAATTGGAAGAGTTTATTGAACTATTCATTGCCGAAGTCGGGAGCGTGACATTTACCGTGACTAAATCCGGCATGAGAAGGAAAGCAGTTAAAGCCCTTGACCGCGTGATTCAGAAGGCCAGAGATGATGACAAACTTCAGCGATAAATGCTTCATTGCTCTGATTCTGGTCATGGCGGCGGTTATGCTTGCCAACGGCGCAGATGACTACACTTTTAATCCCTTTTCAGGGAAGCTCGATAATAGGGGCGACCGAAACCTTGTCAACAGCTACTCAACCTCCATCCGTCAGAAAAATGACGCTTTCCGCGCCTACACCTCCACAGACCGCCTGACCGTCTCAGCATTCAATATATACACAACCGGCGGCAGAGAGCGCAGCGGCGTAGCGAATGCCCTTGTCGTCTCGCACACTGCTTCAGTAACCCCATACGGCGGCCACCCCGCAGCAGG
>VFJK01000151.1 GCA_009886125.1 Geobacter sp. | reverse complement strand
AGGGAGCAGCAGTGACAGGTGAGGGCAATTCAGTCGCCTTCGATTCACCGGCATCCACAAACGGCAATACGGGTTTTGTCGCAACCCCGGGAATCCCCTTCAGCCAGCAAAACGCTCCCCCTGCTTCTGCCACTGGTTCTACCGAAGCACGATCAGCACCAATCCAGGCTTATCTGGGCACCGTGACCCTGCCATCGGACGCTCAAACCAAGAGTGACGAGAAACCGGCAGACGCGTCCAGCACACCAGGAGAAAGTACCGAACCGGTAGCTGTCAAGCCGATTGAGAACCAGGCTGAAGACAAACCTGCCCCGGAATCGAAAAAACCTGAGAAAGTCACCATGACCTCCTATAAAAGCGCTCTTGAGAACTTCCGCACTTTCAAGGGTGATAGAACTCCCGCCGAACTTATTGCGCTTTTCAACAAGCAGATCACACCAACCATACGTCAGGAACCGGCCTTTACCCTGAGTGATGGCAAGACTCCGGTGAAAATACATGCCGAAATCATAAGCGCCGGTGATAAATCGCCTAATTTTGCGCTGGAAGGGGCCAAGCTGGTTTCACTCAATGTTGACGCGGCATCTTTTTCCTGGATAGCTGAAGCACTGCCGCATGCTGGGGTAATACAAGCGAGCCTGACAATCCTGACAGAGAACGAAATCATCGAGTACCCTCTTACGCTGGCACCACTGGTCGAGGGTGTGACGCCTTCAGAAGCGGATTTCGTCGTTTTCCTCAAAGACAGCGGTGCCAAGCCCCCCAAGCGCGACCTCAATGGCGATGGTAAGCATGATTATCTGGATGATTATATCTATACTGCAAACTTCCTGACAAAGAAGAGTTCTCCCGGCAAGGTGAAGAAATAACTAATTTCCCGTTTGTCGCCCGAGCTTACTCCGGATAAGCTGGAATTTCCCGCCCCGCAAGGGCTGAACGAAAGCGATATTTTCCACGCTCTGTCCAGCTGTTTTCTCCCGAACCATTCACCACGCTCTGGAGCTTACTTCGGTACACTCATCGCGGCTCCAGGAGTCGAGTGTCCCGTCAGTCAGCCTGACCTGCACGGTCTCTCCTCCTGCAGTGCAACCGAAGCTGTATCCTGCCTTGCCATTTTTCAGGTTGTGCAGGAGCACGAACTCATCGCGCTGCTCGGTCCGGTAACAAACCTGTTGATATTTTCCGGTGTTCATACTCTCATCTCCTTTCCAGCACCTACAAGGTCTTGAGGTTGCCGAATTCACCCCAGGCAAGGAAGGTGCGCGGCTCTTCGACAAACGAGTAGATGTGTTGTATGACCTGCAGATGCTCCCGCTCCTTCTCTGCAGCGGCCATACAGACTTTTCTCGTGATCTCCCTGTCAGCCTCAGCTGCCAGACGGTCGAAGAATTCTATGTTTTCCTCTTCCTCCCGCAACACATGGAGGTACGCATCCGGATCTTTCCGGAGTGTTCTCCCGAGATTACGCGGCTCCATCTGCGGACTGTAGGCACAGACGCCGTCGCTGAGCCGGTTGTCAATCGCCGGTGAAGCTTTCAGCTCTTCATTTATCCCCGTCAAGTTATCAATATGTTCGTCTTCTGCAGCAGCCAGCAGCGAGAAGAGTCTCTTCATATCCTTATCAACAACAGCCAGCGAAAGATTCGCATAATTCGCCTGCGCCTCTCTCCTCATTTTGATGGTGCATTCGATGATGTTCATTGTGTCCCCCTTCAGGCCTGAAGCTGTCTTGAATCGTTCACTTTGACCTGAGTACATGATAGCATTTTTTGCAATAAAATACCAAAATCAACACATCAGTATCGTCTGAAAAATGAAGAGTTCCACGTAGCAGCCGTATCTACAAAAGTGAGCCTGTGTACCACTAACGGTGCTCGTCACTATGATGAACAGGGCTGCAATTCAGCTGCCGCGTTTGACAATTTTCCCTATACAGCTATATTAATAATTAATGAATTCTTTTCACTACTGGCTGATACAACTGTGCCGGATACTCGCTGCAACATCTTTTTTCAAGCTATAACTTCCGGAGATGATTATGCTTACGCATCGAAGACTGGGCGAGATTTTCGTTGAACAGGGGATAATTACAGAAAAAACCGTGGAGAGGATACTTTCCCGGGCCAAACTCCTTAACCAGCGCTTCGGCACGGTGCTGGAGGATATGGAGCTGATAACCGGTGAAGAGCTGGCAGTCGCCCTTGGCGTTCAGTACGGCTGCAAAGTGGTGCTGCACCTCAGGGATTACACCTTCTCCCCTGAAGTTCTCAAAATCATCCCGGTGGAGATGGCTTTAGAACGGACCCTCTTCCCGCTCCGCCGTGAACAGAACAAGCTCGCGCTTGCCATGGCTGATCCGACTGACACGAAAATAGTGGAAAATATCGCCGAAAACAACGGCCTGACGATCGTCCCTTTTATTGCTCCCAAAGCGGACATCTACAGCGCCATCTGCAAACATTATCTGGGAAGAGTGTCCATCAAGTCAGCGACGGATACGGTGCTCATCGTCGATGACGACCCGATCACCCTTGACGTGCTTGCCAGCACCCTCAGGAACCACGGCTACCGGGTCATTACCGCTTCAGACGGCATGGAAGGGTTTAAATCAGCTATTTCCGAAAAACCCCAGGTCGTCATAACCGACCTGATGATGCCGAAGCTCGATGGCTACGGCCTTTTTGCTGCCATGCAGAATGTCCCCGAGATGATGTTCACCCCGGTGATCCTCATAAGCGCTTTGGCTCATGATGACGATGAACCGCGGGCATTTGAAAAGGGATTTTTCGACTTTATGGCAAAACCGGTGAAGGAGATCCCTCTCCTGGTAAGGGTCAAGCGTGCCCTGACCTTTCAAAAGCACCACTACCGATTCGTCAACGAACCCGGCCCCCATACATAACTGGATATACCTGCAAAGGAGGTATCCAGCCCCCCCCTTTAGCCCAGAACCTCCCGTGCCAGCCTGAGCGAGATACTCTTCTTCGTAGCAAAGGAACGTTGCTTGATCTGCTCAAGGGCTGCTGCCAGGGAAGGGATGTCCCTCCTCACATGCACAAGCAGATAGTCCGACACCTCCGAAGGGAGGGCTATCTGCCTGTCTGTAGCCAGCTTGGCCATGATCATCCGCCGGGATTCATCGTCTGAGATGTCGAGCTTCACGACAAGTCCCCACATAAATCTTGATTGAAGGTGTTCATCAAGGGAGTTCAGCTCTTTAGGCGGGAGTGCCGCAGTGGCTATTATTTTCCGGCCGCTTTCATAGAAGTCGTTGAAGAGCTGCCATACGGCTGAACGGAGCAGGCTGCTGTCGCGAAGCAGATGAAGGTCGTCAAGCAGAAGATGACTCTGCTCTCCGGCCCGTTCCACTACGCTCCGGCAGTTTTCTTCAGTCAAGGCATCAAGCGGGATGACCGGAACCGGTGATCCTGGCGAGCAGTCTGTCAGCTCACTGCTTATGGCCGAAAGCAGGTGCGTCTTGCCTGAGCCGGTTGCCCCGTGAAGATACAGAAGGTTTTCACCCGAATCCGGGATAATCACCCTCTTGATAAATTCAAGAGCAGTGTTGTTGCCGCTGCAAGTTACAAAGTTGGAAAAGGTGTATTGGGGTCTTATCGGAAAGTCGAAAAAGAGCTGCATTTAGAAGAGCGCCCCTTGAGGCGATTCCGGAGCGATACGTCCGAAGTGAAAATAGGCGGATCTGGTCGCCACCCTGCCGCGGGGGGTACGGTTCAGAAAGCCCTGCTGGATCAGGAACGGCTCGATCACATCCTCGATGGTGTCGCTCTCTTCGCAGATTGCTGCTGCGAGCGTCTCAAGACCGACAGGCCCGCCGCCGAACTTGTCGATAATAGTGAGCAGGACCGTCCTATCCATACTGTCGAAACCCATCTCATCGACTTCCAGAAGTTTCAGCGACTCCTTCACGACCTTTTCGGAGATATTCCCGTCCGCCAGGATCTGGGCAAAGTCACGCACACGGCGCAGGAGACGGTTTGCGATCCGGGGTGTGCCACGGCTGCGGCGGGCAAGCTCCAGGGATGCGTCTTCAGTTATGCCGATATTCAGTATCCGGGCAGAACGCCTGACAATGAAAGCGAGTTCTGCATCAGTATAGAACTCAAGCCGGGAGATGACCCCGAACCGGTCCCTCAGCGGGGACGAGAGAAGGCCTGCCCTTGTCGTAGCACCGACCAGGGTGAATCTTGGCAGATCGAGTTTGATCGTCCGGGCGCTTGGCCCCTGACCGATGATGATGTCGAGCTGGAAATCCTCCATGGCAGGGTAGAGGATCTCTTCTACCGTATGTGACAGCCTGTGGATCTCATCGATAAAGAGGACGTCGTGCGCTTCGAGATTGGTAAGGATCGCGGCAAGATCACCCGGCCGCTCTATGACCGGCCCGGAAGTGGACTTGATATTGACACCCATCTCACAGGCAATGATATTGGCAAGCGTTGTCTTCCCCAGGCCGGGAGGTCCGTAGAGAAGCACATGGT
>VFJK01000110.1 GCA_009886125.1 Geobacter sp. | reverse complement strand
GTGTCATGGCCGTTAATTTCGGCGGCGGCGAACCCCTGCTGCGGAGCGACATCCTTGATATAGCCCGTCATGCCGCAGATGCCGGTTTCCGGGTATCGATGAACAGTAACGGCTATCTGATCGATCAGGCAAAAGCCATGTCACTCAAAGATGCCGGTTTCGCGAAGATCGGCATAAGTATCGACAGCCACATAGCTGATGTCCATGACAAATTCCGCGGCATGCCGCGGAGCCATGAAAAAGCCCTGGCAGCCCTCGCTCATCTCCGCAATGCCGGGATCAAGACCTCCATTTCAACGGTCATCTGCACCTTCAATCACGACACCATCGATGAACTGATCGATATGGCCGGAAAGCATGGCGCTTCCCAGCTCAATTTCCACAACTTCAAATGCTCCGGTCTCGGTCTTGCAAACAAGGATGAACTCGATCTCTCCCCATCACAGTGGAAGGATTTCTACCGTGATGCGATGAAGAGGAAGCTGGAGTGCACTGACCTTGACATCTCCCTTGACGACCCGATCATCGCCTCGCTCGGGATGCGAGACGAGAGTGCGATGGTCAAGGGGAGCGTCTGCGGGAAACTCTCCCTCAATATCAAATCGAACGGGGACATAACCCCCTGCGGCTTTATCCCGTCGATTATCGGTAATATCGTTAAAGACGATCTGAAGGAGGTCTGGAAGAACTCGCAGGTCCTCGACAAACTCCGCCACAAGACTCCACAAGGAAAGTGCGCATCCTGCAACGATTATGCAGAGTGCCTCGGCGGCTGCTCTGCCCGGGCGCTTGCCATGACCGGCGATTTCAACAACCCTGATCCTCACTGCTGGGTAGAATGAGCCTTCCGGAGCTGTCAACCCCGATCCGGGTCTACTGGGACATGACCCCGCTTCCGGGCAATCCCCCGGACCATGAGCAGATCACCGAAGGGATCATCGAACTAAAGATCCTCAACCTCGACATCACAGCAACAGGCAGCACTCTCCCTGCTGTCTGTTACACAGTCCTGCAAAAATGCACTGCTGCGCGAATGGGGGTCACGCTTACCATCTCGCCTGCAGCACTCACCGAAACTGCTTCAGCTTCACTGGCACAGGCCCCGCCGAAAGAGCTCCTTTTTGAAGTGACCGACATCGATACCCTGCACGCTCTTATCCCGCTTCCCGGATCAGTTGCAGGCGTCTCTTTCCCGCCCAGCGAGCAGAACTGGTCCACGATCCCTGACGTCATCCGTTTCTGTTCACAGAACAGCCTCAAACGCCTCGTATTCCCGATGCAACGCCTTTACAAGGGAGAAGTCCCGTTTCATATTCCTGCAGGCGGCCTGAAGGATATTTCGGACGATCTTTCGGCATTCCAGCCTGACCCTGGTCTGAGAATAACGGTTCACGATCCGTTTGTATGGCGGGCCATCTTCCCCTTGACCCCTTTTCCTGAAGGAAGATGCCAGGCTGCCAACACGATGCTGTCGATAGACCAGGAGGGAATCGTCTACCCCTGCCCTGTCATGCCGGTCCCGCTCGGGGACCTCAATGAATCGAGCTTGAAGCAGATAGCAAAAGGGGAGTTTAAGAAAGCGATCCGCTCAAAAATACTTTCCCTGCCTGGAGAGTGTGTGGCGTGTGCTGAGGTAGAGAGCTGCAAAGGCGGATGCAGAGGGCGTGGAGAAAGGGTTTTCGGGTCGTGGGAAGCGCTTGATCCCGGCTGCAGATGATCCACGCCTGACATTACCAGTAGACAATTTGCAAAATATCAATGGAAGCACGTCGGTCGCTGGTGGGCCGCCCGGTCTTCAAAACCGGTGGGGGGGATGAGAAATCTCCCCGGTGGGTTCGATTCCCATGTGCTTCCGCCATACCTCATTAAATACGCATCTATCGGCGAACTCCATGAAGAACCTCATTTTAGGCACGGCAGGCCATATTGACCACGGCAAGACGTCTCTCGTCAAGGAGCTGACCGGTATCGACACCGATCGGCTGCCTGAAGAGAAAGTGCGCGGCATCACCATCGAACTCGGCTTTGCCGGCCTCGACCTCCCTGGCGGGATCCATTTCGGGATCGTCGACGTACCCGGTCACGAGCGTTTCGTCCGGACAATGGTTGCCGGAGTCGGCGGAATGGATCTGGTCATGCTGGTGATCGCTGCTGACGAAGGGGTGATGCCCCAGACGCGCGAACACCTCGATATCTGTCAACTGCTCGGCGTAAAGAGCGGAGTGGTCGTCCTGACTAAAAGCGATCTGGTGGATTCTGACTGGCTCGATCTGGTCGTTGAGGAGATGCGGGATTTTCTCAACGGGAGTTTCCTGGACGGTGCACCGGTCATCCCGGTATCAGCGCGGAACGGCAGCGGCATCGACCGTCTCCGGGATGAACTCGGCAGGCTCGCTCGTGCGCTGGAGCAAAAAAAGACTGAGGGCCCTTTCCGCCTGCCGGTTGACAGGGTTTTTACCCTGGCGGGTTTTGGTACCGTGGTGACCGGTACGCTTCTGTCCGGTACGGTTGCCATTGGAGACGAAGCTGAGATCCTGCCATCAGGGCTGCCCTGCAGAGTCCGCGGGATCCAGGCCCATGGAGCGAAAGTTGAAACAGGGGCGGCCGGGACACGGCTGGCCCTTAACCTGCAGGGGATCGATCACCACCAGGTCCGGCGTGGCGATGTCGTCGTCCCGAAGGGGGTTTACCGGACAACACAGATCGTCGACGTTCAACTTGACCATCTCAAATCATCACCCCGCCCCTTGAAACACCGTGCCGGGCTGCAACTCCATTCATCCACGTACGAAGTCCCTGTCAAAGTGGTTCTGTTTGACAGAGATGCCCTCGAACCGGGTGAAAGCGCTTTTGCCCAACTCCGTCTCTCCCGTCCGGTCCTGCTTCTGAACGGGGATCCGTTTGTCCTTCGCACGTCATCTCCTTCGGCAACCGTGGCCGGAGGCAGGATCCTCGACCCATCGCCACCAGGACGAAGACGGCGATCCCTGGAAGCACTGAAACTGCTGGAGGACCTGTCGATCGGTACTGAAGCGGGGATCATAGCCGGGATGGTCGCCGGAAGCCTTCTTTCCGGGATCACCTATGCCGAGATCGCGACCCGGAGCGGGACTCCATCCAAGCGCCTGGAGAGTGCCCTTGCCGGAATGTTGTCCAGCGGCGAGATCATCCAGGTTGTGCGCGAACCAAAGAAATACCTGAGTCGTGAAGCCTTCTCTTCTCTGTGTGACCTGCTGCTCACCGTCATGACAACCTATTTTCTCCATAATCCTCTCAAAGAAGGGATCAGCAAGGAAGAGCTGAAATCAAGGATTCCAGAGAGAAGCGATCAGCACTTTTTCACGCCATGCCTGACCGCTCTCGAAAAAGAGGGGAAAGTGATAATCGACAGGGAACATGTCCGGCTGGTCGGCAGAAAGGCCGGCGCTGAAACAGCTCAGGTCGATATCCATCGACAGATCGAACATGAGTTGACTCAAGGCGGTAAGGAGCCGCCGTTCCTGAAGGAGATCTGCACGACACTGCGTATATCTGAAAAACTTGCACTGGAGCACCTGACGCTGCTGGCAGGCGAAGGGTTGGCGATCAAGGTCAAGAGCGATGTCTTTTACCGCCCCGATATCATGAACGGAATCGAGGAGCTCTTGATCGCGTACCTGAAAGAGAAGGGTGAGATCGCTCCTGCTGATTTCCGGGAGTTAACCGGTCTTTCCCGCAAGTTCATGATCCCTGTTCTGGAGTATTTTGATTCAAAGAAAGTGACATTACGGGTGGGCGACAAGCGCATCCTCCGGAAAAAAACATCTTAATGAGACAGCAACATCATGGTAATTAAATAAAAACGCCCCGTCACTGTTTGAGTGAAGGGGCGTTTCAATAATGCTTCCGATTACTACCTGATTCACGAAACCAGATCATTCATCCAGGTCGACAGATTTGCGGGTCTTATCACGCCGCTTCTTTTCTTTCTGCGCATATTCCTTTCTGCATGAGTCGTCAGCTTCCTTTGTCAGGCGACACTCAAGATAGTCGGATATATGGACTACACAGGCGCGAATAGCTTTGCCGGTGGGTGTTTTTTCCTGTTTTCCGAGCCCGCCTGACATCCCGTGAAGTGACCCGCTTACCCTCAGCCCTCCGCCGGTAGAGTTGGCCTCGATCGTCCGTGCCTCGACGATCTCCCCGGTTTCAACATCAATCAATTTCACATCAACCGCAAGATAGGCGGTCACCTTCTTGCCGCCAACGCTGACCCCCATAAAACTGATGCCGGCATCACTGCCGCTGGTATTCTCTTCAAATGAAGAGACTGTCCCGGCAATCAGATACTTGGCACCTTTGAGCTTTCCGAGCTCACTCCTGGTTCTCTGATCGACGAGCCCTGACTCGCCCAGCTTCAGTTCACTGATGACGCTGTCAAGCTCCTTGCGCTCAAGAATCGAAAAGGACTCTGTCGCGGCAAGCTCGGCAATCATCATGTCCTGCAATTCACTCCCGGTGCCGCCATGCCACCATGATGCATGCGTATTGTTGGTAAAACGCAGAACCCCGATCCGCGGCCTTCCCTCGGCAAAAGCAGTGTTGACGAGAGCACCCAGAACGAAAAGAGTTATCAATATTTTTTTCATAATACCCTCCATTCGGCAGAATTATAAAAAACAGAAAACAATGAACTTCGTGGGAGACATGCCGGAATATTCTCTGATTGCCAAATTCATACCATCGAAAATGAGCCACTGTCAATGAAATTAGCAGTATTTGCTTGAGGATAACAGCGATATAGATAAACGAAAGCGCCCCGCCTCTCAAAAGAGAAGCGGGGCGTTTTCAATAAAATTCCCGGCGGCGATCTACTCTCCCACATAGCTACCCATGCAGTACCATCGACCCAGAGGGG
>VFJK01000021.1 GCA_009886125.1 Geobacter sp. | reverse complement strand
ACGCCAGCGGCTGGACCGGGTACAATTGGATTGTGTACCAACGGGTTGATCCGGGTGCAGATATTGCGGGCAATGAACGCAAGTGGCGCATGATGGTCTGGGATGCCGAATACACCTTTGGCGGAGGCGCAAATGGAAAAATGGATGTAAATACCGTTGTTAGGGTTCACGGCCCGCACGATAGTATCACCCGGATTTTAGAGAAACCGTTTATTGGTTTTTGCGGTTACAAACATAAGTTTGTTGATAGAGCGCGCGAGTATCTTGGCGTAGAAAACAAATATGGCAAGCCAGACAGTGACATTGGGCAACTCTCTAAAGAGCGGGTGAAAGCAGAAATCACCAAACAGGCCAACATTGTGAGACCTTTCATCCAAATGGAAACCGATCGTTGGGCTGCGGACTTACCCGGTGTGGCCCTGTTTGAGCAGAATATTGCCGATATGTTGACCTTTGTTGATGTGCGCGAAGACGTAATCTTGCACCATCTTGATAATTTAAGATGTGACGATTCGGTAAATCATGAGACGGTTTTGAGGGCTAAAACACGGGCTTTGGAGCCAGCAAGTTCAGGACGTTGATAACGATGAGCAATGATAGCCACCGCCAACATGGCGCAATAAACTAAAGCAACATGTTGATAAGCGGCAATTAGGCCAAGCCAGTGAGCACTTTCCAAACCAAAATAACGTTTAGCCCAAGCAAAGTGACGTTCAATGTTACTTCTGGGTCGCAGGTGAAAGGACCATTGGTCGAGAAAGAACAAGGTGGCCAAAAAACGTTTACCCTTACGGCGGAGATTGTAGTCAATAACAAAGCTGGCGTTAAGCGAGTGGCGAATGAAGAGCATAATCGCCAGACTGAAATAGGCCGCATCAGCCCGAACCAAGGTAATGGGCAACCCTAAACAAGAGACGGCTAAGGTCAACAAGGTGATGGCAAAGGGGGCATCGTGGCGGTTGGCTGGACTGACCACAAACATCACCGGCAGTTGAGACCAGCGACACAATAAGGTATGGACTTTGTAGCCCCAGACCGAGCCTTTCCAGGGTTTGGGGTAGCTCCAGTCGGCATCGGGGTCAATCCGAAACCAGGCTTGTAAGGTGGTAGCGTCTAAAATGACATCGCCACCTTTGATCACCCCTAAATAAATCAGTTGGGCCACAAAGGCGATGAACAGAAACCAGAAAGGCATGACCCCAATGGCTCGGCGGCGGTCCCAATAATGACCGATGCTAATCACCCGTCCTGGTGGAAAACCAGCTAACTCAGCGGCTCTGGCATGGGCTCGAAAATAGTCAATTACTTCTTCATAGCCCATTTGCCAAGCGACTTGCACCAGAGCTACCAACATGACACTCTCATTGGCGTACACCAGCTTCCGACCTCGGCGCTCTGACTTTTCGGCGGGTAGCTCTGTCCACCAACTGCCACTCACCCTTAAGGCCCATTCAGCCAAATCCGGGGCAGATGTCACTTCTAAAAATTCTTCCGGGCTGACCCACAGCCGTTTGCTGATTTTGGCTGGCAACAAACCTAACTCGACTGCTGGCAACCCCAACTGTTCTTTCAGCCAAACCAATGGTTTTTGGTCTGGTTCGGTTTTCAAAAGTGCGGTATTGTTCATTTTATTGACCTCCTTGAGCTTGTTTTCTGTCCGCACACTTATTTTACTCACTTTTGGAGGTCTTTCTACTCCGTAATTAATTACCGAATCGTCTCCCTTTATGAAAAGTGTTGGCAATTGTAATATTGTAACTCAAGTTAACGCCTGTCCAAACCGGGGACAAAGAAGCAAGAGAGTTGACATCTTATTTGATTTTTGTTACAGTAGGCTCGCTCTATAGTGGCAATGTGGCCTGCCCCCGTTTGGGGCGGGCCAATTTTTTATGGAATTGATAATGACCGGT
>VFJK01000099.1 GCA_009886125.1 Geobacter sp. | reverse complement strand
CTTTCACGTAAAGGCGGAATTGTTATCGGAATAACATTGATCCGGTAAAAAAGATCCTCACGGAAAAGTCCTCTCTTCACCATTGCGCCAAGATCCTTGTTGGTTGCACCGATAAAACGGGCATTACTTCGAATATCCGCAACCCCCCCTACCCTTCGGAAAACCTTCATATCAAGGACTTTCAATAGTTTCGCCTGGATTGACAAAGGCATCTCGGCAAGCTCATCAAAGAAAATAGTCCCGTTATGCGCAATTTCAAAGAGGCCGCTTTTCGCTTTTGATGCATCGGTGAATGCACCTTTTTCGTGACCGAAAAGTTCCGACTCTAAAAGTGTTTCAGAGAGAGATGCACTGTTGATCTCTATAAAAGGTCCTGATGAATTGCTCTGTTGATGAATTGCCGAGGCAACAAGCTCTTTACCTGATCCGGATTCACCGAATAAAAGAACTGGAGTTGAAGGATTTTTGGCAAGGAGGGAAATCAGTCGGTGAATCTTGTTGATCAGGGGAGAAATGCCGATTATACCGGTCGATGCATCCATCTTGTCATAAAGATTACGGCAGTGAAACAGCTCCTTCTTCAGCCTGATCCGCTCTTCAATACCATCCAGAATCACTGCAAGATGATTGAGATCAAAAGGTTTGGGAAAGAAGTATTCGGCTCCTTGTTTCATGACCTGTATCGCTTTATCAAGCTCGACATAGGCGGTCATCATAATAACAGAAGAGCCGATTTCGGGTGAGATCAGCAAGGGAAGAAGAGACTCTCCATCACAGTCCGGAAGTTTTTTGTCAAGAAAAACGATATCAGGGCACGATGATTGAGCAACAGCAAGCCCATCCGTTCCGGATACGGCTTCCAGAGTCTCATAACCCCGTTTTCTGAGGAAATGACCTAGTGAGAGCCTGATTCCCGGTTCGTCATCAATAATCAATGCCTTCATCAGTCATCACCGCCAAAAGGAAGCTTTATTGTGAATGTAGCGCCTCTGCCCTCATTATTACAGGCCTCCAGTGTACCGCCATGCGCTTCGATAATGTTCTTGCAGATTGCCAATCCCAGTCCTGTTCCATGCTTTTTTGTAGTGTAAAAAACTTCGAAAATATTATCGATTGTGCCTGGAAGGATTCCCTCGCCTGAATCTGTAACCGTGATCACTGCTCCATCAGGTCCATTTTCGATGCTCACATCGACAAGAGAGCCTTCCAAGGAAGCTTCCATTGCATTTTTTACCAGATTGATCACAACCTGCTCGATTTTTTCAGAATCAGCAAAAACCGGAATCGATTCAGCGTATGCATTTTTTCTTATGCCCACTTTTAAATTGTCGGAAAGTGGCTGAAGAACCTGAAAAGAATCGGCAATAATTTTGTTCAAATCGACTGTTTTCCTTTTGAGTCGAAGTTCTCTGGTAGAGTCCAG
>VFJK01000016.1 GCA_009886125.1 Geobacter sp. | reverse complement strand
GCCAAATCCAGGATTTGGACCGAGTAATTTGAATGCAGAAGAAATTCTCAGAGATGCCGCAAACAAATTCTTAAAGGATATTGCCTACAGAGTTGATCAGAACTGCATAGATGGATGGCACGGTATATTTGGCGCATGTACGAATATTGCAGCAACTGATTATGAAAGAGCTGAAGGAAGTGGTGTTTTTATCTTAGCAAGGAAAGACCATCCAGCAATTAAACATATTGTTAAATTTACCGCTCCTACCAAATTGGCTGTGACCAGGGCTTCAAGAAAGTTACTTCAGCTGGTATCAAAAGATTTAGCTTTACACACAGATTCAGCTAATGTTTTTGGCCTTGTAAAGGAAGTTGGATATCTTCAAGAGCAGGAAAATCTTTTCAAAATAAAGTTTATTGGGCGTCATCATTGGGAGGTAATACACAATGATCAAGTCTTGATACGTGTTAAATACGGGCAACCATATCTGCCCAAACCACCGTTTAATGAGGATAAACTTCGTAAAGACCTTCCTCGTATTTTTGGCGAAATGAATGACAGGCAAATTAGTCGAATCGTTCTCCTTGTGTGCGAAGCAGAGAAAGAGCAACATGGAACCATGCTTTTAGTCACAAAGGCGGCCAAAAAGGAGGCCATAAGACTTAGCTCACAAAGTCTACCTATTTCCCCCAAAGCCCTCACGTCGGAACTATTACGGAATCTTACACCTATAGACGGTGCTGTTATTATCAATCCAAAAGGAACTTGTTACGCAATTGGTGCAATTCTTGACGGTATGGCTACCGCTAATGGAAATCCTGCAAGAGGAGCTAGGTACAATTCAGCAATTCGATATGTAAAGACCTCAAAGTACCCATGTTTAGCAATAGTTGTCTCAGAAGATGGGGGTATTGATTTTATTCCTGACTTAAAACCTGCCATCAAAAGAACACAGATTGAAAATGCAATTGACTGTTTGGAGAAACTTGTAGCTAGAAAACCTGCCAGTCGCAAAAGATTCAATGAGACAATGGAGTGGCTGAACAAATATAGGTTTTACTTATTAGCAAGCCATTGTGACAAAATTAATGAACTGAGAAATATTATTGAGGAGAAATTGCATGCCGAAGACCCTATGGCAATTAGACTATTGAGAAGTGACTTTGTACCAAACCCTGATATGTGCACAGATTTATATTATGAGAATGAAGAATAAGAAACCCCAAATCTCAATAGCAGAAGAATACCGAGGTTCTAACCAGGCTCGGCAGGTCAAGCCATGCCCGTTGATCAAACGAAAAATACCTAACGGTATCAGGCCAGGTTTTTGTCTTCTGAACTTTGCAGCAAGCCCAAGAGCTACCATACTAGATACCATACTTTTCAAAATCAAAAACAAAAGGGCTACAGCGCCAAGCTGTAACCCTCTAATTTTACTGGCGGAGAGGTAGGGATTCGAACCCTAGGTAGGTTGCCCTACACCTGATTTCGAGTCAGGCACCTTCGACCACTCGGACACCTCTCCGTGTCTGTGCGCAACGATTTATATACCCTATTCCTGCGTGAAACTCAACTGTTAGGTTTATCTATTACAATCGAAGGGGCTGGTGATGGCTCTTCCAGACTGATACGGCCGATCTTCGCCGCTCGCAGCTCCCGCAGGAACGCCTCTGCAGTCCGGTTCATATCCACCTCCCCGCCTCCTGTAAGGCACCCCAGACGGCGACCGACAGCTAACAGCAGGTCATGGGGCGTTTCAGGGAGAGCCTGAAGACCGTATCGTTTCAATAATTGGTCAGGATAGCGACGCAGCAGGAATTCGCCGGCAAAGAAGCCGACTTCGGTGCTGTCCATTGCATTTGCACCGATTGCTCCGCTGGCGGCCAGCCGGTATGCGCCGTCCTGATCGCTCATATCCGGCCAGAGAACCCCGGGCGTATCGTTCAGGACGACGCCGTTGTGCAGGTCGATCAGCTGCCTTGTCGTGGTTATCGCCGGTTTGTCACCCACTTTGGCCATGCTCTTTCCGGCCAGGGTGTTGATCAGGGTCGATTTCCCCACATTGGGGATCCCGACTATCATGGCGCGAACCGGCAGGCCGGGCTTGCCACGTCTCGGCGCCATCACCTGGCAGAGCCTGATCAGCGGCTTTGTATCAGCATGTTTCTTCGCCGACAGGGGAAGTGCCCGCACACCGGCCTGCAGCTCGAACTCCCGCACCCAGGCTTTTGTCACGGCAGGGTCTGCCAGGTCGTGCTTGTTCAGTACCTTGATCCAGGGCTTGGTCCGGCGCAGCTCGGTAAGCTTGTGATTGGAGCTGGAATAGGGAAGCCTGGCGTCCAGGACTTCGATCACTACATCAATTTTTTTGATCAGGTCCTGGATCTGCTCCAGGGCCTTCCCCATATGTCCGGGAAACCATCGAATAGTCATACGTTACAGTTCCTTTGCAGGGGGATGAGTAGGCGTGCCGTTCAGAGGCAGAGTATGGTTACTATATAGGAAGTCTCGGCAATGGGCAATGGAGCTGTTCGTAGAGCAACGTGCATTTTTCCGGTATGAGACAATGGTGATGGTATAATACAGAATAAATAAATGGTCATGACTAAAGTTCCAGTCATGACCCATTAAATAGCACTTTAAAACTCACCTGTTCCCAGCATCCCGTGAATGGGACTGATTCCCCTATCGGGAAGGACGAATCTGAGGATGATCTGTGTTGCTTGCGTGAAGCAGGCGACTGATTTTATGCGCAAGGATGTTGAGAGGCGCTCCCTTGACAAAATAGGCATGAGCCTTTCCGTTCTCGGTAAGAGTCTTCATATCGTCTTCCTGCGAATCCCCGGAAATCAGCACGACTTTATATCTTCCGCTATAGTCGATTAAATTGAGGAGCCCTTTACCGCTCAACCCGGGGAGGTTCAGATCAACAATGACAACATCCGGATCGAGTACTCTTATGCCGGTTGTGGCACCAAAGGGGGAGTTGCATGAAGCAACGACATACCCTTTGTCCGTTAAAAAATCGGAGTAGGCAGTTGTGATCAGTTTGTCGTAGTCGATGATGAAGAGCTTTTTCATAAAATCCTTATGTAACAAGAGGTCAGCAGTAGAACTGACTTCTAAAGATGTTATTTTATAGGCCTTTGAAACCCATCGGGAGCAGCAATCTGGCGATCAAAAGCAAGAGAGTAGCAGTACTTTTCATGTGAATAGAGCTGAAGAGCTCCCGGTCTTGCTTTCTGTACCGTTGTTATTGCCTGGGCAGGAGGGGTCCCCAGCTCTATCATCAGGCGTGCGGCAATAATCCCTGCCCTGCCGATCCCTTCCTTGCAGTGAAGCACGATCCGTTGCCCTTCCCGCAGCCACTGACAAAGACGCGGTCCTGCCCAGACCCAATACTCATCAAATTTTTCGTCAGGGGTACTCAAGTTACGGATGGGCAGATGGAGCCAGAGGAGATTGAGCGAATTTGCCTTCTTGGGCAGATCCTTGACGCCGAGAGTGGTTAACTCTGAGCCATCAAGCAGGGTGACCAGGGTAGAAGCTCCCCAGTTGCGGATTGCGAGCAGGTCCTCAAACAAACTGTCGACATAGCTATCGAAGCAGTTGTAATCATCCTTCATCCCGGGGCAGGAGGTTATGCCGATCTGACCCTTGACTCCGGGAATCGTGACGGTATCGATCAATAACGGAAGATTCTTTATGGTAGCGGTAGAAGGGCTTATCATTCTGACCCCTTATGCTGACGTGTAAATAAAGGCATTTCACTGGATTCAATCCCGACAGAATGTATCTGTCCCGATTGGCAGAAGAGCAGATCCATACCTTGACCTGCTTGGATTAAAGGCTAACCGGATGCCTAAATGATCATTCAATGAAACATATTTTTTAATTTCATTACATTGTGAGACTGGGAGGTTAATAAATTTTATCCCGTAAAAATTCCTGCTTGCCGGGGAGCTGATACTACGGGTTACTTCCCCTTCTGTCCAGGTCCGGGCGGAGTCATAAACGCTGAAAGCGCAGCTGATCCGGTCTCCTATGGAGAGTTGCTGTTCTGTTTCTAACAGAATTCCAGTAGCACTGATGTCATGGGAAACGCAGATAAACTCTATCTCCTGCTTTCTTGTTGCTACTTCAGCAGTGAATACAACTCGTTTGCATCTGGCTAACTGCATGTCGATGAAACTCCCGATTGTCACCAGCAGCTGTGTCGGGTCGATCGGTCTTAAGAGCAGAGCTGCAGCATTGCTCTGCTCGACTTTTTCCACACATTCGGCTGTGTCATGGCAGATTAAGACAACAGGAACAGCCCTTGAAGATTCTGTCCTGCGGACTTCAGAACAGAGGCTGCAGCCATCCATGTCATCCAGCTCCAGGTCGGAGAGGATCAGATCAAATAGAGACTCCTGGTGCAGTTTTATTGCTTCTTGGCCGCTGGCTGCGGTGAAGAGTAGAAATCCCTTATCCGTAAGCAGGTATTTGTTCCTTGAAAGAAACGTTTTTGATGAGCTTGTCAGAAGTACCTTTTTCACAGCACCCTCCGTTTCATCTGATGAAACAGCCGGATTCATCGCAGCTATCCCATAAGGAGTGACATCAGACGCCAAGGCCAAGCAGAGCGCTGACTTTATGCCCGAGCTTGTCGAGCGACTCCCCTTTAACGAAATAATCATGCGCATGACCGTCCTCGATAAGGGTCTTCATCGCTGTTTTTTGCGAATCCCCTGAAATCAGGACAATTTTAAAATCCCCCTTGCAGCCGATGACATTGAGCAGTCCTTTACCGCTCAACCCGGGAAGGTTCATATCCAGGAGTATCACATCAGGCTCCAGAGATCTTATGCCGTTTGAGACACCAAAGGAGCTGTTTGTTGAAGAAACGATATATCCTTTGGTCGCAAAAAAGTCCGTATAGATTGTGGTGATCAGTTTGTCGTCGTCAATTATGAAAACTTTCTGCATGAATGCCTCCGAGTCTCTTTCATGTTTAATTGTGTCCGGTGTTCTTGACAGGCATAGGTGAATTGGCCAGTGGAGCGATCTGTCTGTCAAGCGCAAGGGAGTAGCAGTATTTCTCATGTGAATTGAGTCGCAGACTCCCCGGCCTCGCTTTCTGCACTGTCGTGATCGCCTGCACGGGAGGAATCCCCAGTTCGATCATCAACCGGGCGGCAATCAGCCCGGCCCGGCCGATCCCTTCCTTGCAGTGGATCACGATCCGCTGCCCGTCACACAGCATCTGGCAAAGCCGCGGACCGGTAACCAACCACTGTTCCTCAAACTTCTTGTCGGGGATACTCTTGTCGGGCAGGGGGAGGTGGAGCCAGGGGAGATTGAGCGACTCCGCCGTGTTGGGCAGATCCTTGACGCCGAGAACGTGGAACTCCAGCTCTTCCAACAGGGTAACCAGCGCAGAAGCCCCCCACTTACAGATTGTCAGCACGTCATCGATCAGTCGTTCCCCGTAAAGATCGAAACCACTCGCTTCATCATCCATTCCCGGACGGGAGGTTATGCCGATGAGCCCCTTGACTCCGGGAATTGTGACCGTATTGATCATCAGTGGAAGGTTTTTCATTGTTGAGCTGTCCATGGTGATCCCTTTGCTGCCGTGGTAAGGCAGAGATAATTCACTAAACATGCCAGTTCACTCCTCCTGGAATATGATAAAGAAAACTAAGGGATATAGGTATGTTACGAAGTCAGTGCCAGCCAGGCCGGCGGCAGGAAGCACATTAAAACCCGGAAGCAAGAAACTGCTAACGTAAAGAAATTTTACAAATCAGGCTATCTGCTATGATTTCAGTGAGTTGTAAAAACGTAAAATTATTTTACGTTTACCTGCAGAGGCCCTCTGCCCGGCGGTTTACCGTATATGTAACGTTTCTTTACGTCGGGGGATGATGGTTATGAAATGGAGTTATTCGAGAGTATCAGGCCTTCAGGATAAACTCGAAACATAAGTGCACTGGGAGATGATGATGCTTCATGAGAACTTGACAGACAGGAGAGATGTATATACCTTAATCGGCACTGGAACGAAAAATGCTTTGAAAATTTTTACGGTATAATCGACATCTTTCCGAAATCGCAAGGCAAATCAGGTGCCCTTTTTTCGTTTCATCAAATGCATACAGATCCTCTGCCTGCTCCTGCTGGCTGCTGTCCCTGCCTGGGGTGTAGAGCCGGATGATGATCTCCTTCCCATGGGACTGGCAGCCGACCATGATACGGCTGCTCCCCGCCCCCGCTCCCCCCGACCAACGTCAAAAATTGCTGAAAACGTTACCGTCATTACGGCCGAGCAGATTGCCGCCCTCAGTGCCCATAGCCTTACTGAGGTACTGCAGACAGTTCCCGGCATTCAACTAAACAGTACGAGGACACCGGGGGACTTTACATTCTTCACTCTCCAGGGGGAAGAGGATGCCAGCGGCAACATCCTGCTGCTGATCGACGGGGTCAGCCAGGGGAACCTGCTCCAGGGGGCTAACGACCCCGGCTTGATACCGGTCCAGCATATCGACCGGATCGAGATCATCAAAGGCTCTGCTTCGGCAACCTGGGGTGCGGCTCTTGGCGGAGTGGTGAACGTGGTCACCAAATCCCCGCAACAAGGCAAAGCGATCAGCGGCACTGCCGCTGCTTCCCTTGGTGAGCGGAACACGGCAGACCTTCTCGCCGATCTCAGCGGCACGTCCAATCGCTTCGGCTACTATCTCTTCGGCGGCAATCTCCATTCCGACGGGCTCCGCCCCAATAACGGCACCAACCGGAACAACCTCTACGGAAAGATCAGCTACGATCTGCCGGCAAGGGGCAATCTGACCCTTGGGGTCTCGTACACAGAGGCTGGCCGGGGGCTTACGGACGTGCCGGACACTACCCATGACAACAACATGGACCGCCGCTACTACTCCTTTCTCAACTTCAGCTATCCACTATTGCAGGACCTGAAGCTGGAGCTGTCCGGCCAGGACAGCAGCCTGAACAGCCAGGCCATCTTTGAGCTGGAGCCCAGCCATTATATTCTCAATGAGAGCAACCGCGGCGGCAAGGCGAGGCTCACGTGGGGTGACAACCGCCAGGGTCTGGTGCTTGGTTACGACTACCTGCAGAGCAAGATCACCCAGATTAACACCTTTGATCCTGGCGACCCTTTTACCGTTGATAAAGAGAGAAACAGCTGGGCCGTGCTCGGCAACGGCACCCTCACTTTCGACAAGCTGACCATCTTGCCGGGGATTCGTTACGACCACACCGGTTTGAACGAAAACAGCACCAACTACACTCTCGGGGCTACCTACCAACTCACCTCCAAGACCCTGCTTCGTGCCTATGCCGCACGGGGTTTTTCACTCCCTAGCGCCGTAGACAACAGCATTCCGCAACGGGTCTGGACGGTCCAGACCGGCTTCGAGACGGAAGCAATCCCCTATCTCTGGCTAAAGGGGACCTACTTCTACAATCATATCTGGAACATCCAGGAAGATGCTCTTCTCAAGAAACGCAACCGGCAGGGGTGCGAGATCGAGGCCAGGACAGTCCCGCTGTACGGGGTGTTCTTCTCCGGTGGCTATACCTTTACGGATACCCGCGACGCTGAAACCAGGGAGGCCATCAGGAGTGTTCCTGTTCACCTGGCAAAACTTGCATTGAATTATCGGAACAGATCGGCCGGATTTCTGGCTGTTGTCAGCGGCAACTACGCCTGGTTGAACAGCGAAGATTATCACCTGGCGCAGTACAAACCGATGATCTGGAATCTGCACCTGACCCAGAAGCTGCTCCCCAACAACGAGCTTTCACCGGAGATATTCTTCTCCGGGCATAACCTCTTCAACGGCTCCCAATATTGGGATAACTGGTATATGAATACCCGCCGCTGGATTGAGGGTGGAGTGAGGTTTCGCTTTTGAGAGCACTCCTTTTCTCCATACTGGCCCTTCTCCTGGCCCTGCCGGCAAGCGCTGCCGAGCTGCTGATCATCCAGAGCCAGCGCCGGCCGGCCTATGACCAGGCGGTGCGGCTTATCCAGAATGGCTGCGCCAGGGAAAGCGAGCCTCTGGTGATGAGTGACTACGACGAGTTCGATCTTGCCAGGATAGTCCGCGAAGAGCGGCCACGAATGGTGATTGCTGTCGGTGATCAGGCATTGAAGGAGGCGAAAAAGCTTCGCCGGACACCGGTTGTCTACACGATGGCGCTCAATAGCGATGAAACTTCCTCCTGGGATAATATTGCCGGTGTGACCATGTTCGCTACCCCGGAAAACTACCTCAAACTGTTCAGAAAGCTACAGCTGAAGCGGATCGGCATGCTTTACGACCCGAAGCAGAGCAAAGCCTATATGAAACGGGCCAGGGAGGCCGCCGGTGGTTTCGGCATCGAACTGGTCTCCATCAAGGTACGCTCCCCGCGTGAAGTGCCGTCTGCTCTTGAAAAGCTGAAACAGTCAACGATCGACGGGATCTGGATGCTGCCTGACAGTACTGCTGTCTCCGCGGAAAATGTCGATGCCTGGTTCCTTTTTGCCCAGAAGCAGAATCTGCCAATAATCAGTTTTGCCAGGGGGTATCTGGCAAAAGGTGCGTTGGCGGTGCTCGAAGTGTCACGAAAGATGATGTCAGAGCAGAGCTGCTCAATGATCGAAAAGCTGCGCTCAGGAACGCCGGCAACAGAACTGCCTTATGTTGACGTCCGTGAAGTGCTGCTCTTTGCCAACGAAAATGTCGCTGCAAGGCTTGAGATAAAACTTTCCGGGTTGGAGCAGCTCTTCCCCAAGCGCGAGTGAACTCATGCCAGTAAAACGTTTGACAACGAAGTATAACAACAGTTTCCGTTTCCGGCTTTTCCTTGCCCTGACCATCCTGACAGCGATTATCGCTACTCTCCTGACATCATTTATCATTATTTTTGAACGCAATACCAACCTGTACGAGCTGCAGCAGGAAGGGCATCTGCTCGCAAACTTCCTGGCTAAGGATATACAGCTGCCGCTTTACGCGGATAACAGCGAGGAGGTGGCGAGGCAGACCTCAGAGCTTATGGAATACCGAAGTGTAGCCGCTATCAGAGTGCGAAGCGCCAACGGTAAGCTTGTTGCAGAGATCAGCCGGAGTCCTCTTCACAAGGAAAAATCCCCGCTGACTATTACCGAACCGGTCATATCCGGCAACAGCAGTTTTTCGCCTGAGTCACAACTACTCGGGGAAGGTAGTGCCCGGAGTGAATCGATAGGGACTGTCGAGCTGGAATTGAACAGACTTCCTGCCAGCGAACAGCTGCGTCATTTTGTCAAGGTGGCGATCCTGATCTCCTTGACCTTCTGGCTGACCGTCTCGACGGTCTGTTTTCTGATCCTCAGGAAGATGACCGGAACTCTCAGTCTTCTCCTGGAAGGTGTTAAAAAAATCGAATCCGGTGATCTTTCAAGCAGGATCAAGGTAATAACCAGCGACGAAACGGGGCAGGCTGCCGAATCTATCAACAAACTGGCAGAGGCGCTTCAGCATCGGGAGGAAGAAAACCACCGGTTGCAGACCGAACTTGTCAAAAGCCTGCGGCTGGAGATTGACGAAGAAAAGACAAAATATATGGCCAAGCTGATCCAGACCAACCGGATGACCTCACTCGGTCTCCTTGTCTCCGGAATGGCTCACGAAATCAACAATCCGAACGGGAGTATCAGACTGGCAAGTGAGTATCTGGGACAGATCTGGCTGGATGCACTCCCCCTGCTCACGGAAACCTCCCGGAGCGAAGGTGATTTCAGCCTGGGCGGCATGCCGTTCAGCACGGCGAAGGATGAGGTCTCCCGGGCGATTGACAGCATCTCCAGAAGCAGCATCAGGATCGAACGGGTTGTCCAGAACCTCAGGAACTACATTCTGGGAGACAGGGAAGTGCAGCGTGATGATCTTGACCTGAACAGGGTTGCCAGCAGTGCACTTGTCATTGTCCGCTCCCACGGCAAGCAGTCTGATATCAATATTGCCACAGAGCTGGATCCCGATCTGCCGCTTATCTCCGGGAATCCGTTTCAGCTCGAACAGGTGGTTACCAATCTGCTGCTCAACGCAATCCAGTCGCTTCCGCCGCATGGGAGCAGAAGGGTGACCCTTGCCACATCACGTCAGAGGCACAGTAACGAGGTGACCCTCTCCGTACGCGACGAAGGTCAAGGGATCCCTCCCGAACAGATCCAGTATCTATGTGAACCTTTTTTCTCAACCAGGATCAACGAGGGGGGGAGCGGTCTCGGTCTCTACATCTCGGACTTCATCATCAAGGAGCATAAGGGGAGGCTGGAGTTCACCTCCAGGTTAGGGGTAGGGAGTACCGTCTCTATTCATCTGCCGATTTATCCGTCACCGAAAGAGAAAGTTTCCTGTTTAGTGTCGGACGGGTGATGCCCAGCAGCTCTGCAGCAATTGCTTTACTCCCCTCGCTTTTTTTCATAGCCTACTGAACAAACAGCAATTCAACTTCGTCAAGGGTCGGGAAGGTTTCAAAATAAGCCTGCAGGGTGAATGAACGGTCACCTGAAGCCCTGATCACCCCCCGGTTCCGATCACCGGTCGGCTGCAGGTCCGGGAAAAACTTCAGGGTAAGCAGTTCTGCCGAATTACAGGCAACAGCATTGTTTATCAGGTTCATCAGCTCCCGCACATTACCGGGAAAATCATATCTGCTCAGAGCCGTGACAAGATCCACCGACAACGAGGGCGCTTTTTTGCCAAGAGTGATCGAAGTCTCCCGCGCAAAGTGTTGTGCCAGGAGAGGGATATCTTCACGACGTTCCCGCAGCGGCGGGATATGGATCCTGTGGATCGTGAGCCGGTGATACAGGTCATGACGGAAGGCGCCTGAAGCAATCATGGCGCTGAGATCCCTGTTGGAGGCTGCTACGATCCTGGCACTGCTCTTGTAAAGGATATCCGAGCCGAGCCGGTAATACTCTTTCTCCTGAAGCAGTCGAAGCAGCATTTTCTGTGATTCTGCGCTCAGATCGCCGATCTCGTCAAGAAAGAGGGTCCCTCCTCCGGCTTTGGCAATCAGCCCTTCCCGTGCTTCACCGGCGCCGGTATATGCCCCCTTCTTGTGACCGAAAAGAGTATCTGAAAACATGGCATCATCAAGGCCTGCCAGATTTACCGGTACAAAGCATCCGCAGACGCCACTGGCATCATGGACGGTCCGGGCCAGCAGCTCCTTGCCTACCCCGGTCTCACCGGTGATCAGTACCGGATGTTGCGTCGTTGCTATGGCTTCTACCAGCTTGAAGATCGATTTCAGATTTTTGTTGACGGTAATAATATTGGCAAAGATTTCCGGTCTGACCAGCGGCCCGCCAAGGAGATATTTCTTGAGCTGCCGATTCTGACTGCTCAGTTCACTGAAACTGAGCGCTTTGGTTACGGTAGCAAAGAGTCGTCCGGCATCAAGCGGTTTGGTCAGGTAGTCGTAGGCTCCAAGTTTTATGCAGTTGACAACCGACTTGATGTCGTTGACAGCGGTTATCATGATGACCGGGATTTCCGGATAGCGCTGCACCATGATCCCGAGCAGTTCCGTACCTGAGATCCCGGGCATGACCATATCAAGCAGCAGAACTGATATGTCTCCCAGTTCCAGTTGCTCCAGGGCAGCTACTCCGTTGTCCGCTGTCTCGACCTCAGCTACACCGTTGGCGATCAGCATCCGCCTGAGCTCGTGCCTGAAATCTGTATCATCATCTACGATCAGAACGCGCGTTCCTGATTCCTTTTCAACAGCGGTATTCATATTTGCTCCAGCTGAAGGTTCTGTTGTCAACGGCCAGACTTCGATCCAGTTTCTTGCTTAACTATATGAAATCAAACGTACATTATAACGGCCGGCAGGCAGAGTCAATGAGGATGATGCCAGGAGTCCGGCGGCTCAGGCACTCTCCCGCAGCGCCTTTTTAGCACTTCTCAGCTTGCGGAAAAAGCTGCTTAATATTTCCGAGCACTCGGCGCTCATTATCCCGCTAGCAAGCTCTACGCGATGGTTGAAACGGGTGTCATCCGCCAGGTTGTAAAGAGACCCGGCAGCGCCGGCCTTGGGATCGGGGCAGCCGAAAACCAGGCGGTCCACCCGTGCGAGTAGTATGGCTCCCATACACATCGGGCACGGTTCAAGGGTGACATAGAGAGTCGTACCGGTCAGTCTCCAGGCATTCAATTTTCGAGCTGCCTGGCGGATTGCGATCATTTCGGCATGTGCCGACGGATCGTTTCTGGATTCACGCTGATTGAACCCTCTGCCGATTATCATACCGTCTTTTACGATCAGAGCGCCAATCGGGACCTCTCCGATCGATTCCGCCTTGCGGGCCAGATTCAGGGCTGTTTTCATCCAGTACACATTATCTTTCATGATAACTCTCCGGGGAGGAAATATATCATGCAGCTGCTCTGTTTGTCATGAGTGTAATATGCACATGTGACGAAGAGAGCCGTCTCTCACGGCAACACCTCCGCTTCTGCGGCGACGACGGCTTGTTCAACAGCGACTGCGATATGCATCTCTGTCGATTGTGGCCACATCTGGCCATGTGCTCCGGCTGTTTCCGTTCGATACGGCTCTCTTCGTCATGGATTCAATTCTAAAATATTCCATTTGAAAACAGCCTGTAGTAGATTATTTAAAACTATCAGCTTTACAGGCCTTAAAAGGGGGAGTCATGAAAATACGCAAGAAGATTCTTGATTTCGAGTATGAAGAGGTTCTGGATGCACGCACCAGGGAGCTTATCAGGGTCGGCTGTGCAGTGGCAGTCGGCTGCCCCACCTGACTGAAAAAACACTTCGCAGGTGCGAAGGAAGCCGGTGCAACCGAAGCTGAATTGAAAGAGGCTCTTGCCTACGGGATGATCGCCCCCATGGGAAGAGCGAAAAACTTTGTCCTCGGCATGGCAGAGGAACTGGAAATCCAGAACTGACCACAAGAAAGCAGTCCCCAACTTGAAGAGAATACTCAGATTCCTCCATCACTCTCTCCTTGACAACCCTGCCAAGCGGGTCTCGATCCGCCGCAGGGTTGTCAAACTCTCTCTGCCGGTACTTCTGTCGGCACTCTTCCAAAGACTGGTCTCGATTATCGATATCTTCATGGTCGGCGGTCTCGGTGCTGCGGCCATCGCTGCTGTCGGGATCGGGCAGTTCCTCGTTTTTATGGCTATGACCGTGTTCTGGGGGCTTTCGACCGGCACCACCGTTGTCATAGCGCATCTATGGGGTGGCGGCAGGCAGCAGGATGCCCGCAAGGCGGCTTTTGCCGCACTGCTTACCTGTCTTGCCATGATTGCTGCGGCAACCCTTTGCGGGGCCGGTTTTGGCAGCCGGGTAGCGCACTTTATGGGTGCAGGCCCCGATGTCATGGCGTATGCGGACCGGTATATCAGGCTTGTCTTTCTTTATTTCGGGTTTACCGCCGGGCTGAATATCCTTTCGGGAATACTTCACGGCAGGGGGGATACACGAACCCCGATGGAAGCGATCCTTCTCGTCAATTTCCTCCATGTTGTCATTGCCTGGCCCCTGATCTACGGTAAATTCGGGTTTCCGCAGCTCGGCGTGATCGGGGCTGCGTACGCTATAAATCTTTCGGAAGCTGTCGGGTTTCTCTATCTGCTTGTCCAGTCAGTGCGCAAAGGGTGCATAACCTTCGGCAGACCTGATTTTGAGCTCTGGAAACGGATCTGGCTGATCGGCTATCCGGTTGCGCTTGAACGGATTGCGCAGCAGTCAGGGCAGCTTCTCTACTCGAAATTCATCCTCGGCTACGGTACGGTCGCCTATGCTGCCCATCAGGTCGGGCTCTCGATCGAGTCTCTTTCATTCATGCCCGGAGCAGGGATGGGGATTGCAGCGGCGACGCTTATGGGGCAGTCATTGGGGGCCCGCAAGTATCGACAGGCCCGGGTAGGTCATCGGGAAGCGATGCGGCTGGCGCTTCTGATCATGGGGGTCATGGCAGCGATTTTCCTGCTGTTCCCTGCGCCGCTTCTGGGGCTCTTCACTTCGGATCCTGATGTCATCAGAGAGGGGAGCGTTTTCCTGAGGCTGGTTGCTCTGGCGCAGATTCCCCTGGCACTCTCTTTCGTCTATGCAGGAAGTCTGCGCGGGACAGGAGATACTTTTTACGTGTTTCTTTCAACCCTGCTGACAATGTGGGGGGTGCGGGTGTTTCTGGCATGGATTGCTGCTGATGTCCTGCATCTGTCGCTGTATGCCGTCTGGGGGGTGTTTGTGATCGACTGGTGGGTTCGTGCAGCGGCATTTGCCTGGAGATATCACAAGCGGGATCTGCACAGCGGGGTGCTGTAATACCGATTTCAAATCAAAGATGCCATCAAGGCGGCGAGGATTGAGGCGACGAGACGTACAATCCGTACGTTGAGGAGCCGAAGACGGGCCAACGAAGATGGGGCTTTGATCTGGAATCGGAATAACTCACTTCCCCAGCCCGCGCTGTATCCTTTCCGCGAGGTCATGATTGACCCCTTTGACTTCAGTGAGCGCTTCTGGAGAGGCATCCCTAATACCCTGAACAGTGCCAAACCTCTCCAGCAGCCTTTTTCTGAGAACGACCCCGACACCGCCTATGCTGTCAAGAGCTGATGAAAGAGCACTCTCGCTCCTCAATTTCCGGTGATAGGTGATAGCGAAGCGGTGAGCTTCATCCCTTATCCGGGCAAGCAGGAGAAGTGCCGCCGAATTCTGCCTCAGGGTCACCGGGTTTTTTCTCCCGGGCAGAAAGACCCTCTCATCGCTCCTTTCAATGACGCTCGAATGCATCCCGCTACTGATGCGGCTCTTGGCAAGACCCGCCAGATCGATCCCATTCACGCCCAACTCCTCCATTACGGCCGAAAGAATGCCGAGCTGGCCGATGCCGCCATCGACGATGATAAGGTCGGGCTTCTCTTCAATTGCCCTGTCCGGTTGAAAACGCCGGAAAAGCACTTCGCGCATCATCGCATAATCATCCGACTGCCCGACGGTTTTGATCCGGTAGCGCCGGTATCCCGGTTTGTGAGGTTTTCCGTCCAGAAAAGAGACTCTGCTGCCGACTGCATCTCTTCCCTGAATGTTTGATATGTCATAGCACTCTATTCTGCGAGGAATACCGGCAAGGTGAAGACGGTCCTTCAGCTCGTTCAGGATGCTGCCGCTCTCTTCTGCTCTCTTCTGGCGTTCCTGAGCGGCATTCCCGGCATTTTTGTCAGCCATTTTTACCAGCTCCAGCTTTGATCCCCGTTGCGGGTGAATAATGGATACCCTTTTGCCCCGTTTTTCCGTAAGAAGTTCAGCGAGTGCCTGTGAACCGGGAATACGGACCGACAGCAGGATCCCGTCTGGTATGATTACCTCTCCGGAGTAATATTCCGCAAGAAATGAAGCGACCCCCTCTTCAGGCTCGAACTCCCACTCCGGATAATAACTCCTGCTCCCGAGCAGAAGACCGTTCCGAATAAAGAGAATGCTGATCTGAAGATGGTCACCGGCAGAGACGACACCTATCACATCGTAATCCCCTCCGCTAGAGGCTACCTTCTGCTTTTCAACGGTCATTTCAATGGATTTGATCAGGTCCCTGTAGCGACCGGCCGCCTCATACTCCTGCCGCTCTGCAGCGGCGGTCATCCGCTCCCGGTAGATCCGGACGATCTCACGGTCTTTTCCGGAAAGAAACAGTGTCGCTCCTTCGACCAGTCCTGCATACTCCTGCGGGGTGATCTTGCCGAAGCAGGGAGCCGAGCACTGCTTGAGCTGAAAGTAGAGGCAGGGGCGTTTTCTCTGGCGGCAGTTCCTGAGTGGATAGTGGCGGAGCGGGAAGTATCTGCAGAGCTCTTTCAATACGTCACGGGCTGCAGTTGCCGAGGAGTAGGGGCCGAAGTAGCGTGCGCCGTCGCGCAGGACTTTTCTTATGATGGTGAAGCGAGGGAACTCTTCAGTCGGGTCGAGCCTGAGCGAGAAATACGTCTTGTCATCACGCAGGCTCATGTTGTAACGGGGTCGGTGCTCCTTGATCAGGCTGTTTTCGAGTATCAGCGCTTCTTTTTCAGTGTCGGTGACAATCCAGTCGATGGTCTTGACCCTGTTCATGAGAAAGCGTATCTGATAGCGTGAATCACCGGATCGGGTAAAGTAGGAGGTGACCCTTTTCCTCAGATTTATCCCTTTGCCGACATAAATGACTTTTCCGGCGTCATCCTTCATAAGGTAGACGCCCGGGGATGCAGGAAAATGTTTAATGGTGGATGCAGAAAGCATAGTATTAAGTATAATTTGCGTTGGTGCATTCCGAAAGAGTTATCTGCGGAATCAGCAATAATAGCTTGACTTTGAAACTGTCCGACAGATATAGATTTATCATATTTTTTGTTCGATTCTTTAGATGGAGGGGGATTTTATGCGACTTCTTACACGTTCCGATTTCGACGGAATCTGTTGTGCAGTGCTTCTTAAAGAGCTTGGGCTTATGGATGAAATGGTATATGCCCATCCGAAGGACCTTCAGGACGGCAAGATCACGGTCGGGAAAAACGATATACTTGCCAACGTCCCGTATGTCCCGGGTTGCGGACTCTGGTTCGACCATCACTCCAGTGAGCAGGAACGTCTTGAGCTTTCAGGGAAATATGAAGGGAAAAGTACCCTGGCGCCGAGCGCTGCCCGGGTAATATACAATTATTATGGACCGGAAAAGCTTTCACGGTTCAGTGATATGCTTCATTTTGTCGACAAGGTCGATTCGGCCAAGCTGAGCGAAGAAGAGGTCCTGAACCCGACCGGGTGGGTACTGCTTGGCTTCATCTGTGATCCGCGGACCGGTCTCGGTTATCATAAGGATTACCGGATCAGCAATCTGGCTTTCATGGGAGACCTTGTCGATCATATCCGGACAAAAAGCATAGATGAAATTCTTTCTCTTCCTGACACGAAAGAGCGGATAGCGCAATACAGGGCGAATGACCTGGCAGCAAGGGCTTTTCTGAAGGATCATTCAAGGATCGAAGGTTCTGTTATTGTGACTGATGCACGCGGCATTGACGAGATCCCCCCTTCGAACCGGTTCCTTGTGTACTCCATGTTTCCTGATGCCAATATCTCCATCAGGCTTATTGACGGCAAAGGAAAAGAGTATGTATCGATCTCTGTCGGCTACAGCATCCTGAACCGCTCAGCATCAATCGATGTCGGTTCATTGATGCTGAAATACGGCGGGGGCGGTCACCGGGCAGTCGGGACCTGCCAGGTCCCTTACGACATGGCTGATCAGGTCGTCAAAGAGATCATTGCCGTCTGCAATATACATTGAGAAGGAGTGCCTGATCAATGCAGCCTTCAAATGTATTTGAGGATTTTCAGAGGGATATCTCCTACCGGATATTCAGGGTTGAAGAAGGGATCGCACTGACTGCAACCATGAAGGATGTCTTTCATGACATCTTTATCGATATCAGGGTTAATCCGGAGACCATGCTCATCGTCGCTGCACAGGTTGATTTTCTCAAGCATCCGACCGAGTTCTGTCCTCAGATTGACAGGGCGATGGCGAAGCTGGTGGGTACGGAAATCGGCAGAGGGATGAACAAGAGACTGGTCGAGATTTTTGGCGGGAGCGAAGGGTGCGGTAATATCCGTACCATGCTTATGGGGCTGCTCCCTCTTGCCCTCAATGCGAAAGCAGCGACAGGGATAACCGATCAGAATAAAATGCTCGAAAAGATCAGCAAGGAGTTGACAGGGACCTGCATCGGCTACCCGTCAAATTATTGAGTCCCTTTATGCCATCTTGAAAGGGATTTTTTGTTGACATGAAACGGCTCAGATGTTAAATAACAAAGTCTCATTCCCTGTTAGCTCAGTCGGTAGAGCGGGTGGCTGTTAACCACCATGTCCGTGGTTCGAGTCCGCGACAGGGAGCCATAAAAAACCAGGCACTTGCAAGTTACCTTGCAGGTGCCTTTTTTGTTGCTTGGCCTTTTAACTGTTTAGGCCTTGTTCATGAGTTTATCTCTGAACTTGAACCCGATTGCTCGTACAAGCCGTTATAAGTTGACGTTAGTCATAAAAGATTGACATACTAGCTTTTAATTATTTTAGTTTAATAACAGGAAGGATAAATTTGATTGCCCGGACCGGGAGTAAAAAAGGGTTCACCCTTATCGAGCTATTGATCGTTGTCGCGATCATCGGGATTCTTACTTCAATAGGCATTCCGCAGTTTGCTGCTTATAAGCAGACAGGGTATAATTCAGCTGCAACAAGTGACATGAAAAATTCCAAGATCATATTAGAAGCGTACTTTGCAGAAAATCACTTCTATCCATAAATGCGAGACTTTTTTCATCTGAAAAAGAGAGCTCCTGAAGTGACAGGGGAATAAAACCTGTTATCATCTGTTCAGTGATTCAAAATAACCAGTACAGAAGGAGAGTAGGATGAAAAGAATAATCGCGCTGTTTTCAGTAGCAATATTTGCAATTGCTTCAATTGCATTTGCCGGAAGTGAGATGAAGCCGGAAGCAAAGCCGGAATTAAGGCCCCTGCAGAAGATCATGCAGGCCCGTTCAGGTTGGATGAAGTCGATGAATGAGAACCTTGCCGCTAAGAATTTTGCAGATGTGGCAAAGGATGCCGATGCTCTCTCCGCCCAGGCAAAAAAGGTTGGAGACGGTGCGACCAATCCCCTTGCAAAGGAACTTCATCTGGCTGTATCCACTCTTGCCAGGGCTGCTGCTGATGCAGCAGGCAAGAAGGACGAAGCTGCTGTCAAAACCAATCTGGGAGAGATCAAAGCCAAATGCGGTGAATGCCACGTTAAGATCCGCGACAAGAAGTAGAGCTATTCCGTAAGAGACCAGATTTTGAAGCCAGTGCCAATGGCCGATTTCTTTCAAGAAATCGGCCATTTTCTTTTTTGGGCAGATGTATTATGCCTGTAGACATTATTAAGTGGACGATCTCTGTTCTGCGGCGGTACAATTGACTTGTTAGAATTAAAACAAATTAAGTATTAAAGGAGGGCAGCCATGCGAGAAAGAACAGTGCGATTCAGGTATTGCCTCGGGCTGATATGTTCTCTGGCGATTATTTCGGGGTGTGGTGGTGGCGGATCCAGTAGCTCTGTTAATACCAATTCAATGTCGAGTTCTCAGTCGGATGCTTTTGCCACGTCAGTATCCCGTACCGCAACCAGTTCCATGTCAAGCGCTGCATTTGCCAAAGAGCCATCGTACTCTGCAGAACTTTTCCCCGCAGAACTGCAGGTGGATGATGGCCTCTCAAAGTCGCTCTACTCCGTTACCTGTACCCAGACCTCCTGCCTTATAAACCAAGCTTTGGCTGCCACCAGAACCTGCACATCTGGCGGCACAATGAGGGTGTCCGGAAATATCAGCGGTACAATAAGCAGCTCCGGATCAGGTACTATTCTCATTTCTGCAACCGAAACCATATCTGACTGGAGCTGCCTGCCTCCCCTTGTCATCAACGGCGATCCATATATCTCTCTTTCGGGAACGTTCAGTTTTCTCAACGGAGTTCCGGCTACACAGCAGCATGTAGGGATGAGCGGCGGGATCAAATGGGGAACGTCTTCAGTCCAGAGCTGCCAGATCCATCTTGATACGAATTTCAACCGTGACGGGACCGGGCGGACAACAGGTACTGTCTGCGGTAACAGTGTTGACGTCTCTTTTTAGCAGACTCTTGAAACGGCAGAGGCAAGAAGCGGCAGGTCGTCGTCAGAGATCGTCCTGATGTCGAGGAGGAAAACACCTTTAGCGATCCGACCGATCACCGGGGTGGGGGCAGAGCGGAGGAGCGCTTCGATTTCGTTTGCAGAGAGTTGAGTGCTCTTCAGAGCGATAAGTCTGGTCGGGAGCTGAAGCTGAGGCAGTGCCCCGCCGCCTACCATGGAATTCCCTTTCAAGAGAGTCAGATCCAATCCTTCCGGACTGCTTCGTTTTAATAGCCGGATGATCTTCTTTCCTCTGGCTGCAATCAGATCTTCAGACATGGTCAGCATCCGGAGAGTCGGTATTTCAGTCAGCGCTCTCCGTTTGTCGCGGTAGATGCGGAGTACCCCCTCCAGTGCGGTCAGGGTCATTTTGTCGACTCTGAGTGCTCGAAGCAGAGGGTGTTTTTTCATCGGCTCGACCAGCCTGCTGCTCCCGGCGACAATGCCGATCTGCGGCCCTCCAAGCAGCTTGTCTCCACTGCAGACTATCAGGTCAGCCCCGCTCTGCAGGTAGTTCTGAACAGTCGTCGCGCTGCATCCAAGGATCTGTCCGAGATCCATGAACGCTCCGCTGCCGGCATCGACAAGTACCGGGAGCCCGGCCTGTTTGCCCAGAGTCGCCAGCTCCCCGACTTCGACTTCGGATGTGAATCCGGTCATGGCAAAATTGCTGCAGCTCACTTTCAGGAGCAGGGCGGTATCCTGCGTGATGGCATTCCGGTAATCTTTCAAGTGAGTCCGGTTTGTCGTCCCGATCTCACGAAGCGTCGATCCGCTCTCTGTCATAATATCGGGAATCCTGAACGAACCGCCGATCTCGACCAGTTCGCCACGTGAGACGATGACTTCGCGTCCCTTAGCAATTGATGAGAGTGCAAGCAGAAGGGCGGCGGCATTGTTATTGACGACAAGTGCAGATTCCGCGCCGGTAAGTTCACATATGAGAGCCTCGACATGAGATGAACGTTCGCCCCGTTCGCCGGTCACAGTATCGTACTCCAGGCAGGAGTAGTGGGAAGCGATATCTGTCAGCTGTTGTATGATGCCTTGCGGGAGAGGGGAGCGCCCGAGATTTGTATGGATGACGATGCCGGTGGCATTTACGACTCTCCGGAGCGAGCAGGATGCTTCAGAATCCAGTATTGATGCTACCGTGGCGGCGATTACCGCAGGCTCGCACGTGTTCTTTCCAAAAGAGCCGGAGAGTATTTCTGTTCTGATCTGGTCAAGCACCGTCCTGATGGCTTTTACAACTGCCGGTCTGGGATGATTGCTTATCAGTGACTGAAAAAGAGGATCGGCCAGGAGCCTGTCAACCTTCGGGATTTCTTTTAAATGAGACACGCTCTACCTCAGATGTCTACTTGCGAAGCGGCCATTTGATCAGACCCGCTGAGAGGGATTCCGTACTCGCCACCTTCCGTAAGAACTCTTCCGCCAAATTCGGCATTCTTGCGGACAAGCTGCTCGGCAAGTTCCGCATTTCTTGCCCTGAAAGCGTCTATGATTTTTGCATGTTCTAGAACTGATATCTTCATCCGACCGGGTTTTGAGAGAGACGCATAGCGGAGCCTCTGAAACTTTCCTACCAGCCCGCTTATCATTTCATCGAGTTTCTGATTATCTGCTGCTTTTCGGAAAAGTTCGTGGAAGTCGTTATGGATCTTGAAGAAGTGCTTGATATCCTCCTCTTCAGCGAGTTGACGCAGCTTTTCATTGATAGCGGCAAGTTTTTCGATCTCTTTTTCAGTGAGATTCTTGCAGGCACGGTGTGCCGCGTACCCTTCAAGGATGCTCTTGATCGCGTAGAACTCTTCGACTTCTTTGGTTGAAAAAGATATGACGACAGCACCTTTTCGCGGGATGACGGTCAGGTATCCTTCTGACTCAAGCTGTCTGAATGCTTCCCGAATGGGAGTCCTGCTGATGCCGAACCTTTCCGCAAGATCAGGTTCTGCTACGCGCTCGCCAGGTTTGAGTACTCCGCTTGATATTGCGTCCCGGATTGTCTCCAGTATTTTTTCCCGCAAAGTAAGGTGCTTTTCGATAGATCGTCTCATGGATGCCGCTCCGAAGTGTAATTGGTACTATTGTATACAGTATACAATGTAAGTCAAGATGGACAAATGCCATTTTCTGCTGAGTGCAGAAATGATAGAGCAGACATATTTTTGGCTTCAAAGGCAGGTCTCTGCTTGTATTTTCATTGTGCGGGATGTAATCTTTTGCAGCAACTGTCAGCCCTAACGACTCTTGTTTCATGATGAGGCTGCAATGGATCCGATACGGCATCTTAAAATATCGATGATGGTCCTGCTCGCACTTGTTTCACTCGGTGTGACAGGCTATATGACGATCGAGGGGTGGTCGCTGCTCGACGCTCTGTACATGACCATCATCACTCTCGGTACAGTGGGTTTCAGAGAGGTTCATGAGCTCTCAGCCTACGGTAAGATGTTCACCATCTGCCTGATCGTTTTTGGCGTCAGCGTTCTCGGTTATATCGTCGGAAGTTTAGCCCAGATCATGTTTGAAGGACAGATCCAGAGGATTATCGGGAGGAAGAAAGTGGAGAAGAGGATCGACTCTTTGCAAGACCATTATATCATCTGCGGTTTCGGAAGGATCGGCCAACTGATCTGCAAGGAGTTCGCTGCCAAGCCGATTCCGTTCCTTGTGATTGAAAAACATCCGGAGGCCCATGAAAAGCTTCACCACGAAGAGTATCTGCATATTCGCGGGGATGCGGCCGAGGATGATACACTTCTCCGCGCCGGGATAAAAAGAGCAAAAGGGCTGATTTCAGTCGTAACTTCAGATTCCGAGAATGTCTACATCACCCTGACAGCCAGAGGCCTTAACCCTGATCTTTACATACTTGCCCGTTCGGGAGAAGAGGGTTCGGAAATCAAGCTGAAGAGAGCAGGTGCGAACAAGGTCGTCTCACCGTACGTGATCGGCGGCGGCAGGATGGCTCAGGCGATTCTCCGGCCGAATGTCGTCGATTTTATCGAGATCGCGACCGGAAGAGAGCATCTGGAGCTTCAGATGGAAGAGATTCAGATCCCTGCGCACTCGGCTTTTGTAGGTGAAAACCTTATCAGTTCAGGCTTCCGTAAGGAGACAGGAACAATTATAGTCGGCATTAAGAAAGGGAACGGGAAAATGGTCTTTAATCCGGACTCCCACTCTAAAATCGAAGCGGGTGATACGATGATCGTCCTCGGGGATCCCTCATCCATCGAAAAACTCGAAGAGTTGATCAGTTGCGATAACTGTGCAGCGGATATCATAAAAAAACATAAAGCGGAGCCTCACCGTGTCTAGAACTGTTCATGCGCATGTCCCTTTCCCGCAGGTTCAGCTTCACCTCGATTACATGATCGAGAAGGGGGTCCACCCGGAGATTTTTCTTTCCGGAGAAGTCCTGGATGCAACGCTTCCAGAGGAGATCGAGTCAGTGTCGGCTTCTCTGACAAATGCCGGGATACGCTGCACGATCCATGCGCCGTTCATGGATCTTAACCCGGGCTCTGAAGAACGTCTGCTGCGAGAGGCAACCCTGCGCCGCTTTAAGCAGGTCTGCGATGCTGCATCGATACTGAAGCCCAAAGTGATGGTCTTTCACCCCGGGTATGACCGCTGGCGTTACGGAGAGAAACAGAGCTCATGGCTCGGGCATGCGATTGAAAGCTTCTCCAGGGTTCTGGCTGCGACTGAATCTGTCGGCTGCACGATTGCTGTTGAGAACATCTTTGAGGAAGAGCCCTCGACACTGCTCACGCTTATCGAATCTTTCAGCCATCCAAGGCTTCGCCACTGTTTCGATGTCGGGCACTGGAACCTCTTCCATGGCCCCGGGGTGGGACTGGAAGAGTGGTTTGCAGCTCTTGGCTCCCATATTGCGGAAGTCCATATCCACGATAACAAGGGGGCGATGGACGACCATGCTCCTGTCGGGGAGGGTGAGATCGATTTCGACCGTTATTTCCGGCTGCTGGAGCAGTATGCTCCTGAAGCGGTCTGGACTATCGAAGCGCATAGCCGGGCATGCCTGGAACGGGCCGTCCACAATATAGCGAAATTTGCACTCCGTCCCACACCTCTTTGAACTACCCTCCGCAACCGATCAATTTCTTTCTATGGGCCGTAAAGGGAGAAATAGTATGAAGGCAGTGTATTACAGCGAACTCTCCAGACTGCTTTCTGCTTCTAAACCAGGAGTAAATTTTGATCAATAATTCACGCAATACCGCTTTCCATACCCTGCTCCGGATAGACAAGGAGCGTTCCTACGCTGATATCCTTATCGATCATGAACTGAGGGACGGCGGGTTGACCGGACCTGACAGGGGGCTTTATACGGAGCTGGTCTACGGGACTCTCCGCAGACAGGGGACTCTCGACCATATTATCGGGCAGTTTTCCAAAACCCCGCCCGCAAAGCTTGAGCGATCTGTTCTTCTGCTTCTTCGTCTCGGACTTTACCAGATGTTTTTTCTCGACCGGGTCCCGGTCTCTGCAGCGGTGAATGAGACGGTCAATCTGGCAAAACAGTATGCACCCAGGGCATCAGGGTTCATCAATGCAGTGCTCCGGAGTGCGGACAGGGGGCGTGACACCATCAGCTACCCGGATCCTGAAAAAGAGCCGGCCTCCTTCATTGCAGCCAGGCACTCACACCCGGTCTGGATCGTGGAAAAGTGGCTGCAGCAGCTCGGTTTTACCGAAGCGGCAGAGCTGGCAGCCTCTCTGTCTACCCCTCCTCCGTTCACCATCAGGGCAAACAGGCTGAAGATCGATCGCGATGCGCTCATCCTGCGTCTTCAGGCAGAAGGTGTGACGGGGATGAAATGTTCGTACGCACCGGACGGCCTCATGATTACATCGTCTATCTCGCTCTCAGGTCTGAGATCCTTTAGTGAGGGGCTGTTTGCCGTTCAGGATGAAGCATCCCAGCTGGCAGCATTGCTGCTCTCTCCCGAGCCAGGCGATGCAATCCTCGATCTCTGCGCTGCTCCGGGTGGGAAGGCGACCTATCTGGCGGAACTGACCGGCGACAGATGTACTCTTGTTGCTTGCGACAGGAATCCGCGCAAGCTTGCCCTGATCAGGGAAGTAGTAGAGCGTCTCGGGATCCAGAGCATCACCACGACCCTTATGGACGCGACCAGGCCGCTTGAGAAACTTCAGTCCCGCTATTTTGACCGGATACTGGTTGACGCACCCTGCTCGGGGCTTGGCGTTATTCATAGAAATCCTGAAGGCAAATGGTGGAAGGAAAAGACCGATCCGGAACGGCTTGCAGTCACGCAGCTTGCCATACTGAGTAATGCCGCAGACCGGCTCAAGCCGGGCGGGACAATGGTCTATTCGACCTGTTCCACCTCGCTTGAAGAGAATGAGCAGGTAGTGGACAAATTTCTAACGGGGCATCCTGATTTTATGGTAGAACCTCTCTGCAGGGTCTTTCCACAGCTTGGACAGATGGAAACCGCTGCCGGGTTTTTCCGCAGTTGGCCTCATAGGGACGGAATGGACGGCTTTTATGCGGCAAGGCTCAGAAAGAGATCATAGGAGTTTACTGATGAAAAAAATTGCGCCATCCATACTTTCTGCAGATTTTTGCCGACTCGGAGATGAGGTCAGAGCTGTTGAGGCCGCCGGAGCGGATTATATTCATGTCGATGTAATGGATGGGCATTTTGTGCCGAACATAACGATCGGTCCTCCTGTAGTTGCTGCTCTGCGGAAAGTTACGAAGCTGCCGCTCGACGTCCACCTGATGATCGCGGACCCTGACAGATTCATCCCTGATTTTGCCGAGGCAGGAGCCGATATAATCGTTGTTCATGCAGAGGCATCGACGCATCTCCATAGAAGCATCCAGCTGATAAAGAGTCTCGGCAAGAGAGCCGGAGTCTCGCTGAACCCGGCAACGCCTCTCAACGTTCTGGAGTATCTGCTTGCCGATCTCGACCTGGTGCTCCTCATGACCGTTAATCCGGGATTCGGCGGGCAGTCTTTCATCGAGGAGTGCATCCCGAAAATAAAATCTCTCCGGGCGATGCTCGATAAGCGGGGGCTGGAGGCTGAGCTTGAGGTCGATGGTGGCGTGAAAGTGGATAATATCGCCAGGATATCTCATGCCGGTGCTGACGTCTTTGTTGCCGGAAGTGCGGTGTTCGGGAACGCTGATTATGCAGCTACGATAAAAGCTTTGAAGGCGCAGGCTAAAGAGCCGGTTCTCTAACAGCTGGTTTGTGAGTGTACGTGGCAAAAGCCATCCTGATCATAGATGATTCTGAAACTGTCCGGGCCCAGATTGCGCACGAGCTGATGAGTGCCGCACTCTGCGACCGGATCCTTCAGGCCGGCGACGGAATAGAGGCTTTCAAGCTGCTCCTGACTACCCCGATCGACCTGATCCTCTGTGATCTTGAAATGCCGCGCATCGATGGGTTCAAGCTGTTGGGGATGATCAGCAGCAACAAGCAGTTATCTGATATTCCGGTCATTATGCTTACCGGTCATGCTGATCGCGAGTTGAAGGTCAAGCTGTTGGGGCATGGGGCCAGTGACTACGTTACCAAGCCCTTCGATGCTCCTGAGCTGATCGCCCGGGTTAAAGTCCATCTGAAAATCAAGGGCCTCCAGGATGAACTGAAAAAATCCAACGACCGGCTGAAGCAGCTCTCTGATACTGACCCGTTGACCCTGATCTACAATCGCCGCTACATGATGAATATGCTGGAGAAGGAGATGCAGCGGGCCGAGAGAAAGGGGGGGCATCTCTCTTTAGTGATGATCGATATTGATCATTTTAAACATGTAAACGACCAGTACGGCCACCAGAGAGGCGATGAGATACTGGCTTCCATAGCCAGGCTCTCTCAGTCCGGTCTGCGCAGTTACGATTTTGTCTCCCGCTACGGCGGAGAGGAGTTCGTCCTAACTATGCCGGAGACCAGCCATGAAGATGCACTTATCATTGCAGAGCGTCTTCGCAATCTTATTCAGAACCACTCGTACACCGGCTCACTCAAGGCTCTTAAAGTCACTGCCAGCATGGGAGTCGCCACCTATCCGACAGATTTTATCACCTCGGTCCCGGATCTGATCAGGGAAGCTGATGAAGCCATGTATCGGGCAAAGGTTGCAGGAAGGAACCGAGTCTTTTCAATGAACCGCAAATGATCCACTCTTTTTTATTGATTTACCGCGTTCTACAGTCTTTAATCCCTCAATGAAAAACAGCCCCGATGAAGGCATCTCGCAAGTAAAAGTCCATTTTTTCCTCATTCTTACCACGATCTTCTGGGGCGGCAGTTTTGTATTCAACAAGATAGGCTTTCGTGAAGTCCCTCCTGTCGCCTTTCTTGCGATCAGATTCACGGTTGCTACCATAATCATGGCCTGCATATGTATCCCCCGCCTGCGAATGTTTTCCATGGATACATTGAAACGGGGATTTCTTGTCGGGCTTGCCCTGGCAGCGACTAATTTCACTTTTGTCATGGGGCTTTCCGGGACCTCCGCGACAAGAGCCGGATTCCTTAACAATCTTTTTGTCCTGTTAATCCCTCTTATCTGTTTTCTCCTCTGGAGGGAACGGGTGGGCGGCGGTAGCCTGACCGGGATACTGCTTGCACTGGGAGGGATCTGGCAGTTGGCACAAGGAGGTGCAGGGGGATTCAGCAGAGGGGATCTCGTTTCGACGATCTGTGCGCTCTTTATAGCTATCCATATTATAACGGTATCAAGGATACTGAAGGATGAAGATGTGTATCTGGTATCTCTGGTACAGTTCGCCACAGTCATGATCTTCGGATGGGTACTGGTGCTGGCGTTCCCTCCACCAGACTTCAGCATAGGGCTGGCTGGCTCAGGTGCGCTGGCATACTGCGCAATATTCCCGACGGTTATCTGTTTTACCCTGCAGAATACCTGGCAGAGGCATACAAACCCGACACAGGCCGGCCTTATTTATACCCTTGATCCGGTCTGGAGCATGATCGGCGGCTATCTTGTGCTGGGAGAAAGGATGAACCTGCGAGAGTGGTTCGGCTGCCTGCTTATTTTCAGCGCGGTTCTGGTGCCGCTCTGCATCCGGCTGTATCGGGAAAGGGGACTCAATCAAGCCTCATTCAATAACGGAAAATAAAAAGGGCTGCGGATTATCCGCAGCCCTTTGAACTGTTTCATATTCAAGCGACTATAGAATTACGACCCTTTCTTCAGGTCGATCAGGATCAATTTTGCGACAGCTTTGAGCGTCTCGAAAACCCCTTCACCGGTTGCAGCACAGGCCTCGAAATCAGGAACTCCTTTAAGGTTCAAGTCTTTTCTCAGCTCATCGAGCGGCATGACATTCGGGAGGTCCCGCTTGTTGTACTGGATGATGAAAGGGAGCTTGTCGAGGTCGTATCCCTGCTCGTCAAGGTTGAAGCGAAGGTTGTCAAGCGATTCGATATTCGCATCGTAGCGCTCTTCCTGGGAGTCGGCTACGAAAACGACTCCATCGACACCTTTCAGGATAAGTTTTCTGGATGCATCGTAAAATACCTGCCCTGGTACAGTGTAGAGATGAAAGCGGGTTTTGAAGCCGCGAATTTCGCCAAGGGATAGGGGGAGAAAGTCGAAAAAAAGTGTCCGCTCGGTCTCTGTCGCAAGCGAGATCATCTTCCCTTTCGCGTCGGCAGCGGTCTTCTGATAGACATACTGAAGATTTGTCGTCTTACCGCAAAGCCCCGGTCCGTAATAGACGATCTTGCAGTTGATCTCTCTGGATGCGTAGTTTATGAACGACATGTGTCAACTCCGTGCGATTTAACTGAACAGGTTATCGATGTCGTCATCGGTTATCTCTGCGAAGGGGAAATCGGTCGTGCCGCTTTTTTCCTTCTCTTCTGCTTTCTTCATCAGCCCGTCAAAAATGATAGTCAGTTCATCAGAAGCCTTTTTTACCCGAAGTCGTACCAGCCCGAGAGAGGAGCGGTTATCAAAGAGGACGACCAGGATTACCCGCCCGCCGACAATTGAGATGTGAAGATTGTCCTTCTCTCCTTCATGGAAGAGGATCGAGAACTCCTTCTCGCCGATCAGCTTGGCAAGACCGCCTGTTGCAGCGATGTTGCCGGCTGTAAGTGATGCCAGAGAAGTAGTGTCGAATCTCTCGACTTCGCCGACACCGGAGATAAGCTGCCCGTTTTTGTCAACAAGGAAGATCACCTTCGCATTTGCTTCACGAAGCAGCTTGTCAATGACGATGTTTATCTGCTTGAACTCCTCATCGTACATAACCAACTGAGGACTCGCCATTTATTACTCCTTAAGCCGAGCATTTTTCAGTATTAAAGTGTTTATATAACAGAAAAGTCATACCCTTTCAAGTAACTAAAAAGCCTCCGGAGATTAATCCGGAGGCTTTTTAGTTATTTTCAGATGAACTGGTTGCTACTTGCCTTTATCTTCGAAGCTGAGAGCGGCAAGTTTCTGATAATATTCAAAGCGGCTGGCGGTCCAGGCTGTAGCCTTTTTCATAAGTACTGCAGCTGCTTCCGGGTTGGTTTTCTGCAGGACCTTGTAGCGGTTTTCACCGTAGGCGTAATCCTCGAATGAGGTGGTCGGGGATTTGCTGTCCAGCTGCAGCGGGTTCTTACCTTCTGCTGCCAGTGCCGGATTGTAGCGGTACAGCGGCCAGTAGCCACAGGATACGGCTTTCTTGTTCTCGTCCACACCTTTTGTCATGTCAATGCCATGGGCAATGCAGTGCGAGTAGGCGACGATGAGCGACGGTCCGTCGTAGGCCTCGGCCTCGATAAAGGCTTTGACTACTTGCCCCGGATTGGAGAGTGCGACATTGGCCACATAGACGTTGCCATAGGCCATAGCCATCATGCCGAGGTCTTTCTTGGCCATTGCTTTGCCACCGGCGGCAAACTGTGCCACAGCGCCGATAGGGGTCGCTTTGGATGCCTGGCCTCCCGTGTTGGAGTAGACCTCAGTGTCAAGGACCAGCAGGTTGACGTTCTTGCCAGAAGCGATGACATGGTCAAGGCCACCGTAGCCGATGTCGTATGCCCAGCCGTCGCCACCGACGCACCAGACAGATTTTTTGACCAGGTAGTCAGTCAGCGGCAGCAGTTGAACCGCAGCTCTTTCCTTGCACCCTTTGAGGGCTTTCTTCAGTGTTGCGACACGTTCCCGCTGCGCTTCAATGCCGGTCTGGTCAGACTGGTCAGCGCCCAGTATCTCCTTCATCAACGGGAGAACCGGTTTGCAGGATTTGCAGCTGCAGTTGGTGAGCTGGGTTACAAGTTCGCGTGCCGACTCGGTGAATTTATCCACTGCCAGTCGCATACCGAATCCGAATTCGGCATTGTCCTCGAACAGTGAGTTTGACCAGGCCGGGCCACGACCATCGGCACGTTTTGCCCACGGGGTGGTCGGCAGGTTGCCGCCGTAGATTGAGGTGCAGCCGGTGGCGTTGGCGATCATGGCGCGGTCACCGAACAGCTGTGACAACAGTTTGAGGTACGGTGTCTCTCCGCAACCGGCACAGGCGCCGGAGAATTCGAATATCGGCCGTACCAGCTGGCTTCCGCGGAGAGTGTCAAGCTTGAGCTTGGTCGGATCCATATCGGGCAGCGACAGGAAGAATTCGAAGTTTTTAGCCTCCTCGACACGCAGGGGCGATTGGAACTTCATGTTAATCGCCTTGTGATTGGCGTCTTCCTTGCTTTTTGCCGGACAGTTGTAGACACAGGCGCCGCAGCCGGTGCAGTCTTCAGGAGCGACTTGCAGGGTGTATTTCATCCCCTTGAATTCGGGGAGCTTGCAGTCGGTTGATTTGAAGGTTTTGGGTGCACCTTTCAGAAGTTTAGCGTCATAAGCTTTCATCCGGATCGTGGCGTGCGGGCAGACAAAGGAGCAGATGCCGCACTGAATGCAGAGTTCCTCATCCCAGACCGGGATGTCAACAGCGATATTACGCTTCTCGTACTGCGAGGTGGCAGTCGGGAAGGTGCCGTCAGCCGGCATGAGGGATACCGGCAGATCATCGCCGAAGCCGGCAATGATCCGGCCGGTAACATCCTGAACGAACTTTGGCGCACTCTTGGCAACAGCCGGGGGCATCGTCAGTTTGCTGGTGGCTTTGGCCGGAACTTTGACTTCGTAAATATTCTTGAGGGCCGCGTCTACGGCTGCGTTGTTCATGGCAACAACTTTGTCGCCGGATTTGCCATAGCTCTTCTTGATGGCATCCTTAATCTCGCCGATAGCCTGCGTCAGTGGGATGATGTTGGAGATCTTGAAGAAGGCGGTCTGCATGATGACATTGATGCGGGCGCCTAACCCCAGCTCTTCGCCCAGCTTGATAGCGTTGATTACGTAGAATTTCAGCTTCTTGTCAATAATCTGCTGCTGAACTTCCCTGGGCATTTTGTCCCATACTTCAGCCTGCTCGAAGGGGGAGCAGAGAAGGAAAGTGCCGCCCGGTTTCGCTTTGGAGACCATGTCATACTTCTCCAGGAAAGAGAAGTTGTGGCAGGCTATGAAGTCGGCGTGGTCGATCAGGTAGGGGGCGTTGATGGCCTTTTTCCCGAAGCGCAGGTGCGAGATGGTGATGGTGCCGGCTTTTTTGGAGTCATAAACGAAATAGGCCTGGGCAAAGTTCTTGGTGGTCTCGCCAATGATCTTGATGGTGTTTTTGTTGGCACCGACAGTGCCGTCGGAGCCGAGTCCGTAGAACATGGCCTCGTAAGTGCCATCCATGGCGTTGCGAAAGTCAGGGTTGTAATCGAGGCTGCAATTAGTGACGTCCTCTTTGATGCCGACAACAAAATGGTTTTTCGGTTTGGCTTTTTTAAGGTTATCCAGGACTGATTTGGCCATGGCCGGAGTAAACTCTTTCGAGCCAAGCCCATAGCGGCCGCCGACGATGGTAGGATAGCCCTTGAAGCTGAATTTACCTTCAGACATGGCTTCACCAATGGCGGTACGCACATCAAGGTAAAGCGGCTCGCCGAGAGCGCCGGGCTCTTTTGTCCGGTCAAGCACGGCAATACTTTTGACGGTCTTTGGCAGTGCCTTGATGAAGGCATCCAGTGGGAAAGGCCGATAGAGGTGCACTTTTACGACGCCGACCTTCTCGCCCTTCTTGACAAGACTGTTGACGGTTTCCTGCACGGTATCTGCAGCAGAGCCCATGACAACGACAATCCGTTCGGCATCTTTGGCTCCGGCATAGTCGACCAGCTTGTATTTACGGCCGGTGAGCTTGCCGAATTTATCCATCTCTTCCTGGACGATTTTGACACAGGGAGCATAGAACTGGTTGACCGTTTCGCGGCCCTGGAAGTAGACGTCCGGGTTCTGGGCGGTTCCGCGCATAACGGGACGATCAGGGGAGAGCCCACGCAGACGGTGGGCGTTAATCAGCTCGTCATCCATCATGGTGCGCATGTCGTAAAAAGAGAGCTCTTCGACTTTCTGTACTTCGTGCGAGGTGCGGAAACCGTCGAAAAAGTGCAGGAACGGAACCCGGCTGCGGAGTGTTGCTGCCTGGGCGATCAGGGCGAAGTCCATGACTTCCTGAACGTTGTTGGAGCAGAGCATGGCCCAGCCGGTCGAACGGCAGGACATGACGTCGGAGTGATCACCGAAGATATTCAGAGCGGCAGCGGAGATAGCCCGGGCGGAAACATGAAAAACGGTGGAGGTGAGCTCGCCGGCGATCTTGTACATGTTCGGAATCATCAGCAGCAGACCCTGGCTGGCGGTGAAGGTTGTGGTCAAGGCACCGGACTGAAGGGCTCCGTGGACGGTGCCGGCTGCGCCACCTTCGGACTGCAGCTCAGCTACCAGTGGGATGGTCCCCCAGATATTCTTTTCGCCGGCAGCACTCTTGGCGTCTGAGATCTCGCCCATTACGGATGAGGGTGTGATCGGGTAGATGGCTATGACCTCGTTCGTTGCGTGGGCTACGTGCGCGGCAGCGGTGTTGCCGTCGATTGTTACCATTTTCTTGCTCATACAGCTCCTCCTCATTGTTTATATGCTGCTATGGTTTTAAACTTCGGAACGCCCCTGGACAGCCCTCTGCATGGTAGCTGAATCGATATACTCGAGGTCGCTGCCAATAGGAATGCCGTGTGCAAGGCGTGTGACCCTTACTCCGTGATTTCTGAACAGTCCGGTGAGGTAGATCGCTGTGGCTTCCCCTTCTACCGAAAAGTTGGTAGCGATTACGACCTCTTTGATGCTGCTGTTGCTCACCCGTTCAAGGAGTTGAGCTATTTTCAAGTCAGCAGGGGTGATTCCTGAAAGAGGGGAGAGTACGCCATGAAGCACGTGATACTTTCCCCGGAACGCACCGCTTCTTTCGATAGCCAGAACATCCTGCGGCTCTTCGACAACACAGATTATCGAGTCATCCCTGTTTCCTCTGCAAATAGCGCACGGGTCGTCTTCGGTGATAGAAAAACAGACCGAGCAAAATCTGACTCTGCTTTTCACCTCATTCAGGGCTTCTGCCAGCGCTATAATGTTTGCAGGTGAGCGGAGCAGGTGGAAGGCAAGCCGGCACGCGCTTTTTTCACCGATTCCGGGAAGTTTTTTCAGTTCACCGACAAGCCTTGTCAAAGAGTGCGAATTATGTAGCATATTTTCCTGTAAACATAAAACATTTTTTGAATTATAGTGTGAATAAAATAATTCAATTTAAGTAAATTTAGTCTAACTACAAGAAATACAATATAATTTTAGTAGCACTGTTTTTAAAAAAACAGCCGATGAAACTCAGGTTCAATCGGCTGTTTTAATAAAAATAAAATGCTGCATGGGGTCACTGTCAGAAAAGACCTGGTATGCTTATCCCGCCGGTGACCTTGCTCATCTCCTGCGCCATCTCGGCCTGAACCTTAGTCAGCGCTTCATTGACTGCGGCTACTATCAGGTCCTGAAGCATCTCGACATCTTCGGGATCGACAGCCTCTTTCTTGATAGTCAGGGCAACGAGCTGGTTCTTGCCGGTTACTTCAGCCGTTACTGCACCTCCGCCAGCTGATGCAGATGCGGTACGGTTTAACGCCTCTTCCTGAAGTTTTGCCATTCTCTGCTGCATCATCTGAGCCTGCTTCATTATGCCAGCCAATCCTTTTGACATCCCTGCTCCCCTCGCTTTCTTTTAGTCGTGCTGAAAATTTGACAACTTTATAACATCGTTTTGATAAATTGGTTTATCTGTACGCTACCACTTCTCCGCCAAAAACCTCAAGAGCCGCTTTGACAAGTGGATGGCTGTCAGCAGCGTCTTTTACAGCGCTCTCTCTCTTTGAGGCATCAGCATTTTTTTTTTCAGCAATAGAGAGGGGTGTATCTCCGTTGCTTCCGGAGAGATGCAGTATCTTTATGCTCACTGGATGACCGAAGAAGGATTCGGAGAGATCGCCCAACTGCTTCTGGTAGTCAGGTTCCTGCAGCATGCTGAACTCGAGAGTATCCTTTGGATAGCCTATATGAAGGGTCCCCTCCGAGACTTTGATCGGACTTCCTTTTTCAAGTTTAGTCGCCAGCATCGGTTTTCTGGTTTTCACAAAAGCCACAAAGCCCTGCCAGTCTCTGGTTTGAGGGGGTGCCTCCGGAGGAGCTGCAGGAGTTATATGCGTCTCAGGAGCTTTTCGTGCAGCAGGCTTGTAACCGGGTGATGCCGGCTCTGCTGCTACAGACGGCTGCCGGGGGGATGATTCAAGGGCTTTCAGCCTTTCAATAAGCTCATGAACCGGAATCACCGGCGCAAGGGTGGCCATCTTGATCATGGCCATCTCCAGGAGAAGTCTGGTGAACGATGAGTGTGCCATCTCTGCATCGGTCTTCAACAGGATTGAAATGCAGCGCTGAATCGTCTGCAGGTCGCTCTTTTCGGCAAGGGCCGTACTTTCTTCAAGCTCTTTGTCGGAGAGGTCGAGCAGGTCGGTGGTCGAGCCGACGGTCTTTATAAGCAGCTGTGTCCGCATCAGATCTATGAGCTCACGGCAGAACTGCCTGATGTTGTAGCCTGAATCATCGACTGTTTTGACGATGTTCATGAGCGGAGCAGTGTCACGTGCAAGGATCGCATTGATCGCAGATAGCAGGAGGGTCCTGTCAACGACACCCAGAAGCGAGATCACAGCAGGATCATCCACCTCTTCACCGCAGAAGGCGAGCACCTGGTCCAGGGCTGAGAGAGAATCCCTCATGCTGCCGTCACCTTTCCGGGCGACCATCGTGAGGGCGGTATCGCTCATGGATACCTTCTCCTGGTCGAGGATGAAGCGGAGACGGGCGATCATCTTCGCCAGCGGGATCCGCTTGAAATCGAAACGCTGGCAGCGGGAGAGTATGGTTATGGGAACCTTGTGAGGCTCGGTCGTGGCAAAGATGAACTTTATGTGGGGAGGCGGCTCTTCAAGGGTCTTCAGGAGTGCGTTGAACGCACTGTTGGAGAGCATGTGGACTTCGTCAATGATAAAGATCTTGTAGCGGCTGTGGGCGGGGAGATACTTGACATTATCGCGCAGTTCGCGGATTTCATCGACGCCGTTGTTCGAAGCGCCATCGATCTCGAATACATCGACCGAATTCCCTTCAGTGATTTCGCGACAGACAGGGCATTCGTTGCAGGGCTCGGTCGTGGGACCCTTCTCGCAGTTCAGGGTTTTAGCCAGAATCCGTGCTGAACTGGTCTTGCCGACGCCACGGGCACCGGTAAACAGAAAGGCATGAGCGACACGGCCTGATTCGATCGCGTTTTTCAGGGTAAGGGTGACATGTTCCTGACCTATAAGGTCATGAAATGTCTGAGGACGCCATTTGCGGGCAAGTACAAGATACGACACGCTTATTCCTTTTGCTCCGTGCCGGGGGGTCTGGATTGAAAGGGTGGAATTATTTACGGGCAGAAATGATAGCTGGGTTACCCCGCGGCACACGTATCAGTTACTGCCGCTGCTTCCTTCCGGACCTGACGGGATTCATAACCTGCCGTTGCGCAGGACCCAGCTATCAGCTCTGCCCGCAAAAAAAACAGCTACTAAATTTAAATGGCGAGAGAGTCCATTGAATTACATAGATAACCTCTCAACCTTACAATGTAATTCGTAAATCGCTTATTTGCGATACCCCCAGAAATACCCCCTGACAGCACGCATAGACGATTTGACTCGAATTAAACTGGAACAAAACCAATAACACAAATTCTCTCAAGTGTCATCAGAGAAATTATAGGACAAGTTGCTTAACGGCAAGCACTGAAGCCGCGCACTTGAACCGTTATTGCGCATTTTTAGAACCAATATAAAACCCTCCGATTCCCCTTATTAACTCTCTTGACATTAATAGTTTGGAAATGGTGGGTTCTCCAGAAACTCCAATTGTGCAAAAATTTAAATTTAGTGCTTCAGCAACCAAACCAAATGTTCCTTGTATCGCTCCCTCATCACGATAGATTAAGGCAGATGCATTCTTGTAAACACTTGTAGATCGATGAAACTGCGCTACGTTCCAAACAATGGTGGTCGCATTAATCCCCAGCGTACTAAATAAATCGTCTATCCAAAAACCAATGTCGGCGCTATCTATCTTCAGCTTGCCAAGAGCATGGGCGATTGAATCATAAAGAAAGGCGATCCATTTATCCCTTTCATAACGAAATATGATGTGGTCAATAGGATGACGGCCTCCCCCAGAAGGTGAGGGCTTGTGATACCATTTGTGACCTTCATCCAAATTAATTTCCAAGGATGTTTTAGCGCTGAACCAAAATAGTTTCGATAGTTGCTGTAGGGAAATTTGGCCAAAGTCCCTTCGCGTTGACCTCGATTTGACTACTCGAAAAAAGTCAACTGCTTCATTTTGGGAAGGAGGGGAAAGATAGATAATTTCAGTGACAGGGTAGCGAAAAGTTCGGAAGGGTATCAAATGTGCCCTACGTTCAGGGCTTTCCAGTTCAATAAAATCCATATCCGATTTCATGCATTACTGACTGATGTTTGAAGCAACCCCTACAATTGCCGCATGCAACATCACTAATATGGCAAGAGTGCGCCCAGCACAACAGTGAGGATGGTATGCCCGAAGCAAGAACGAGTTCTCCTGACGACATTGTGATAGCCGGGACAGATACCGTTAATCCTCCTTCTTGCATCTTTAATAAACTATTAAGTTGAGTGTAAAAAGCGAAAGTTCCGTCAGCGTGGAAACTATCAGACTTAACAGAACCGAAAATTATTTCACCAACCCCAAGCTCAATTGATTTCATAGCAGCAATGGTTGCTAAAAGCTGGTTTCGGTACGGCCACCATTCCCGTGACGGTGATATCCCTAAAGATTCTGTCCCAGCCAAGTCGCCACTGCCAAGACGACGACAATCCACGGAAACCACCTCATGCGGGATGTCTAATTCTTTGCAAATCTTCCTGGACACTTCAATTTCTGCAGGTGCTGGCAACTGACCGTAGTCAATGGTTATTGCAACATCAGGGCGAAGCCAATAACACAAAGCAACAGAATCGATACCGCCGGATAATAGTATTGATTTTTTCATAGTTCTAGGAATGTCCATGCAGTTTGATAAATTGCTGTTGTGAAGTCGTTGACCATTTTGCATTCACTCCCCACCATCATTTTCAAGTCTTCTTCCTTTTCAGTCTGGACGAAACAGATTACTGGAATGTTTTTGGCTCTTGCATAACCTATTTCGAAGATTGTTCCAGGGTCCAATCCATCGACAAGTGCAAGAACCACTGCTGACTCGTCGAGTCCATTTAGATCGGCAGGGGCAACATCACGGCCCGTTCCCCTTCCAACATCATGGAGTGGAGAAAAGACCTTCATTCCTTGATGCATCAACGAATTTCGGGCTTCTTCTACCAACCAACGCTGACTTAGATTGAAAAAAGGTCCTGCCAAGTAGATTAGTTTCTTGTCTGTCTCGATCTTAACTTTAGGAGCAATTGGAGTAAGTTTTGAGAAGTTCGACATAAAGTCTTCGGGAATCGGTAGTACTTGGTTTGAACAATATGTAGCAGTAGCTAGCGAAGCGGATTTTGCAGCACTCACTGGGTCGCAGTTCTGGACTCCCCAGTAAAAAGAAAAGATTGCAGAAAAAATATCTCCCGAACCTATAGGCCAGACCCTATCAGTTTTAAATGCCGGTATTGTTTCTATATGGTCGCTATTAGCTTTTGTTACTACGCAAGTCCCTAAACTGCCACGTTTGATTACGGCAACATCACAAGCATGGTTGCTGAAAAGATCTTTTATAATCTCCAAAAAGTCGTCTTTGCCGGTTAGCATCCGGCATTCCCTCATATTTGCCACAATGGCCAATTGTTTAGCGGTAGATCCGTTGTAATGGAAAGGTGCTATCTGTTCTGCAGCCTGGGGGTCATAGACAACCTTATCGCCATGTACGACCGCCTCTCCTTCAAGCATTCCAAATCTTAAGACTACATTGTCGTTTACAACCAAAGGTTTTTGCTTAGTGATCGCATGAAGCGAAGGGGTTATTACTGGAACGGACAGCCCATGGAAATAATTGAATCTTATAGTCTTGGTTGAAGTTTGAGGTATTACAGTTATTCCAAATGCGTCAGCTAACGAACAAACCTGATCTGAAGATGCTTCATCGACATAGGCATAGAGGCTGATTTTATTACATAAAGCAGAAATCGCAGCAGCGGCCCGCAAGCCTGAGCCATATAGATACTTCCACTCTGGTGAAATGCAGTATTCGTAATATGCACCTCCGGCAATGGAGATCATAATGCCGTTTCCGGCCTTAAAAGAACAGTGCATCTTCCGCCTTCAATGCTTTCTACTATTGAGATATAACTAAAACCTTGATCTATGCAATTTTTTATTTTGGATAATGTAGCTGAAGTTATTGAGCCAGCAACCTCATTATCACTTGTAACTGCAACTAGGCTTTTTTTCTCATCATATTGCTTTAATTCGAGAGTTAAAACGTCTCCCACTTTTAATTTAGAGATAACATCAGGTTTTGGCGAATTAAGGATCGTTTTTTCAAATATTGAAGCACAATCAAATACTTCGTCAGGACCTCCGCCTCCACCTGAAAAATCCCCACCAGACATAAGTCCCCCTAATCAACAAATGTAATTATTGACAGATATTATTTCAGCACCTTAATGGTTTTTTAATTTGTTGTAAATAAGATATGCGTTGATGACTAGCATGCTGCCGCATGGGGATAGTGGTTGAACAGGGAGGGCTGTTGAATAGGGTAATTATGATTCGATTTTACTCTGAGAGGGGTGGAACTAAAATCTTTCATCTGACGCCATATAAGCGTATCTAGCATTGCTGGCTTTATGTTGAGAGCGGAGGCAAATTGCAAAAATCGATCTTCCATCAGGTAGTAATTTTTCTCGACGGAAAAGCCTTGTTCAAAGAAACCTGCATGTAACCCCGCCCGCTGGATATGGATATCAATTATAGCTACATCATCGCTCGATAGCCAATTACGGGTTATCCACGATGCTGTCTTTGGTCCGACGCCCTGTAGATTTTCTACTAACCAGTTTCGAAAAGCTTTATGGTCATCGTAAGAAGGTACGCCTTTTGAGATAGCTTTCAGTGATTCGCACAGATAACGAGATTTTTGTTTCCAAAATCGGTAGTGGATTTGTCGCTCATTAACTTTAAGCGGCTCCTTTAATACTTCAGCTACCTCTTCCATGGTGAGTGATTCTTTAGCCAGTAATCCTTTTTCTTTTACTCTCCTGTAAGCAGCCAATCCAACTTCTGAAGGTATTCCGTGTCCACCTAAGAGACAAGCTGCAACCTCCTCCTGAAGTGAATTCCCCAGCCTGTATAAGCTGTACTTATTCTGGTCACTGTCAAGCCACGCTTGGACGGCCCAGAATGCAGGGGTAAAAAAAACATCAAACTCTCCCCAAACAACTCCGTCCATTAGCTTTTTACTTGGGTCTGGAAGAAATAACTCCCTTACTTCTCCAGCTATTATTCCTAAAACTGCTTGAGCCATGACAATCACCGAATTATTTAATTTTACAATACATAACTCATCTTGACAAAATATTCAATAAATGAATATTATTTACTTCGCGTTTATTCCTCAAAATACGGAATATTGTTTTCATGAAACAGTCTGGGGATATTGTTAAGAAAGCTCGTAAATTGTGCTGCTTAACTCAGAAAGAGTTTGCTAAACTTCTGGGCCGGGCGCAAGGTGAGATTTCAAAATATGAGAGGAATTTGGTTGATCCTCCGGGCTCATTTATTATTCATATGATGAATATAATTAGTGGCCGGGAGGAGGGGTTTGGGCCGTCAGTGGATAATATAATTGTAAAACTTAAGAGTGGCTTTAGCTCTCCACAGCATGCTAGAGCGAGATCTCAGATCATGAACATTATTTTAAGTGAAGAAAAAAAAGAGCTTACTGATAGGGCTTGAGAATTCATGAGGGGTATGCCGCTGCACGGTTCTAAAGATAAATCCGGCGCGTCACGTTACGATAGTTGTACTTGACGGTGCAGTTGTCGCAGTAGCTCGGGAGCATCTTTAGGCAAGTCTTTTCAACTGGATTCGAGTGACAATGAACTTTCAACTGCCTGCCTGAGACACTCATACGTCTGCATCATCCTTAGCAAATCAAGAGCTGTCATTCCAGTATCCCGATAATACCAGTTCCGTGCCCGTTCGACAGGTATGTTGAGGTCACGAGCCGCCTGCTTTGTCGTAATCCCCTGCTCTCGTAGCATCTTCACAATATATCTCGTTAGCTCGCCATTGTTGAGTTCGTTTTTGTGGCAAATCTGCCACAGAATCTTTCTAGACATACGGCCCTTGTTGGTTGAAAGTATTTCTGGAGTATTCTGATGTGTAAACAAGGAGATACGCAGAAAATGCTGCAAACGGGAACGGCATATACTCCAAGTCAAATAATGAGCCTTCGCCTGAAGGGGGCCATGTATATCCGTATGTCCACAGAATTGCAGGTGGAGTCGCCGGAAAATCAGGAACGAGCAATACGTGCCTATGCCGCTCAATATGGCATTGAAATTATCAAAACCTATGCTGACCTGGGGGTTAGCGGAATAAACACGGAAAAGCGGGAACAGTTTCAGACCTTGATTGATGATGTGGAGCAAGGACGCAGTGCGTTCAACATTGTCTTGTATCTGGATGAAAGCCGTTGGGGACGGTTTGTAGACAGTCGTGAGGCTGATTATCACCGCATGCGACTGGAACGCAAAAACGTTTTGTGCCAGTCGTGCGAAAAGCCACTTACGTTAACCAGCAACATTGCCGACCGTATTATGACGCTGCTTCGAGACGAAAGCGCCAGCGACTATTGCAGACAGCTTTCACAGAAGGTGTGGGTGGGACAATGCAACCTGGTGACAAAAGGATTCAGGCAGGGAGGTGTGGCGGGTTTTGGGCTACGGCGCATGTTGCTGGACGAAACCGGTAGACCCAAGCAGGAATTGGCAATGGGTCAGCGTAAAAGCCTGCTCACCGAGCGGGTGATTCTGATGCCGGGCTCAGACGAAGAACGTGGGATTGTGCTCTGGATTTATGACCAGTTCATTGCCGGGATAAGTGAAACTGAAATTGCGACGCAACTGAACGCACAAGGAGTGAAAAACCATTTTGGCCGTCCATGGTCACGAGGGACTGTGTGCGAAGTACTCACCAATGAAAAATATGTCGGCAACAACTTATTCAACCGCACATCGGGCAAGATGAAGAGCAAAGCTAAGCCGAATCCGGAAAGCAAGTGGGTCCGCAAGGATCACGCCTTTGAACCCATAGTGGATGTGGAGCGTTTCTATACTGTCCAAGGGATTTACCGGGAGCGGAACAAGAAGACTACCGACGAAGAACTGTTGCAGGGGCTACGGGACTTATATGCCAGGCAGGGACGCCTTTCCGCGCTAATCATTGACGAAGCTGATTTTTTGCCTCCTAGCAGTATGATTCGCACACGCTTCGGAGGACTTTTGCGGGCCTATCGGATGATCGGCTATACCCCAGAGCGCGACTATCAGTATGTTGCCATAAACCAACGGTTGCGCGCCCTCCATGCCGAGATTGTGGCTGATGTTGTTCGCTGCATAGAGAATCTTTGCGGCAGACAAATTCCCATAGATCCGGAAAGCGGCCTGTTGGAATTGAATTACAATCTATGTATTTCGGTTGTCATCAGCCGTTGCTTTACCACGCCAGCCGGAACCCGGCGCTGGAAAATCCGTTTTGATAGTGGCCTTCATCCTGACATCACCGTAGCGGTACGCATGGACACCCGTAATGAAGCAATCCACGATTACTATATCCTGCCCGCGTTGGAATGTTCATATGAACAGATAAGGCTCTCGGAAGACAATGTAGGGTTTCTGGACAGCTTTCGTACTGACACTTTGGATTACTTGCTTAATTTGAGCATTAACATTTCCCTAGATAAGGCGGTAGAAGATGGATCCAGGGGCAATAGTACTTATTCCCATTGAAAATATTCACATCTTGAATCCAAGGGTACGCAATCAAATTATTGCCGAAGAAATACGGCAAAACATTCTGAGCGTCGGCTTGAAACGGCCCATAACGGTAACTCCCAGGCAAGATGCTAAAAATGGCAAGAAATATGACCTTGTTTGTGGGCAGGGCAGGCTTGAGGCCTTTGTTAGTGCTGGAGAAACGGAAATCCCCGCTATCGTTCGCGAAGTAAGTGAAGAAGATGCGCATATTATGAGTCTGGTGGAGAATATCGCCCGGCGCAATGGTAATGCTTTGGAACTCCTTCAAAGCATCAAGTATCTGAAAAGTCAGGGTTACGAAGATGATGCCATTGCTGCCAAGACCAATCTTGGTAAAGACTATATTCGAGGCATCATCCGCCTGCTCGAACAGGGAGAGGAATACTTGGTCAATGCAGTAGAAAAGGGACGAATCCCTTTATATCAGGCGCTGAACATAGCTTCGGAAGATGACACAGCCGTACAGAGAGCCTTGACAGAAGCGTATGAATCGGGAGCATTGTCCGGGAAAAAGCTTGTTGCTGCGCAAAAAATTATCTCTCGTCGTCAACACTACGGTAAAGGGCTTTCAACTCCACAACGTAATAATGCCAAAGTTTCCGCAGAAGATTTGATTGCAGCCTATGAAAAGGGCGCTAAGGAGAAGAAGCGGTTACTGGCTCAATCAAACTATATTAAGCATGTTTTGGACTACACGTCCATGGTCCTTCGCCAGTTATTGAATGATGTCCATTTTACCAATCAACTAAAAGCCGTCGGCATGAATGAAATTCCTCTACATGTAACGGATATTTTGAAAAGGTAACGGCTATGGCAAACAGAATTAAACAGGGATTCCAGGAAAATCTGATAGAACTTGCCGTGGAGGAGCTGCTCCCCACAAAAATTATTTCTACTTATGTAAGGCAAGGTAGAAAGTATGCTCAGGTTCTTTCTTCCATACGGGAAGTGGGACTTATTGAAGCCCCTGTGGTCGCTCCGGTTAAGAAAGGAGAAGGATATCTTCTGCTAGATGGACATTTGCGTATAATGGCTCTGAAGGAATTGGGAATGGAGCGAGTCTTCTGCCTTATCTCCACTGATGATGAGACCTACACTTACAATAAATACATCAATCGACTTTCAGCAATTCAGGAACATCGTATGATTGTGAAGGCTGTGCAATCAGGAGTTTCTGAAGATAAGCTTGCCAGTGCTTTGAATCTTGATATCCGAACAATCAGAAACAAGAGGTATCTGCTTGGTGGTATCTGCCCGGAGGCTGTCGATTTACTGAAGGATAAGGCTGTGCCGGAACCGGTTTTCAGGGTGTTGAGAAAAATGAAAGCTCCTCGGCAAATTACCGCTGCCATGCTGATGAATGACCAGAATAAGTTCACCTCCAGCTATGCCAAGGCACTTCTGGAAGCAACGCCCACACATCAGCTTGTCAATAATGGCAAACCCAAAAAGGAAACTCCGGCAATTCTGGCGCGCCAGGCTCGTCTTGAAGAAGAGAGTCTTGCCTTGTCCAGTGAAATAGGCTCATTGAAGGAGCAGTATGGAACAGCAATGATAGACATGACATCTATGCAGGCATATTTGAAAAGATTGCTCGGTAACGAAGCGGTTGCAAAGTATTTGCGTGAATTTAATGAGCCGATTTGTGATAAATTTAAGGAAATTGCTGCACTTGACTTTTTCAGATTGAAAAATATGGAGTGAGAAAGCTTTCGCCCTTCGAGTATTTCAATAATTTCAGACTCTTTCCATCTCCCGTTGTAAAGATTGTCAAAAAATTGTAGAGTTCCAATTCATGCTCCCCTTACTTTGCCCCACCTGAAGGAGTCCCATGTTTGAACAGGCATTCAAGAATATAGATGACGTTCTCTGGAAAGAGGCCGGTTGCGGTAGTGAACTTGATTATGCAGAACAGACTTCGTGGTTGCTGTTCCTGAAATACCTTGACGGTCTGGAGCAGGACAAGGCTATGGAGGCCGACCTTGAGGGGAAGCAGTACACCTTCATACTTGACGAGCCTTATCGCTGGGAAAGTTGGGCAGCACCTAAGACCGGAGACGGCAAGCTCGACCATAACAAGGCACTGACCGGCGATGATCTGCGGGACTTTGTAGATCGTAAACTGTTCCCCTACCTCCACGGCTTCAAGCAGAAGGCCAGTGGCCCCAACACCATCGAATACAAGATCGGTCAGATTTTCGGCGAGATCAAGAACAAGATTCACAGCGGCTACAACCTGCGGGAGATCATCGACCACATAGACGAACTACGCTTTCGCTCCCAGACAGAGAAACACGAACTGTCCCACCTCTACGAAGCCAAGATCAAGAACATGGGTAATGCTGGCAGGAACGGCGGCGAGTATTACACCCCACGCCCTTTGATCCGTGCCATTGTTCAGGTGGTGAAGCCAGAGATCGGCAAGCGTATCTATGACGGCGCGGTAGGTTCCGCAGGCTTCTTGTGTGAGGCTTTCGATTACCTGAAGGATAGACCCAACCTGACCACCGACGACTTGAAGACCCTTCAGGAATGCACCTTCTACGGCAAGGAGAAGAAGTCGCTGGCTTATGTCATCGCCATTATGAATATGATTCTTCATGGCATAGAGGCACCCAACATCATCCACACCAACACACTGGCAGAGAACCTTGCTGACGTTCAGGAGAAAGACCGTTACGACATCATCCTTGCTAATCCACCCTTCGGCGGTAAAGAGCGCAAGGAGGTACAGCAGAACTTTCCTATCCGTACTGGCGAGACAGCCTTCCTCTTCCTGCAACACTTCATAAAGATGCTCAGGGCTGGTGGTAGGGCTGGCGTGGTTATCAAAAATACCTTCCTCTCCAATACTGACAATGCTTCGGTGAGTCTGCGGAAGCTGCTACTGGAAAGCTGTAACCTGCACACTGTCCTTGATTGTCCTGGGGGTACGTTCCAAGGTGCAGGAGTCAAGACCGTGGTGCTGTTCTTCGAGAAGGGTGCACCTACCCGCAAGGTCTGGTACTACTCCCTTGATCCCGGTCGCAACATGGGCAAGACCAACCCCCTCAATGATGCTGACATGGCAGAGTTCGTCGAACTGCAAAAGACCTGTGCTGACTCCCCCAAAAGTTGGAGTGTTGATGTCGCCGGTATCGACCAGACCACCTATGACCTGTCAGTGAAGAACCCTGACGGCGGCGAGGTAATCACCCACCGCACCCCGCAAGAGATCATGGACGAGATCGCCGTACTGGATGCTGAGAGTGCAGAAGTGTTAGCGAACATCAGGGCGTTGCTATGACCAAGCAAAAGGTTGCACTGTGCGAGCTATTTGATATTGGGTCTAGTAAAAGAGTCCTTCAGTCACAATGGAGAAATGAGGGTGTTCCTTTTTATAGGGGACGGGAGATAACAAAACTTGCTTCGGATGGCTTTGTTAATAACGAGCTTTTCATCTCTGAGCATCAATATACAGAATATGCAGAAAAGTATGGAGTGCCTACGTGCGGTGACATCATGATCACTGCAATAGGAACGATTGGTAACTCGTACATTGTCAAGGAAGGAGACAGGTTCTATTTCAAGGATGCCAGCGTACTCTGGCTCAAAAAGGTTGCTGATGTACGCAGCAACTTTATAAATCTCTGGCTTAAATCACCAAGGTTTTTTGACCAGCTCGACAAGGGAAATGGTGCGACTGTAGATACTCTCACAATCCAAAAGCTGAAAAGTGTGATTGTTGATCTGCTTCCAATCAACGAACAGCAGCGCATAGTCGGCATCCTCGATGAAGCATTTGACGGCATCGCTACCGCCAAGGCCAACGCCGAAAAGAACCTCCAGAATGCCCGTGCGCTTTTCGAAAGTCACCTGCAATCCATCTTTACTCAGTGTGGTGAGGGATGGGTGGAGAAACCGCTTTCAGAACTTTGTGATACTAAACGAGGCATCACATACGGAGTCATCAAACTTGGTGAGGAAGTTTCTGATGGGGTGCCATGTCTCCGCACAAGTAACGTTCGTTGGTTGCGTATCGACACCGAAGGAATGAAGAGAATTGCTCCTGCTCTCTCTTGTGATTACTCTCGAACCATCCTTAAAGGTGGGGAGGTGCTGGTAAATGTTCGTGGGACGCTTGGTGGTGTAGCTGTCGTTTCAGAAGAGATGCTTGGTTGGAACGTGTCCAGAGAAGTTGCTGTAGTGCCTATTGACTCATCTCAGGCAAATCCTTTATTTATTTGCTACCTGATAGGGTCAGGCGTAAGTCAACAATGGCTTGGTGGAGTAAAGAAGGGTGCGGCCTATGTCGGCATAAACTTAGAGGACCTCCGCCTATTGCCAGTAAAGGCTCCAGCATTAAATAAACAGTCAGAAATAGTTAAACATTTGGACTCTCTTCAGGAGGAAACCCAACGCCTCGAATCTATCTACCAGCAGAAACTCTCTGCCCTCGACGCACTGAAGAAGTCGCTGCTGGATCAAGCCTTCACGGGGGCACTATGACAAACCTTACCACTCTCCAACAATGGCTGACTACTCCGGCAGAAAACGAACATCTGGAGTTCAAGGAGGCCAAACAGCAATTCGACACTACCAAGTTGCTGCGCTACTGCGTGGCATTGGCCAACGAAGGCGGTGGTCATCTAGTGTTTGGAGTTTCCGACAAGCCTCCACGTCAGGTGGTCGGCTCACAAGCCTTCGCTACAGCCTCCGACCTCAACGACATCAAAGCCCGCATTGTAGATAAACTGCATATCCGTGTTGATACGATAGAGCTTATGCACCCCTCTGGGCGAGTACTGGTATTCGAGATTCCTTCCCGTCCGGTCGGACATCCATTGGATTTCGACGGTGCATATCTTATGCGAGCCGGTGAAGATCTTGTTGCCATGACCCCAGATCAGTTACGCCGCATATTTGCTGAAGGACAGCCGGACTGGTTCTCTCAACCTGCAAAGAAAGGGGTGAGCCCTGATGAAGTAATTGCCTTGCTTGATACTCAGGCTTATTTCGAGCTTTCCAACCTACCGTATCCGACTTCAAGGGATGGTGTACTGACTCGCCTGAGCGGCGAAGAGTTGATCCTAAAGACATCATCCGGTTGGACGATCACTAATCTGGCAGCAATTCTTCTTGCCAAAAGACTTGATGCTTTTTCTCCTTCTTTAGCCAGAAAGGCTCCCCGAGTTGTAATTTACGGAGGTATTGATAAGACAGATACCCGAGAGGATAAGCCTGGGGTTAAAGGGTATGCAGTCGGCTTTGAAAGTCTGGTTGAATTTGTGCACTCAGCTGCACCACAGAACCGGAGCATTGAGCAGGTCGTCCGCGAAGAAGTAAAAATGTTCCCCAAACAGGCTATCCGTGAGCTAATTGCCAATGCTCTGGTGCATCAGGATTATCAGGCTTCTGGAGCATCTGTGATGATTGAGATGTATTCCGACCGTTTAGAAATATCAAACCCCGGCATACCTCCGATTAGTGTTGATCGTTTTATTGACGAATTTAGATCGCTAAATGAGCGCTTGGCTGACCTTATGCGACGGCTTGGCATTTGCGAGGAAAAGGGCAGCGGTATCGACAAGGTTATTAAGGCTGCGGAGGTTTATCAGTTGCCTGCTCCTGATTTTCGTGTCGGCGAATTGCGTACCACCGCCATGCTTTTTGCTCATCAGGATTTTGCAGCCATGAGCAAAACGGATCGGGTCAGGGCCTGCTATCAGCACTGTTGCCTTATGTATGTAAGCAATCAGAGGATGTCGAATCAATCTCTTCGTGAGCGGTTTGGATTGCCGGAGTCTAAGGCGGCAACGGTCTCCCTAGTCATAGGTGCGGCCAAGGATGCCGGATTGATAAAGGCTGACGAATCTGAAACCAACTCGACTCGTTATGCCCGTTATCTGCCGTTCTGGGCTTGATAAGTGCTTTAATGCACAACCTCTGCAACGGGTTTACGAATTAATAAATTGAATAAAATCATACTGATAAGTGTTTTAAAGCAAATCGTGGGGTAAGCATGAACGAAGCCGAAACCCGAGCCGAATATATTGACCCCGCCCTGAAAGCTGCTGGCTGGGGTGTGGTCGAAGGCAGCCGTATCCGCCGTGAGTACCCTATCACTCTTGGTCGTATCGAAGGCAACGGCAAGAGGGGTAAGGCTTTCACCGCTGATTATGTGCTTGAGTATCGCAACACTAAACTGGCGGTGGTAGAAGCGAAGGCATGGGATAAACTGCTGACGGAAGGTGTAGGACAGGCCAAGGATTATGCAGGTAAGCTGGAAATACGCTTTACCTATGCCACCAACGGACAGGGCATCTATTGTATTGACATGGAAACCGGCGTTGAGGGGGATCAGACGCAGTACCCGACACCGGATGTCCTCTGGAACATAACCTTTGCCACACAGAACGCATGGCGTGACCGCTTCGCCGCTGTACCTTTCGAGGATCGGGGCGGCTACTTCCAAGGGCGCTACTATCAGGACATAGCCATTGAACGAGTACTGGAAGCTATCGCCGATAACAAAGACCGTATCCTCCTGACGCTGGCAACAGGAACCGGAAAGACCTTCATCGCCTTCCAGATTGCATGGAAGCTGTTTCATAGTCGCTGGAACCTGACTGACTGGAAGAAGGAGAGCGAGCCTACCCGCCGTCCACGTATCCTGTTCTTGGCTGACCGTAACATTCTGGCAGATCAGGCATACAATGCCTTTTCAGCCTTTCCCGAAGATGCTCTGGTACGCATTGCCCCTGACGAGATCAAGAAGAAAGGCAAGGTGCCCAAGAACGGCAGCATCTTCTTCACCATCTTCCAGACCTTCATGAGTGGCCCACCAAAGGACGGACACCCCAGCCCCTATTTCGGCGAGTACCCGAAGGACTTCTTCGATTTCATTGTCATAGATGAGTGTCACCGTGGCGGTGCCAATGACGAAAGCAACTGGCGCAGTATCATGGACTACTTCGCCCCTGCTGTGCAGCTAGGTCTTACCGCTACCCCCAAGCGTAAGGACAATATTGATACCTATGCTTATTTCGGAGAGCCGGTCTATATCTACTCGCTGAAGGACGGCATCAATGACGGCTATCTTACCCCCTTCAGAGTGAAGCAGATTTCCACTACGCTGGATGATTACGTCTATACACCTGACGACAAGATTATTGAGGGTGAGATAGAGACAGGGAAGCGGTACGAAGAATCGGACTTCAACAAGATCATCGAGATCAAGGAGAGGGAGAATAAGCGGGTTGCAATCTTCATGGGGAAGATCGACCAGAGAGAGAAGACCCTTGTGTTCTGCGCTACCCAAGATCATGCCCTGGCAGTTCGTGACCTTATCAACCAGATGAAGACCAGCAAAGAGCCGAATTACTGCCAACGGGTAACGGCCAATGATGGCGTACTGGGTGAACAGCACCTCAGAGACTTTCAGGACAACGAAAAGACCATCCCCACCATCCTTACCACGTCACAGAAACTCTCCACCGGCGTTGATGCCCGTAACATCCGCAACATCGTCCTGATGCGCCCGATCAACTCCATGATCGAGTTCAAGCAGATCATAGGACGGGGTACGAGGCTCTATGACGGTAAGGACTACTTCACCATTTACGATTTTGTGAAGGCACACCACCACTTCAACGATCCTGAATGGGATGGAGAACCGATTGAACCTGAAGCCTGCCCTAAGTGTGGCTGTTATCCCTGCGAGTGCGTAAAACTTCCACCAGAACCATGCTCCGTATGCGGAGAGCGCCCCTGTATCTGCGTGAAAGAGCCGCCCATGCCGTGCTGGAAGTGTGGTCAGTCTCCTTGTGTCTGCAAGAAGAAGGCAAAGATAAAACTCGCCGACGGTAAGGAACGCACTATACAGCACATGATAATGACGAGTTTCTGGCATCCAGACGGTACGCCGATGTCGTCACAACAGTTCATGGAGATGCTGTTCGGCAGACTACCGGAGTTTTTCAAGAACGAGGAAGAGCTACGGGCGTTATGGAGCCGACCGGATACCCGCAGGAAACTGCTTGAAGGGTTGGCAGAAAAAGGGTTCGGTCATGACCAACTGGCAGAGATGCAGAAGATCATAGAAGCAGAAAGAAGCGACCTCTTCGATGTGCTGGCTAATGTGGCCTATGCCCTGCCACCACTTACCAGAGAAGAACGGGCAACAAAGGCAAGGACCATCATCACCCAGCACTTCAATGACAAGTTGCAGGTCTTCCTAGACTTCGTTCTGGCGCATTACGTGGAGATCGGCGTGGACGAACTGGATCAGGCGAAGCTGACACCACTACTGAAGCTTAAGTATCACGATTCGATACCGGATGCCGTCGCTGATCTGGGGCAGACACCTGTAGAGATCGGAAAGGCTTTTGCCGGGTTCCAGAAGTATTTGTATCAGCCACAGGTTAGAAAATGACACATTTAAGGACACTTTTTCAATCTGATTATTGCAATGATGTCAAACTTTTTGCTTGATTTGGACAAGATATGAAAATGTGAGATATTGACTAATGAGATGTCACCTCAAAGCACGCAACTATCTGAAATGACAACAATTCACTATAAAGTAATGTAAAATCAGATACATTGAAATTTCAATGATGTAAAATGGCAGCAGAGCACTCCATAAGCTCGCCTCCCAATAGTTCCCGCTATAACAGCCCTTGCTCTACAAAAGAGAAGTAGCTATCTCCCACTATGACGTGATCGAGCACTCTGATACCCAAAATTTCTCCCGCCTCTTTCAGCCTCCTGGTTATCTCACGATCTTCTCTTGAGCATGTTGGATCACCACTGGGGTGATTGTGAATCAGAACTATCGCTGCTGCACTTGAGAGCAACGCTGTCTTGAATACCTCTCTTGGGTGAACGATGCTTTGATTAAGACTACCAACTGATACCTCTTCCATGCACGAGATTCTGTTCTTACCATCAAGATGCAGAGTGATGAAATGTTCTTTGGTCTCGTGTTGCAGAAAGCTGAATAACTGGAACAGCTGAAGGGGGCTTGTAAATCTATCACTCGGGGGGAGGTAGCGTGCAATTTCCTCTCTGATGGTAAAAGTGTCGAATACCGCCTTTATCCGCTTGAGCTTTATGCTCCTGGGTTTGGCCGGTATTTCCTCATTCCCGAATAGTGTGTTGACCGTCATGCTGCGACCCCCGGATTTGACATTGATGTCAAAATATTGACGACTGTTAGTTTACTGACATGAATTATTCCTTCCCATGGCATTTCTCACTGCTGTAGCAGTCCATTTACCGCCTCTCGCCGTCTGCACCCCAAGTACGTCAAGCTCGTCTGCCACGGCCCGCAAACTTCGCCCCTGAGCAAGCATTGCCTCAATGACAGGCCTTACCCTAGCCGCGAACCTGTCAGCGTTCTTTCGGCGAACTTGAACGCCCTTGGCACTTGCCGCTTGCACAAGTTCAGGCTTCAGATTATTCGTTCCCAGCTTGACACCTCTTGCTTTCGCTGCTGCGAGTCCCGCTTTAGTTCTGGATGCGATCAGCTCCCTTTCTCTTTGAGCAAGAGCACCATAAATATGTATCGTGAACGAATCGCAACCGGGAAGGTCAACAACTGTGAAGTCAATGTTGCTTTTCTGGAGTGAGAGAATAAAATGAAGATCACGGCTGAGCCTGTCTAACTTGCCCACCAAGAGACGTCCGCCGATCAGGGTGGCTTGCTTTATGGCCTTTGCCAGTTCCGGTCGGTCAGCACATTTGCCGGATTCGATCTCAGTGAACTCCTTGACAATCTCCCCACCGTTCATGGCTACGAAGTCCATGACCATTTTGCGCTGAGCGTCAAGCCCGAGGCCTGACTTGCCTTGCTTCTGCGTTGATACACGATAGTAGGCTATATACCTCATGGCAATTACCTCACATATAACAACCTAATGACCGTTTATGGTTGTTACACAGGCTTGAATGTCACTGTAGCAGCTCATCAGAACCGGAATTCCAGCTGAGATTGACTGCTCTTGATAGATTCATGGACGGCAGGTTTCAGGCCGTTCCGGAAACATCTGACAATGGATTCGGGAGTTAAAACGACAACCTCAAGATTCGGCGGGAACGTTCTCGCCGAAACGTATCCTGCAAACGACCAGAGATGAAATATCCCTTGCCACCGCAAATAGAAATCCCCTCTGAACTCTATGAAGGTACCATCTGGGATATTGGAGACCTGGTCACGGAAGAAGACTTTTCTCCCAATTCTGTCAATCCGTTCTTTATGAAGGATTCTGTCGATCTTCGCTATTGGAGGTGAAACAAGGTTGAATAACCTGGCATTAGATCTTGTCCAGATCGTACGGAATCTATAGAACTGAGCCTCGTGACATTCGAAGCAAGGTCTATGTCCAGCTGCCAGGGCCGTTGCTTCATCCAGAAAAAATAGCTCCGTATATCGACCTGCAGACATAACCTTCCGTCTGTTCCCTTCATGCTCAAGTTTGCAGAACTTCCAGCCATCATAAAATGATTGCCTGATTATCCGTCCGTGTTCGTCATGAAGGATTCCACGATTACCCATTAAAGCTCCTCGTTCATTCGAAGCTACAATTTCTCCTATAGGGGTAACTCGATTTTGAAGGGGCATCTATTTCCTTTCACTCCGCCATATTTTTGCAAGACGATTTATAAAAACTATATCATTTTTTGCAAGACGGTGCAATAAAATTCATAGTAAATACAGATAGTTACATGCTCTAGTATTGTGAGGGTATCCAGTAAAATCTATGCAAAAACAAAAAAGCCGATACCCTTAGCAGGGACCGGCTCCACAGTTTCCGTGATGTTGTGACTCGCTACGACTTGTTTATTGAGCTATGCACTTCGGGCACAAGGCCATTTCGAAAACATTCAACGATAGATTTCGGTGTCAGGACTGTTACGGATTGATCCGCAGGCAAGGTGATTGATTCTCCGTAGCCAGCGACTGACCACTGATGAAGCCTCCCGCCCCACTTGAGGTAACAACCGCCATTGTAGTTGATAAAGGTTCCATCCGGCAGGTTAGCGATTTTGTCAGTATACGTGACTTTGCCTTTTGCCTTGTCGATCCTCTCAGCGTGCAATACATTGTCTATGAGGGGCATGGTCGGTGATTGCAGATTGTGCCTCGCTGCGTTGGCAGCAATCCAGCAGGTTTTGAACGCTCTGAGCCGGTCTTTCTGGCAATAATTGCAGGGTCTATGTCCAGCAGCATAGGCCGTTGGTTCATCTAGGAAAAAAAGTTCAGTATAGCTCCCCGGCTTCATAAGCTCCCGCCTGATTCCCTGAAACTCAAGACTGCATGCAATCCATGCTTTGTTGGCCGAAACCCTAACAAGGCGTTTGCCATGGTCATGCAGGATGCCTCGATTTCCCATGAGGGTTCCCCGTTTGTTGCTGGCAACTATCGTCCCATCCGGTGTCACCCGGTTTTGCAGTAGCATGTGACCTCCCTGTCATGCCGCATGTCAGGGAAAGACAGGCGGCTGGTTCATCAAATGGCGCTATGAAAGGTCTTTAGCGTTCGATCAACGCTGAGGCTTTCTGTATGTCCTGGTTGGCTTTGGAGAAAAGGAACGAAACGGCAGTTCCTATGTTGATCAACTCTTTCCCATCAGTCCTGAACAGGATGCCACCGTTTGCCGTCTCTTGATCAGCGTCGGGATACTTTGCAAACAGCTCGGGATAGTATGACTTGAAAGTGTGGTCATCGAGATAGGCATACCTTCTGCCGCTGAATTTGTCGTCCCAGACCGCCCCCGCCATCTTGAAGGTGTCATAGGCACTGGTCAGCAGTTGGGCCAGTTCGGGAAACTCTTTCGCCTGGGTACTTTCTGAAAATAGGTTCAGGGCAAATTTTGCCTCACCCAGGGCTGGAGCGTAGTCTTTGTAAGTGATGCCTACCTGTGTCCTCGCCTGGAGCTTCTTGAGGGCATTGACGGCCTCTATAGCAACTGGCGGCACGATTTTCTTGGCGGGGGTGGAAGATTGATTCCCTGGGGTGCTTTGAGAAGGCTGTTGCAGGCCGACATACATTGGCTTTGACTCGGCGGCAGTGGGAGCATTGCCACCGCGTGTGAACATATAGATCGCCCCGGCAACGATGACCACAGAGAGCAGGGCGATGATTATTTTAAGGTACTGCGTGTCGGCTGATACAACATTGATTTCTTCCAGTCGCAGTGCCTTGCAATAGGGACACTCTTTTTTGTTTTCGGAAACCTTTTTACCGCATACACACACCCAATAATTCATTAGTGTCCTCCCTCGAAAAGGTTATCCCAATGACAAGTGCCAGGGGATATTGTCAAGCGGAATATTTATCAAAATACAAACGCACAGGGCGACAATTCTAACGTTCAATGAGATAAAGTCAAGCTAATCTACTTGACCATGCGTTCATAAAACCTCCTGAAAGAATGAAGATTCAATCGGCGGGGGGAATGATGAACGAAAGAAGAAAGTTGTTGGGTGCGAGGATTAAAGAGCTGAGAAAGCAGGCAGGCTTGTCTCAGGATCAGCTTGCCGAAAGGGTAGGAATCGAGCCCAAATATTTAAGTCGCATTGAGGTTGGAGGGTGTTATCCATCGGTGGTTGTCCTGGAGCATGTTGCTGATTCTCTTGCAGTCGAGTTGCGAGATTTGTTTGACTTCGCTCATCATGACAATGATCTAACAAGTCCTCGGGGTATTGAAAGTGCTATTTCAGGGGCAAGCAGGGAAGAACTGAGGCTGGTATACAAGATAATCAAGGCTATCCGCCATTAGCATTATTCTTCTGCAAGTATTCGTCTATATGCTTCAGAAAGCGTTCAAATCTAACCGGACTTATCTTTAACGGTTTTTTCGCTTTTGAATTTATGTGCCTAAAGAACATCTCCATTCCGATAGTTAGCCCCTGTGATTTTTGCCCGCACTTCCCTTCGATTTGTGTTTGATAGAGCTGTCCGCGAAGTCATTCATATTCCAACTCCTTTCCAAGAGCCCATTGTGCTTCAAGAGCCTCTATTTCTTCAAGAGTGATTTGCCCCTCGAACTCCGCTTCTTCCATTAACACTGGTTTTGGCGGGGTTGTCAGATTAACGACTGATCTCATAGTATATTTAGCCTGATGCAAATGATAATTGACCGCCTGCTCGCAGTATTTGAGTAAGAACGGGATTGATGGTTGAGATGGAACTCCGCAAAGCCCCGCTGTATATCTAACGCTATCAGCATATTGAGACCAGTTCTTGAGCACAGTTCCCATAACAGCATACGGATCATGGGGAGCTACAAATCTGATAAAGTGCCTGAGCATGCCTCGATCCTTCTGCGTAAATTCCTTCTGGAATTGTTGATTTGAGCTTCTCTTGTCTTTCCATAGTTGCTCCAAAGAGAGGACGTTTCTCTTGGGATAATGATTACAGTCGATGGTTGCCTCTGCAGGGTTCATGCTTCCTCCATTTGTTTCAAGGGGCAACAAGCCCCACTCGCCCTTCGGGCTTCGTAAATCTCACTTGCCCTTTGGGCTCGTAAAAACTTTCAATCTTTCTTTCAGGTCCACCTAGGAACAAAGCCCCCAACCCCATTTGTAAAAATAGAGTGACGGCTTGTTCCTCAAAATAAGTGTATCCACCTGAGGCCAGAATACCCCTTGCAGTGATTCTGGTTCTTTCAGACTATAACGATCTGCAAGACCGCCCTCGACCCGTTCTGAAATTGCCCCACGGTGCCGCTCTGTCGAGTTCCCTGGTAGCGGCTAACTTCTATCTGCGCCAGCGTATCTAGCCGCCCGCAGATAGAGACAAAATTTAAACGGAGATTATCAGAATGCGTTATTCATAAACTGTTCAACAGAATCGGAACTCCATAGCGAACAGCGGGAAGAAGGCCGCAATGGTTCCGGAAACTTGCCTTCCTGAATCCATTTGTAGATCGTGCTTTTCTTGACGGGGATAATTTCCAACACTTGTTTCAATCTCAACATTTTGGCCATGGTTAAGCCCTCCACTTGAATTCCCCAGCAACAAAAAAGCCCCACAATACACCCAGACATACTTCTTACCGTCCCTGGATGCATAGTGAGGCTATTCACTTGCTAGTTAAAACTTATTGTCTCTTAAGTTCTGAGTAGGATTGTATCAGGCCTACATAGATTGTCAATAAATATTTAACGATAACAGATAGTTGTATAGACGAAGCATAAAAACTACTTCATTACTTGCCAGACGATGCAACAAAACTGTCTGAATACTTGCCAGACGATACAACTAAATCTTACGCACTTTTGCTAATAGGAATGACCTTTGCGACGCTTTTAAGGTCATAGAGGTAGTTAGACCATCTTTGCATCATTGCCTTACGAGCCTCAAGGTGTGTCGTGCGATTATATGCCCGACCATTCGGATCGCGCACAGTATGAGCAAGTTGATGCTCAATCAATTCATACGGCACATGTAAGACTTCTTCCGTGATTGTTCTCGCCATAGCTCTGAAGCCGTGAGTTGTCATGGTGTCCTTGTCATACCCCATACTGCGTAACGCGGCAAGCATGGCAACATCACTCATCGGCCTTGTATGTGTTCGATAATTCGTAAAAACATATTTACAGTCACCTGTCACCTCGTGGAGTGCCTTAAGAATTTTGACGGCCTGAGAAGAGAGCGGAACAAGATGAGCCTGTTTCATCTTCATCCTTTCAGCCGGGATATTCCATTCTGCAGAATCAAGATCGAATTCAGCCCATTCGGCTTTCTGAAGTTCTCCAGGCCGAACGAATACTAATGGCGCAAGCTGAAGAGCACACTTGACGATAAAACTCCCTCCGTATGCGTCGATATCTCTGAGTAGCTTCGCAACTTCTTTAGGGTCAGTGATTGCGGCATGGTGCTTCTCTTTGCGTTTTGCCAAAGCACCCTTTAACATCCTGGTGGGATCTATTTCAGTCCGCCCCGTTTGTCCTGCATATTGAAAAACTTGCCCGCAGATAACCTTGATCCTGTATGCGGTTTCAAAATTCCCACGGGCTTCGATCTTCTGAAGCATTGCCAGAATCTCCGGGGCTTTGATCTCGGTTATGACTCTATTGCCGATAACCGGATAGACGTCACGAATTAATCTGCTTTTGACAGTAACGGCATGGCCTGGGCTCCACTCGGGTTCTTTTCTGGAAAACCATTCTCGGGCCACAACTTCAAAAGTCGTCTCTTGTTCTGTCTGCGCTTCTTTCTTTGCCTTGCGGACTTCGCTGGGGTCAATACCGTTAGCGATCTGTTTTCTGGCAGCGTCCCTTTGTTCACGTGCCTCAGCTAGTGAAATATCTGGATACATGCCAAATGACAGAAGCTTTTCTTTGCCAGCAACCCTGTATTTCATTCGCCACAACTTTCCGCCCGAAGGGCTGACAAAAAGAAAAAGCCCGCCAGAGTCAGTCAATTTATATGACTTCTCCGTAGGCTTCGCCGTGCGTACCTGCATATCCGTTAGTGCCATGACAACCTCCAATAAAGTGAGTGGTTGGGGGTATTCTTGTCAGGGGATATAAAATACCCCCAGGAATACCCCCATTTACACTGGATGTTGATGGTAATCATAGCACGCTATCGGACTAATAAAAATAAAAAACCCACTATTTCTAGTGGGTTTCGTACTACATCGGACTACAATGGAATTTTTACTGGCGGAGAGAGAGGGATTCGAACCCTCGGTACGCTATTAACATACACACGCTTTCCAGGCGTGCTCCTTCAGCCGCTCGGACATCTCTCCAGAAAGACGAAATATACTGCAACAGGGCGTGGATTGTAAAGAATATTATCAGCTCTGATTGTCAGCCTCCAGATCACCGGAGATTTTCCGTGCGCAGATAAAACAGAAAAGTGCTGCGAGCATTATTGCCGCGACTGTAGAAAGGAGTGCATTGCCAAGCCCCCACCGGTCGGAAAGAAAGCCTATGAATGCCGGGGATATCGCATCCCCCAGTGCATGAATGACAAAGATGTTTGCGGCGAACGCCATTGCCCGGATGTCGTGTCGGGTCACATTCACAATGACCGTATTGAGCGGCCCGGTATTCAGAAAGAGACAGAGCTCGGCCAGAAACATCCCGGAAAGTGCGCTCTGCAGGTCCGGAGCTGTCAGGGCGAGAAGCATCGCCGGTATACCAAGGATAAAGCCCCAGCCGGAAACCAGAAGGTAGCCGTCCGGGCGTTTTTTCTGAAAATGGTCTCCAAGCCAACCGCCCAGAAGTGTCCCGATGATCCCGGCGACAACGGTAAGTCCGCCGAAAAGCAGATTCCCCCGTGCGACGCTCAGTCCGTGAACACGGTTCAGGAACGTCGGTATCCACTGCGCCATGCCGCCCATGGCAAAGGTCATAGCAGTCATGGCAAGTGTGTTGAGAACAAAAGAGCGGTTTTTCAGGAGCGCTGAGTAACCGGTCGAGCGCTGGCTATCTTTTTCGGGCAGGTCAACGGTTTTCAAGAGAGCCATCGGGATTACGAGCAGAAGTCCCGGTGCACCGACCATCAGAAAAGCGGTATGCCAACCGAAATGCTGGCCGATGACTCCCCCAAGCAGATAGCCGAGAGCGCTACCGACCGGTATCGCAAGGTAAAACCTGGAGAGGATCCTGCCCCTCCGTTCTTTCGGGAAATAGTCTGAAATGATCCCCGGCGCGACTGTTCCGAAGCTGGCCTCACCGATGCCGACCAGTGAACGGGCCCCGAGCAGTTGACTGTAGCCGGTCGTCACACCTGCGAGCATGGTTGACAGGCTCCAAACTCCGAGACCGCCTGCAGCAAGACGGACTTTGCTCCCTCTGTCTCCGATCCAGCCGAAGATCGGAGCTGCGCACATGTAGACGACCATAAAGGCGCTGCCCAAAAGCCCGAGCGAGGTGTCGGAGACCCGAAGCGACTCCTTGACCAGCGGGAAGACCGCATACAGGACCTGTCGGTCGATGTAGTTCAGCAGGTTGACCGCCAGAAAAAGGGCAAGCGCATAGCGCCGGTAGCCGGTTGTGAGAACGGTTGACATGGGGTGAGTTTAGCTTCGGGCGAGCCGGTAAACAAGAGAAAAGCCGAACAGCTCCGCAGATAGCCGACAGTTAGACACAGACGTTACCTCCGCTGCTACTCTTAACTTGATATGTTGACAGCCGATGCTAAAATATAACCTTGCGCGCAGAGTTCTCAAGAGCGCGGTCAACTATCGAGCCAGGGGGTATCAGGATCATGAGTGAACTCATCGACAGGATAGAAGCGCAACGCGGGGAAGAGCAGTTCTTTATCAAGTCCTGGGAAACCGGGCAGACATTCGTTGACTATGACCTGATCGACCGTTTCATCCGTAAGCAGGGTCACGAAGAAGAGATCAAGGGATTTGAACTGCTCGACATGGAGCAGATGTGGCAGATCCTCATCGAACTGGATCCGGACAAGCTGGTGCGGGTGAAGAAGGGCGAGAGCGAGGTTATCGAATGGGACTGGCAGGACAGTGACGGCAGCGAGAAGAAGACGTTCTATCCCTTTACCCCGGAAGGGATCATGACTATCATCGATGACGAGTTCTTTGCCTGAAATGCTGGTCAAATGGTAGTTTCAAGCCAAAGGAGGAGCTATGAACACAAATGAGATGAAGAGACGTGAATTTTTGATACTGACTGGCAGCGCGGCACTCGTCCTGCCACTGGCTGTTTTTCTTGGCGGCTGCGGCGGTGGTGGAAGTTCATCCCCTGTCGTAACTGCATCAGGGGATTTCCTGGTGACTTCAACAACAACCAGTGGCCACACGCATGACATCACCGTCAGGGGGGCCGATCTGCTCGCCGGCGGGCAGGTGACGTATACTTCTACCGTGGTGCTGGCTCATTCACATTCGGTTACCCTCACCGCGGCGCAGATCAACGATATCAACGCAGGAAGAACCGATACAATCAGTTCAAGCAGCATTACCGGTCATAATCACGACTTTGCCATACGGAAGCCCTGAAAATATTTAAAGGGGAGCAGTCATCTCCGAACATGTTGCTGCTACAGGTCCCTGCTGTCTGACCCATCATCCGGTTTTTCAGCCAGCCAGAGCTTCAGCGCTCTGCGCGCGCCCCGATCGACAATCGAGAAGATCCGCTGGACAGTGTCGCGGGAGGATGTGCGGGAGTGCCCGGCCACCTTGAAAATCTCGAAACCGAGTTCGTCGCTGGCAGCGAAAAAGTCGACATACAGGGAGGCGTTGGCCAGCGGCTTTCCGGATCTTCCGCCGCAGTAGTTACATCTTTCCAGGTGCAGCCTTCGTCCGGGAAGTCCGGTAACAGCCTGGGAGTCGGTGTACAGCTGCAGTGCGCCGCGAACCGCCTCTGTCAGCTGAGACCGGAAAAGCTCAACTCCCCACAAAATTGTCTGCAGTTCAAGTTTTGTCGAAGATGTGTCCGTGAATCTTCTGAAGCAGAGCTGCGCTGAGAGTCCTGCCGGATCAGGATCGTACTGAGGGTCGTCCAGGAACTGTTGCGGTAACAGCAGGCAGCTGCCGATGCCGAGCCGCTGCTTCGGGTTCACACTGACATCACTGAACAGGGCACACCTGTCCAGTGATTCATTCCTCGTCATGCAGGCACCGGATCAGTCGGGCTCTTTCCATCCTCATCTGTCATTTCGCTGTTTTCCCGGTAAAGCGGCCCGGCAAGTTCCAGCTGGGTCAGGTAGATACGCGCATCGAACTCCAGCTGGTGGTAAGCCGGTTCCATATACTCACAGAGCCGGTAAAAGGCCTTGTTATGTTCCCGCTCTTTCAGATGTGCCAGTTCGTGCACGACGATCATTCGCAAGAACTGGAGCGGTGCCTGCCTGAAGACAGCGGCGATCCTTATTTCGTTCTTGGCTTTGAGTCTTCCCCCCTGCACCCTTGAAATAAAGGTATGCAGGCCGAGGGCATTATTGATCACATTGATTTTACCGTCATAGGTGACCCGGCTGAGCGGCTGGGCATTGCGGAGGAATTCGGTCTTGATCTCCAGGGTAAATTCGTAGAGTGCCCTGTCTGTCCTGATCTCGTGCGTCGTCGGGTATTTCCCCAGCAGGAAACCGGCAAGCCTGTTTTCTGCGAGGAGTAGTTCCACCTGGCCGGTCAGCTTTTCAGAATATCCTGCCAGATATTTCAGTCCATTCATATGCTACAGATGCTTCTCGTCATGTCAGGACTTCGGCTCTTTCAGGTCGGCAATGCTCTGATGTGTCCGGCCCAGCAGCTTCTTTGCTTCAAGCATGGCAGGGGCAAAGCCATCCTTGCAGCAGCGGAGAATCTCGTTGGGCCTACCATGCTCATCCCATGGCCAGCCGGTTCTCGCCAGCTTTGTCATGACTCTTTCCAGCAGTTCCACCTGCTGACGGAGAGCTGATATCTCGGACAGTGCTATCCTTGTCTGCAACAGCTCCTGTTGATCATCGAAACTGATCCCGATGTGAAAGTTGCCGTTTTCAAGCGGGTCGACACGGACGACTTTCCCCAGAGCCGAAAGCGGGACAGCCTCCAGGTCGATCTCCATCTCCATAACCGTACCAACGGCGATTTCCTTGTAGATCTCCATCCCGACACCGGAGGGACTGATGTCGACAGTGCGGCCAAGCGAGACCGGTGTGCGTGACGGACCGTCATCCTTCGGGAGGTAGGCGATCATGAAGAGTTTCTTCACCCGCGGGGTGCCCCGTTTATCCTCGTTACTGGTCGCTCGATTTTCCATGGCACCTCCCTTGGCGCTAAAATTCTTCGGCTCATACAGCAGGATCTGACCCGGAGTTTCAGGTAGGATACTGTTTACCACAGGTACGTCAGAAAATAAACCGGCAAGCTGAAGTTCTTTTTAATCTCACCGTATGCCCGGAGGGCTCCTTTTCTCGCTGAAATGGTTATAGAGAAGCCCGAGATATTCCCGCAGAGCGGTTGCGGTTTCGTGAAGTGCAGCGGCTTCCGGCAGCAGGTCGGCCCAGATGGTCGTTCTTTCCGGCGTTGTGCTGAAGCTGGCCGGAACCGCTGTTACGGCAATGCCTTCCCTGCGGAATGCTGCCAGCGAGCGGCGCATGTGAAAGGCGGAGGTGACCAGCAGCGGCTGCCGGAAGTGGTGCTGTTGCAGGAGCACCTTGCAGAAACGGGCGTTTTCGACAGTGTCGCGGCTTTTATCCTCGACAAGTATCTGCCGGGCCGGAACCCCGAGATCAAGCAGGAAGCGACGGACGACCGGCGACTCTGCAGATCGACCGGCATAGACGACACCGCCGGAAACCAGGATCGGCACGTCCAGTTGTCGCTGCAGGCGGATCGCCGTGACCATGCGGGTCATCATCCCGTCGGATGGTGCGCCGCTGCCGGTCAGATCGGGGACTTTATCGATGACTCCGCCTCCCAGGAGGACGATAACATCTCCCTGCGGACGGAAAGGGATGGCAAGACCCTGTTCCAGTCGGCTGATGAGCGCTCCAGCCATCACTGCTGTTGAGAGTACCCAGATCAGCAGGGCTAACAGGAGGCAGTAGCAGGCGGCAAATGAGCGTCGCGTCCGTCTGAGCCACCATGCCGCGATCAGCAGGATCAGGATGAACATGCCGGGCGGCAGCAGGACGGCGCTTATGCATTTTTTCAGGATAAACAGCATAGATCGTGTCTCTTCCTAACCCAGAAAAATCAGCGCCCAGACCAGAGCCAGGGAGAGGAGAGAGATAAGAACTGCCGCGCTCCCCAGGTCTTTTGCCCTCTTGGCAAGTGGATGGATCTCAAGTGAAACGCGGTCGGTGAGGTTCTCGACTGCAGAGTTCATAAGCTCCACAATGATCACCAGCATGACAGAGCCGACAAGGAGCGCTTTTTCACCGCCTGACTTTCCGCTTATGAGCGCAACCGGGATCAGTATGACAGCCAGCAGGAGCTCCTGCCGAAACGCAGCTTCATTGCGAAAGGCTTCGCAAAGGCCGGACAGGGAGTAGTTCAGTGCGTTCAGGATTCTCCTCAGGCCGGTTTTCCCTTTCAAGGTGTTTTCCATACTGCTTCTCCATTATCCGCTCATCGGTACGTCAGAATCTTTATTCTAAGTCCGACAGACTCCTACGGCAGGTTTGTCGTATTCCCGAGCGAGCAGAAGTCTGCTGATGTACGGGATTCGGGGTCCGTGACTCCTGCCCTGATAAGGCTTTTGCGGTAATCAGCCCATAAAGCGTCCGGAGGAAAATTCAGTTTCTGTTTTGGGATGATGTGGATAAGACCTCTGAAACGTTCGGTCTGATTCATCTCCCATGCTTCGCCGCTCTCTTTGCGGACTGCGACGTACAGAGCATTTCGTTTCGCCAGAGGGACGTCGCTCTCCTGCATGGCAATATTCAGGATATTGTCAGCCTGTTTGCGTGTGCATACCTGTACCCAGTACAGGTAGTCGTGGACAACAGCGGCCTTGATCTGATTGTCCTGGGGAGAATGCCACCACCACAGGGGGTGAGGAATGCTTGCAAAGTCCGTTACAAAGCCGGCAGGGACGATGATCGTGACGCCGGTATCGCCGATAGAGTAGGGAAGATCTTCAACGAGTACCCAGTTCTGCTTGTCGGCAAACGTTTTAAAGGCCTGCGTTGCTGGTTTGGCTGCGCAACCGGCAAGCAGAATCAGTAATAAGGCGAATGTAAGGTGACGCATGGTAAAATCCTTTCTTTTCAAATCGCGTATACAACATTCTTTTTATGAAAAATGTAAACAAGACCCTTTCGATCTTTTCATCTTTTCATGTCCGTTCCGGATTATCTCCGGTCGTCCCTCGCGGGATTCTCCCGGCCTACTTACTCCAAACGACCGACAGCAGCAGATCCTGTCCTGGCGTTGTACCAGATAAGCCCTTCAGGAGTGCTGACAACATTTGTCCATCCTGCTGAAAAGTTCAATGATCTGGAGTTGGTATAATTACCGGCTTCGTCAAATCGACCTACTGCGCCGGCACCCGTCTGCGAGTTCTACCAGAGGATGCCTTGAGGTGTGTTGACAATATGAGTCCATCCCTTTGCATAAGCAGTTGTCTTGAAGCTCGTATGATTGCCAGCGCTATCGAGCTTCCCTAATACACCTGAACCGGTTTGAGCGTTGTACCAGAATATCCCGTTGGGATTAGCAACTGCGTGTGTCCAGCCGGTGGAAAACGAACGGTCCGGATGGACCTTGACCGTTGTATGATCAAGAGCATGGGCGACCTGATGATTAACCAGAGGCAGACAGACGATAGAGCAGATGAGCGTTAGTGCTCGAACATAGTTCATATGAGACTCCTTAATTGCGGGCTATATTATCCCTGACCGTTATGATCACATTCCCCTTTTTGTGGCCTTTTTCAACATACTGATCAGGGGAGACATCGGCACCCGCCATGATCAGATTGCCGAGTTCATTGGTAATCTCCACCAGCCGCTGGTGCTGGGCATCAATCTCCGGCAGCCCGGTAATAAAGCAGTCGTCCCAGTGAAACGCCTCAATATGCTTTTCATCCTCATGGTACATCATAACTTGATTTCTCCTGACAATGGAGCAAATGACCAGATTGAGCGGAAGAGGATAGATACCTTCACATAATAGCCTTTTTGTATTGCAATATGTTAGCCACCTGATGACACTTCGAATACTCTTTACATTTCTACTAGTTACTCATGGCAGGCGCACGGCAGAGTTGTCAAGTTTTTTGACAGCACCAGATTAATTCCGCACACCCTGTCGCCAGAGTGCACCTCTTAGGCAGTCTCTTATCCTTACACAAAAGAGATTGATCTCCCAAAATGTGTGGATTAGTCTTGATTGACTGCTCCCGGTAAAAGTACAATCGGTGAGGCAGCTCACTGTTAACAACAGATGGCAAGCAATAATCCTCTCGCAGAGACTCACGCCAGGATATGCTACTGAACCGTAGTCACCGGAATTCAATGTCGATGAAAGCGCCAGAAATGCCCCAACACGACGATACATCTGCCCTGTCACCGCAGGACCTTCGACCTGCAACGAAGCGGTATCTATTGATATTCCTGATTATGCTTGTCGTGCTGACTGTCGCCGCCTACTCGTCCGTATTTTCAGCAGGATTCATCTGGGACGATGACGACTATGTGCTCAACAACCAGTATCTGCGCTCGCTTGCCGGGCTTGGCAGCATCTGGTTTGAGCCTGGCACAACGCCGCAGTACTACCCGATGGTCTTTACCCTTTTCTGGGTGCAGTTTCAACTCTGGGGGCTGAATCCGTTCGGCTATCATCTGGTCAATATCCTGCTCCACGCCGCCAATGCCCTGCTTCTCTGGTTGTTTCTGCGGCGGCTGCACCTGCCGACGGCATACTGGGTGGCCCTTCTCTTTGCCCTGCATCCGCTACAGGTAGAATCGGTGGCCTGGGTGACTGAGCTAAAAAATCTCCTCTCGCTCTTTTTCTACCTGCTCTCCCTGCTGGCGTATTGCCGGTATGAGGAGGCCAGCGCCGGCGCGCCGACAACAGTAAACAGACGACTCGCGTATGCAGCATCACTGCTCTTTTTCCTGCTGGCCCTTTTCAGCAAAACCGTGAGCGGCTCCCTGCCTGCAGCCATACTCGTTCTGCACTGGTGGCAAAACGGAAGGATTGAAAAACGGACCGTGGTCAGCCTGCTCCCGTTCTTCTTCCTGGCGATTATCTTCGGTGGCGTGACGGCCCGCTTGGAGGTCAGCCATGTACTGGCCAGCGGGCCGGAATGGGATTTTTCCCTTATTGACCGCATCCTGATAGCCGGACGGGCGGTTTGGTTCTATCTGGGCAAGCTGGTCTGGCCGCAGCCGCTCATGTTCAACTACCCGCGATGGAGTATTGACGCCGGTGTCTGGTGGCAGTACCTGTTCCCCCTGGCTCTTGCCGCTATGCTGTTCGTTCTCTGGCGGCTACGCAGCAGTATCGGCAGGGGGCCGCTGGCCGCAGCACTTTTTTTTGTCGGCACCCTCTTCCCTGCCCTCGGTTTTTTTAACGTCTATCCCATGCGCTATTCATTCGTGGCCGATCACTTCCAGTATGCAGCTGGCATAGGCATACTGATTCTGATAGTTACCGGAATCGAGAGGGGACTGTCACGAAGCGGCCTGCGCCCTTTCGGACAAGGCGCCGTTTTCATCCTGCTGGCAATGGTTGCCGCTGCTCTTACCTGGTCGCAGGGCCATGTCTACAGAGACAGATTGACCCTGTTCTCAGATACGATTGCAAAAAACCCTGCCAGTTGGCTGAGTTATGCCAACAGAGGCAGGGACTATGCCCTTGCCGGCAGCGATGATCTGGCTTTGGCAGACCTTGAAACGGCCCTGGCGCTCAACCCCAACGAAGCAAACGCTTTACAGTGCAGAGGGGCAATTTTGCTGAAGCGGAAACTGTTTGACCGGGCGCTGGCGGATTTTGATACATCTGTGGCGCTTCAGCCGAAACGAGCAGACTTCTACCTGAACAGATGCAAAGCCAGGCGGATAGCCGGGTTGATGACAGAGGCGCTGGCCGATGCAGAGATGGCGATCAGGCTCGATCCGACTCTTGCGGAAGGGTACATTGAGAGGATGACCGTCCAGGTAAACCTGGGGAATTATGCCAAAGCCATTGAGGACTGTTATCGAGCGCGTGAGCTAGGTTATCCGCTGGCCGATGCCGAGTTGCAGGCTCTGCTGCAGTGGCTTGGCAAAAAATAGCGGGTAATCGGACAAGCCTGAACCAAAAACATTTCACACAGAGGCACTGTCAAAAGGAGGCGCTTCCAGGCGACGAAATTCGAATACTTAAGCGCTTGTTGCCGCGAACCAAATTGGGGGGAGACTCTCATTGAATCAAAAAAATGGCAGTTAACCACAGATAAACAGGATAAACGCGGATAAAAACAAACCTTTATAACAAGAAACAGCTGGTCTAAAGATCTGGTGTCAAACCTACACATTTTACTTTGTCAAGAGTGTAGGTTGGACACCACTGGAGTGTTGTACGTGTCAAGATTTCCCAAGTCCTCAGTCCAGGCTTCTTCCAGTCGTTGCCTCATTACTGCATATCCGAGTTGCCATGCTTTCTCCACTGACACAATGGTCGCATCAGGATGCCGCGACAGCCAGGCGGTAGCAGCTTCTGTGGAACTGATGAAATGCACCCGACTGCAAAAACTGTTACGGACATTGCAACAGCCAACTTGCATTACAGGTGTCACCATAGAAAGAACAGCACCAGCCGGAAACAAGTGACTGACTCCCGTCGGAGTCGCCGTCAATCGAATCGGACTACCCGTAACCGGGCAGCTTGATTCAACCTGCGCCACCTGATCCAGTGCCACGGGATACATGAGAGCATCCAAGGCACACCAGGTGTACAACTCATTTCCGCAAACATTAAATGCATGCGGGGTTGGGAGAAGCGATAAACCGCAAGCTACTACGTCGCCTTTCTCGTTATACACGGTGTCAGCAAAAGTGTTTAACGCTACTTCGACATCGGACAGGGACATTTTAAGAGCATTGGCTATGTTTGTAAGGGATACGGGCTGCCCCTGCGCCAGAGTGCGCAGGAGGTACAGCCAGACGCCAGGGTGGTCACAGTGTAAGCCAGCTAGAGCAGTATCCAATCTCTTAATATCCTATCCATCTGACAGAGTCAGAGGGGCCTTTTATGCGGAAAAACCTCTCCCTTTTCCTTGTCTTACCTCGATTTCTTACTGCACTTTGCCCGGGTATACTCGGACTCCATATTACTGTTTTCGACAAAAACCTTGAAACCGCCTGCTGCATTTTTGACGACAAGAACCCCGTATGAATCCAGTACGCTCTTTTTTGCCGCCTGCTTCGCTTCCTTCCAGACATCGGCTATATCTTTCACGACTGCCATCCGGGAACCTTCAGCCAGTTTCTCGACAGCAGGGCTGTTTGCCCGGACGATGTGAATATGCAGCTGGTCCTGGCGTCGGTATTCACCGGGGGCATTCACCACAAGGGCGATCTCTTCTTCTTTATCGATCCGCTTCATCGCACTGTTCCAGGCAAATTGCCATATCCCTGCCGGACGGTTCGGGTCTTCCGAGCCGGTGACTTTCTTGCGCGGCATAACGAGGCCATGGACAAATGAGCTGTCGTCCAGGCAGTCGCACATCTTGATGTCACGAAGCGTCACGTAGTCGCTGCTGATATCCCATACGTCCGTTGTCTTCCTGCACGCAGCGGCGCTGGTGACGATTGGCCAGCGGCAGGTAGCGCTATAATCCGGAGCACCAGGGTCGAGGCAGGTGGTGACGATATTCCAGAGGATGTCCCGGTCTTTGGCTGCAAAGGCCGGAGCGGAGAGCGCAGTCGAGAATAACAGAAGCGCGGAGATTAGTGCGACTGACCGGCTTGTTACCATAGCCATTGGGTTTCCTTTTTGTGCATCTGAAAACAAAAAAACTCGGAAAATCGGAAACAAAAAACCTGATTCACGCGACGACGCAACGACGCGACGAAAGGCATTTAAACAAATCCTTGGTTCAGATTTTAAACGTTGTGGCGTCGCGTCGTCGCGTGAGTAATGTCTTGCGTGCCTATCCCCCCATCGTCCAGACATTCGCCCACTGCCCGCACCGGGTCCGCTTGCGGCGCTCGTCATCCAGCGCTGCACCGTCGAGGCTCAGCCTGATATCGGCATTCACCAACCCGACCTGATAGTAGCTGTGCCCGACAAAACCTTCTCCCTGGACGATTAGTGTGCAGTCCACCTGCTGTACCTTGTTGTGCAGCTGGCCGGGGCGGGCCGTGCCGCTGCAGCCCAGACGCTCGGGGTTCCCCTTGGTGTAGTCCGAGATGTACATCGCCTTGTCGTGCCTGTTGTGGTAGACCGTGACGCAGCGGGCGAGTTCGGGGAGCCGTGCCAGCGGTTTGTCCAGCTCCAGGACGTTGTCATCCACATCCGGAGCGCACATGAAGATCTGTTCGAAGATGCGGGGGAGGGCGTTGCCCGGCGTGAAGTCATCGATACGCTGCAGCGCTTCCTGCAGCAGGTAGTTTCCCATGGAGTGGCAGAGCAGGTGGATATTCTGTCCGCACGGATTGCAGGTGACCTTGCAGATCTCGGCGAGGAAGTCGCGCAGCTTGAGCAGGCCGCGACCGAAAGCGCCGCTCGACCCTTTGGCTTCGCTCCGGTCCGATTTGTAGGAGACGAAGGGGAGCGCCTGCCCGTCTGACGGCCAGGTGAAGAGGACGACCAGTACGCTCTGATCCGGTGACCTTTCTGGGCTGTTGTTGAGCATCTCCTGCAGCGCCAGGGCCGAGCCGACCGCTTCACGCCACGAGACGTTGAAACCGTGGATGTAGAGCAAAAGATCGCTCTTCCCCTCCATGGCCTCCTTGATCTCGTCGAACATGGCCCGTGAGCCGAGTTTAGTTCCCGGCTGGTCTTTTTCAGCTATCTGCCGGTCCGGGATCGATTCCGGGTAGGCCTTGATGGTTGCCTGTTCTGCCTGCTCTGCCAGGTAGTCGGCAAGATCGATCCCCTGGCCGATACCGAAGCTGCCGCTCGTGGCGAGGTGCCAGTCGACCGTGCGTTCATCAGCGTCAACCGATACTTTCCCGAAACGGAGATTCTCAATGCCGTCGGCGCTGAACGAAGCTCCGTAGCCGGTCGGGTTCCAGCGCTCCCCCTCGTGATTGCGGTTGGTCGCATAAAACAGATTCAGTTGCGGCATAGCTCCGCCTCCATAAAGAAAAAGGCCGTCCGGTCAGCCTGTATGCTGATCCTGACGGCCCTTGACCCGTCGTCCCTACATCGACATCATTTTATGATCGCTCTGCAGCTTTTTCTGCAGCTTGCCCGCCTGGCGGAGTGATTCAAGAAAGAATTTCCGGTCGAGGTTGTTCAGTTCATAGGGGCTGATCCGGTTGTGGACCTTGCCGCCGGTCCGCTGCAGGGCATACTGCTGCCTGATCCTGAGCGACTGGAGGAAGGAGAAGGAGTCGGCCCAGGCGTTGACTTCGCTCTGCGGCCATTTGTGCAGATCCCCCACTGAGATGAGCCGCTGCTTGGTGTTGCCGCGGGTGACGCCGCTGGCCAGGGCGAAGACCCGGGCGGCATCAACGAAGAGGGTAACACCGCTGGTCTTCAGGTCGATGGAGTTGAGGCACTCCTCGTGGTCCTCGACCACGAAATCGCGGAAGAAGCCGATGGGCGGCGTCCGCTGGAGGGCGTTTTCCATCAGCAGATTGAGGAAGCGGCTCTGACCTTTGCAGGCGCCGGCCAGCCAGGTGCGGAGCTTGTCGGACAGCTCGGTGGCGCCGCTCATGTGACGGAAATCAAAGAAGATGGAGGCATTCAGCAGCGCCTCGGGAGTCGGCTCGCCGATCCATGTGTTGAAGCGTTTTTGCCATTCGGTGTAGCTGAGGCAGCAGTCCGGGTTGCCGGCCATGACGTTCCCTTTGCACAAGGGGAAGCCGACCACGTCGAGGGCCCTGTTGACCTTTTGGGCCAGCGGGATAAGCCGTTCGCGGACCTGGTCAGCGGTCATCCCTTTCGGCGGTACGAAGATGATGCCGTTATCCTGATCAGTTGTCAGGGTCTGCTCGAAACGGCCTTCACTGCCGAAAGCAATCCAGCTGAGCTGCAGGTCGCTCAGATCATGCCCTGCCAGCTCAATTTCCAGTACCCGGCACATAATCTGGTCATTGAGCGACGAGATAATGTGGGTGATCTGGTCAGCGGTAACCCCCTGCACCAGCATGTTCTCGGAGAGGAGGTGGATGTCGCGATGGCACTGCTTGAGCCATTCCAGCGTGTCGGCGGTGCGGATTTGACTGGTGATCTGGGTGAGGGAGACCCGCTGGAGATTGAAGAGGTCCTGCTCCGAGACCATACCGGCCAGTTTGCCGTTATCTTCGATGATGATGTGATGGAAACCCTCTTCGGCCATGACCAGAGCGGCTTCATAGCCCATGGCTGATATCGGCAGGGTGCGGGGTGCCGGCGTCATGACGATGTCGATGGCGCCATCGAGGTCGCCGCAGGGTACCACCACCTTGCGGAGCAGGTCGCGCATGGTGAAGATCCCGAGGATCTTGCGCTCTTCATTGATAATCACCGCTGCATCCACATCCCGTTCGAACATCATGGCAACCACCTGCCGCACCGAATCACCCGGATGCGCGGTAGGCGGATCGGGACGCATGATGATGACCACCGAGGTGCTGAGCCGCTGCTGCTCCTCGCTCTGATGGGAGTAGTGCAGCCGGTAGACCCGGCGGGACTGTTCGAGAAAGCTCTGCGAACGGTATTTGCAGAACTCGGCAAAGACATTGCTTAATTTCTTGAACTCGTCAAAACCGGCTTTCGACAGCTTGAAACAGATTGTTGCACCCTTGGCGCGGAAGGTGGAGAACACGGGGCGCTCTTCTTCCAGCGCTTCAAGCGGAAAACTCTCCCCTTCCACCAGCTCGGCCAGCACCTTGAGGTTTTCGGGAGTGCTGCCGACTGCTTCCAGCTGGACTGTGCCGGAGTAGATAAAGAAAAGATCGTCGCACATGCCGCCGGGGACGAGGATAACGTCTTCATCCGCGAAGAGCACCTGTTCCATCCGGTCAGCCAGCCAGCTGAGATGCGCTTTGGCTATCCGGTCGAATGGCTGCCGACGACTCAACTCCTTGATAAACTTGCTGGTATCCTTGCTCTTCATTGCCTCTCCTTCACCTTTTTTGGTCTGCCCGGATCAAGTAGCTCTGCGTAGCGTTGCGGTGCCGCCGCCCGTCCTGATTTCAGTAATTAATGAATAATTCTGTAAAACAACAAAGGGCCGCTTCATCAGCTTCTTTGCTGATTCTGTCGGCCCGGCACCAAGAGTATGGTATCACAAGACACGACACCTCTCCCTCCTGATTATCATCACATTAAAAAACAATATTCTTTCGTACTCTGTTCTATTTTTACTGTCAAGCCTATTTTTAGCGGATTATCATAATATTTTGATAATGTTTCACAATCGCCTCAGGGAGCGGTCTTGCGCCGGTCTGTGCTGATATAAAACAGTGCCCCTCAGTGGTTGCTCTGTCAGCCGGAATCAGACGATTGACGATTGGGGGACGTTGCTAACTAATCAACTAACTTGCTTTTCCCGTGATTTCATCCCGCAGTGCCGGATCACATTTCAGCAACTCCCCGCCACGCCTGACCGCAATGGAACCACCTGCCGAGCCGAGCCCTATTGACTTGCCTGCTTCTGTCGCCGAATAGCCGTACTCACGCACAGCCAGGCAGCAGAAGATGGCCCTTGCCCGGGCAACGGCCCGCTCCTTGCCGGGATATTGCAGCCGCTCCGCAGCCACACCGGTCACCAGGCAAACTTTGTCGAGAAGGGCGTCCAGGGCAAGAGGTGCTTTGCTATTCACCCGCAGATTGTCTCCCTGGGTCAGTAGTTCGACAAAACCACCGCTGCCGAGGATGCGTTCATCAAATCGAGTGATTTCCCCGCTTTCCAGACAATCGGGCTGGCTCCGTTTAAGACCGCCACCCACCAGATCATCACGCTTCCCTGTGGCTATGCCGTCGGCGATGAACTGCCGATAGCCGCGCAGGGAGCGGTCTTTGCCATTGCCGAACCGTGCCAGTACCTCGTCCGTTTCCTGCCCTTCCATAGTCCGCTTGCCGAGCAAAACCGCATGCCCGCTCCAGTGGTAGTTTTCCAGTCCATCCAGGTCGGCAACTATGCTGGCGCGGAGCGGATTCAAATGGATATAGCGCACCAGTTCGAGAAAGTAGGGTTCCTCTTCACAGAGAATCGACTTGTAGCGGTTTTGAAATAGATGTCCGCAACGTTTATATTTGCGGTTGAAGTAGACTGCATAACCTGTCAGCAGGCGGCGCATGGTTTCAGCAAGGGTGATTCTGGTCGGCATGAGGAGCAGATGGAAATGGTTTGACATGAGTGCCCAGGCAAAGCATTTGGTGGCACTTTTGGTGAGCAGGGCAGAAAGGCTGGCGACAAAACGTTCCTTGTCAGCTTCATCGGCGAAAATATCGCGGCGTTCGATGCCGCGGACAATGACGTGATGCAGGACGTCAGGTATGTCAAGACGTGGCTGGCGTGGCATGAAGGAAGGATAGCAGAACAGCAGTCAAGTGACAATAGTTAATTAGCAAGCAACGTCCCCCTAATGTTCTAATGTTCCTAATGTCCCTAATGTCCTTGTAAACTCTTTTCTTAATTAAACCATGCGCCTACTCGGTATTGAATGTCAATATCAAAATGCCAGTGGATGGCCTATGGTCGGACTTGCAGCGAGCTGTTGCGCCTCCGTCAGGAATCGGCTATCATCCCAACCATGAACCCCAAGCGCTACAATCCGATTTCCGAAGAGCTGAAGAGAGTGTTCGGCTGCCGCGTCCACCGGATCTCGGTCGATGCGGGCTTCACCTGTCCGAACCGCGACGGCTCAGTCGGGACCGGCGGCTGCATCTTCTGTAGCGACCACGGCTCCGGCTCGTTCGGCATAGCCCGGGAGATGAGCATCGCCGGGCAGCTTGAACATGGCAAAGAGGTGATGGTCCGCAAGTACAAGGCTAAACGGTTCATCGCCTATCTCCAGCCTTACTCGAACACCTATGCCCCGCCGGAGCAGCTGCAGAGGATCTACGATGAAGCGCTCTCGGTCCCGGATGTCGTCGGTCTGATCGTCGGCACCCGTCCGGACTGCCTGCCGTTGCAGACGCTCGACCTTCTTGCTGAATACCACCGGAGTACCTATTTCTGGCTTGAACTGGGGATGCAGTCCCCCCTTGACCGGACCCTGGAAAAGATCAGGCGGGGGCATGACAGCGCTGCCTTCCTGGATGCAGTCCGGAGGGTCAAGGCTCTCGGCATCCGCCTCTGTGTCCATGTCATCCTCGGGCTGCCCGGTGAGAGTCGGGAGGAGATGCTGGCCACACCCGCGCTTCTGAACGGACTGGGGGTCGACGGGGTCAAGATCCACCTGCTGCACGTGAGCAGGGGAACGGAGCTGGCAGGGATGTATGAGCGGGGAGAGGTGACGGTGCTGGAAAAAGCCGAGTACATCGGACTGGTCTGCGATTTTCTGGAGCGGCTTCAACCGCGGATCTTCATCCACCGCTTGACCGGGGACGGCGGCAAGGACCTGATCGCGCCGCTCTGGTCGGCTGCCAAGTTCGAGGCGCTGAATGCGATCGATGCTGAACTGGAGCGGCGGGGGACAGCGCAGGGGAGCAGGGTGACGGACTGATGTCAGGAGTCGTCTGCACCAGCGGATTGACATTGTATCGCTGCATATGCTAACAGCAAATCATGAAACCGCTGTATGCAAAACTACTCTGAACGGAAGAGGTCAGGACGTATGTTCAGGAGAATCCGGTTACTATGTATCATTCTGGCCCAGCTTTTGGCAGCCGGAGCCGTCATTGCCGCAGAGCGCCCGGTCGTGCGGGAGGTGCTGGTGACTCAGGAGGGGAGTGGTGCCCGTGTCGAGATCAGGGCTGACCTGCCGCTCAGGTTCACCAGCTACCTGATGCCCGAACTGGCAAAATGGGTCATCGATCTGCCCGGGGCGAAAACCACCTATACCGATGATGAATCGAAAAAGATGCGGACCCCGCCGCTGGAACGGATCACCGTCCGGCAGAAAGAGGTGAACGGGGATCTGTTCACCCGGATCGGCCTCGACTTCAAGGGTGAAGTCGATTTTTCGCTGGCAGTGGACCCGCTTGACAAGGGGCATCTCGTGGCAGTCATGACCCCGAAGAAGCCGGCTTTGCAAAAGCCGCCCGCAACCGCTCCACTGGCCACTGCTCCCCCGTCTACTCCCCAGACTCAAAGCAGCACAACGGTTACGGCGAAGCCTGTTGCAGCCGCTCCTGCCAATGCAGCACCGGCGAAAACAGTGTCGGCGGTACGCATAACAGCCGACTCCATCAGGATCGAAGCAGACGGCAGGATCGCGCTGCCGGCGCCGATGCTTCTGAACAGGCCCGGGCGGCTGGTGCTGGACCTGGTCGGACTCAGCAGCGCGCTGGAGAAGGTCCCGGTCACGGCGAACCGCTTCGGTATTGTCCGTTGTCGTCTGGGAAAAAGCGCTGATAGACTGCGGATCGTCTTCGAGGTGAGCGGGAACAGTTTCCCGGATTTCCAGATCAAAGAGATTCTGAACGGAGTGGAGATATACCCGAAGCAAACTGTAAAACTTGATTAGCCGGTCTTTGCCATGGATATTAGCGGAAATATCTGCTAGGTTGGGCCTGTTCAAATACGGAGACCAAAATGGCCAATAACGATATATTACGCAGTATCCGGGATGCGCTGGAGCTTGACGATGCGACCATGATAAAGATATTCAGGGAAGCGGGACGCGAGGTCGGACAGTCCGCGCTCGATGCCTTTCTGAAGACGGAAGACGAGGACGACTATATCCCGTGCAGTAACCCGATCATGGGGTTTTTCCTGGATGGCCTCATCATCCACAAAAGGGGGAGGCAGGAAGGGGGCACGGCTCCGGCAGCAGCGCCGCTTGCCGAGTTGAGCAGAAATGCTATCCTGAAGAAGCTGCGGATCGCGCTCGATCTGAAAGAGGATGACCTGGTCGGGATATTCAAACTGGCCGGGGTCACGATCTCGAAACATGAACTGACCGCGCTGTTCAGAAAGCAGGGGCACAAACACTACACAGAGTGCTCCGACCAGCTGCTTCGCGGCTTCATAAAGGGAGTAGCCCTGCGTCAGAAAGGCTGATCGAACGACCCGCCCCCTTCATAAAATCTTTCAAGACTTCTCACATTCTCTATATCTCTTATTCCAAGTTGCATTCAAGTTGTCAGTTTTAAACCTCCGAGGTTTTTGAAACCTCGGAGGTTTTGCCAAGAATAAATGTCATCTTGATTGCAAAAGCGAATTAACAACAGAAAAGGCGGCCGATCGACCGCCTATTGATCTCGTCGTGTCCCTGAAAACCCAAGCCACAATAATAGCACATCAGCTTTTCACCCGACTGTTACTCGGCGCTCTTGTCCAGCAGTGAATAGCCAAACGCCTTGAATTTTACCAGCTTCTGTTTTGATTTTTTGGAGGCCTTCAGGGTCCCTGCCTCTATCCGCCGGAGCGCATCTTCGGTCACGGAAATGAATGTAATATAGTCATCCTGAACAAAGGCTTTTTTAGCGGCATTCAGATACGCCCTGACTGTTTTCAGGTAATAACTTTTTTGCGGGATGACCGGTTTAAGCGGCGACAGTTCGGCAGGTTTTGCAATCACTGTCGGCGGAGGAGCAGGCTGGACAGGTGGTACCAGGGGATTCGGGTTATCGATCTGAGTGGCCGGGTTGTACATGGTATCTGCGGGGTTTTTTACATCGGTGGCCGGGTTATACATCCTGTCGGCAGGATTCCTGATCTTGTCTGCCGGGTTTTTGATCGCATCCATTGCCGCAATTGCAGGTGTATGGAGACAAAGGAGCAGAGCAATTCCGGCAGCTGGTCTTCTCATCGATTATGACTCCCTGCTGGAATTTACTTCTGTTGCGCCAACCGGATACTGACTGATTTCCCGTGCGCTTCAAGCCCTTCGAGTCCGGCGATCCTGACGATGTCGTCACCCAGCCGGTTCAAACCTTCACGGCTGAAGTAGACTATCGACGATTTCTTCACAAAATCATCTACAGAGAGCGGGGAGAAGAAACGGGCTGTCCCGCCGGTGGGGAGGGTGTGGTTCGGGCCGGCCAGATAGTCACCGGCAGCTTCCGGGGTAAAGTGTCCCATGAAGATGGCGCCGGCATTTTTTATCTGTGGCAGTATCGCAAAAGGGTCGCTGACTGCCAGCTCCAGATGCTCCGGAGCGATCCGGTTGGAGAACTCTATCGCTTCGGTCAGGCTGCCGGCAATGATGACCGCGCCGTAACTCTCCCACGACTTCCGGGCGATGCTCTCCCGTGAAAGTCCCTTCAGCTGTTTTTCAACTTCACCGGCAACCGCTTCCCCGAATTTCCTGCTTGTCGTTATCAGGATCGAAGATGCAAGTTCGTCATGCTCTGCCTGCGAAAGCAGATCAGCTGCCAGGTGAGCCGGATTCCCGCTGCCGTCGTTTATCACCAGGATCTCGGATGGTCCTGCGATCATGTCGATCCCGACCTGCCCGAACACCAGTTTCTTCGCAGTGGCGACATAGATGTTCCCCGGTCCGGTGATCTTGTCCACTTTCGGGATCATTGCTGTCCCGTAGGCAAGAGCAGCGACCGCCTGGGCGCCGCCGATCCTGAAGATCCTGTCGACCCCCGAAAGACGGGCTGCTGCAAGTACATGCGGGTTTATCTCTCCATCCGGCGACGGCACGACCATGATCACGTCCGGGACCCCAGCCACTTTGGCGGGGACCGCGTTCATGATGACGCTCGACGGATAGCACGCTTTTCCTCCCGGCACATAGATGCCGACGCGGGAGAGGGGGGTGATCATCTGCCCGAGCATGACATCCGGCTCTTCGGTGCTGATCCAGGTCTGCTGCTTCTGCTTTTCATGGAACCGTGCCACGCGTTCGACAGCCAGCTTCAGGGCGGCAAGATCCTCTGGACTGCAACGGGCGACTGCTTCGTCGATTTCGTCATCGGTCACCTCGAGTTCAGTGACGGATGCTGCATCCAGACGGTCGAAACGCCCCGTGTACTCAAGGACTGCCGCATCACCGCGATTTCTTACATCAGCGATTATGTCGAGCACAACCTGCTCGACGTCCCGGCCAGACTCCTCGCCACGGCCAAGTATAGCGGCAAACTGCCCGTCAAAATCTTTGTCAGTGATATCAAGGAATTTCATAGAAATCTCTCCAGTCCCTCGATGATGCCGATAATCCGTTCATGCTTGGTCTTCAGGCTGGCACGGTTCACCACCAGCCGGGTGGTGATCTCGGCGATGGTCTCGACCTCTACCAGTCCGTTCTGCTTCAGAGTCTCGCCGGTGGAGACCAGATCGACGATCCGCTCCGAGAGGCCGACAAGCGGCGCAAGCTCGATAGAGCCGTACAGTTTTATGATCTCGACCTGAATACCGCGTGAAGAGAAGTACTTTTCGGTTATGTTGGGATATTTTGTTGCGATCCTGATATTCGCCCAGCGTGACGGGTCGTCCTTCTCGGCAAGGCCGACCGGTTCGGCGACCATCATCCGGCAGTAGCCGAACTTCAGGTCAAGCGGCTCATACAGGTCTTTCCCCTGCTCCAGAAGCGTATCTTTCCCGACGATCCCCAGGTCTGCCGAGCCGTATTCGACATACGTCGGCACATCGGTGGCGCGGACGATCATATAGCGCATCTTCTGTTCGGGATTCTCGAATATGAGTTTCCGCGAACTGCCGAGCAACTCGTCACAGTCGATGCCGATCTTTTTGAAAAGTGCGACGGACTCTTCGAGGATGCGACCCTTGGGAATGGCAATTGTTATAAAATCGTTCACGATTTTTCACCTTGTAGGGGCGAACGGCGTTCGCCCTGCTTCAATTCAGCCTTCATCAAGGGCGCATGCCATGCGCCCCTACTCCTTGACTCGCACTATATCCGCTCCGAGCCCCGCCAGTTTCTTCTCGATCGCCTCATACCCACGATCGAGATGGTAGATCCTGGTGATCTCGGTCTGCCCTTCTGCTGCCAGTCCTGCCAGGATGAGGGAGGCGGAAGCGCGCAGGTCGGTTGCCATGACCGGAGCTCCGGAAAGCTTCTTGATCCCTTTGACAATGGCACTTTTGCCGTCGATCGTTATGTCAGCGCCGAAGCGGATCAGTTCGGAGACGTGCATGAAACGGTTCTCGAAGATGTTCTCGGCAATGACGCTTGCGCCGTCGGCAATGCACATCAGGGCCATGAACTGCGCCTGCATGTCGGTCGGAAACCCTGGGTATGGTCTGGTCTTGATGTTGATGCTCCGGAGCTTCTTCGGCCCCTTCACCCGGACGATCCCGTCCTTGTTGAGTATCTCGACACCGGCATCCTGCAGTTTGAATACGAGCGCATCGAGATGTTCAAGCTGCATGTTGCTGATCCGAACATCGCCACCGGTTATCGCAGCAGCGACCATAAACGTGCCGGCCTCGATACGGTCAGGCATGACCCGGTAATCGACCGGTGAAAGCTCTTTGACCCCTTCGATCCTGATCGTGTCGGTTCCGGCACCTTCTATTTGTGCGCCCATCAGGTTCAGCATGTTCGCGAGGTCGACGATCTCCGGTTCACGGGCAGCATTCTCCAGCAGGGTCACCCCTTTGGCAAGGGTAGCGGTCATCATCAGATGCTCTGTCCCGCCGACGGTCGGCATATCGAAATTGATCCGGGTCCCTTTGAGCTTTTTAGCGGTCGCCTCGACATAGCCGTGCTCAAGCCGGATCTCCGCTCCCAGAGCTTTGAGCCCTTTCAGATGCTGATCGATCGGCCTGGCGCCGATGGCACAGCCGCCGGGGAGTGACACCCGTGCCCTGCCGTGCCGTGCCAGAAGAGGCCCGAGGACCAGAACCGAAGCTCTCATGGTCTTGACGAGCTCATAGGTCGCTTCGACGTTGTTCAGGCCGGTGGTGTCGATCCTGACGACATTCCCGTTCCCCTCGATCCGTGCACCGAGCGAATCAAGGACCTTGATGGTCGTATTGATGTCGCGCAGAAAGGGCACATTGCTTATTTCGAATTTTCCCGGAGCGAGGATGGTGGCGACAAATATGGGGAGGGCGGCATTCTTCGATCCGCTGACTGATACGTCGCCTTTCAGCTTTCTGCCGCCGTTTATGATGAGTTTGTCCATGATGGATCCTTGTAAAATTGATTACTTGAAACAGCCGCCGACTACCCGTTCGATCCCGCTGGGATCTTTTGCGGAGAATATAGCAGAAAAACCGTTTCTGGCGAACATTTCTGTCACATCACCAGCCTGCCCTGCTCCGACTTCCAGAAGAAGCCATCCGCCGGGCATCAGATGATCAGGTGCTCCGGGGATAATCGTCCGATAAAAGTCTAGTCCGTCAACACCTCCGTCAAGAGCTGATCTGGGTTCGAAGTCGCGGACTTCAGGCTCGAGATGTTCAATCTCAGCTGCAGGGATGTAGGGGGGATTGCTGACGACCAGATCGAATCGCTCATCTTTGACCGGTTCAAAGAGCGACCCCTGTCTGAACTCCACCGAAACAGCGTTCAGCTCCGCATTCCTCCGGGCCAGCTCTAACGAATCCGGTGAAATATCGATGGAGACAACTGTAGCATCGGGAAGATCCTTTGCCAGTGCTATGGCGACGCAGCCGCTGCCGCTGCCGATATCCAGCACGCTCTGCGCAGCCGGTGCGGCTTTCAGGGCTTCTCTGACGAGGGTTTCCGTGTCATGGCGCGGGATAAGCGCAGCAGCAGTAGTCCTGAACTCAAGCCCCATGAACTCCTGGGTCCCGAGAATATGCTGAAGAGGCTCACGTTTTGCACGCCTGGAGACCATGCTGCGATATGCTGCCAGCTCACTTTCCAGAAGCGGTTTGTCAAAGTTCAGATACAGCCCGACCCGGTCGAGCGAAAGTGCTTCGCAAAGCAGCCATTCGGCTTCAAGGCGGGCATTCTCGATCCCTTTCCCGGCAAGGTACTCTTTGGTCCAGGTGAGGATCTTTAATGTTGTCCAGGTTTCTTTATCGGTCATGGTACGGTTTAGGTTCGAGGCACGAGGAGCGAGGTTCGAGAAAAGCGGATCCGGGTTTCATCCTCGTTCCTCGTTCCTTTCTCCTGTTACCCTGCCTGCTCTTTAAGCGCTTCCATCTGATAATGCTGCCTGAGCCCGTCGACAATCTCGTTGATCTCCCCCTGCATGATCATATCCAGCTTGTAGAGCGTCAGACCGATCCGGTGATCGGTCATTCTCCCCTGGGGGAAATTATAGGTGCGGATCCGTTCGCTCCGGTCTCCGCTCCCGACCTGGCTCTTCCGGTCGGCTGCCAGTCTTGCGTTCTGTTCCTGGTTGATGTTGTCGAGTATGCGGGTCTTCAGAACCTTCATCGCCTTGGCGCGGTTCTTTATCTGGCTCCGCTCCTCCTGGCAGGCGACGATCGTCCCGGTAGGGATGTGGGTTATCCTGACAGCGGAATCGGTCGTGTTTACATGCTGTCCGCCAGCTCCTGAAGAGCGGTAGACATCTATTTTCAGGTCATCCGGCCGGATATCGATGTCAACGTCCTCGGCCTCGGCCATGATGGCGACTGTACAGGCACTGGTGTGGATCCTTCCTTGAGCTTCGGTTTCCGGCACCCGCTGTACCCGGTGCGTCCCTGATTCGTACTTCAGTTTGGCGTAGACGTCCTGTCCCTCGATGGAGGCAATGACCTCTTTATAGCCGCCGCGCTCTGACTCGGAGCAGGAGAGCATCTCGACCTTCCAGCGGTTCTTCTCGGCAAAACGGGAGTACATCCTGAAGAGATCGCCGGAAAAGAGCGCCGATTCATCCCCGCCTGTTCCGGCACGGATCTCCAGGATGACGTTGCGGCTGTCATTCGGGTCCTTGGGGAGGAGCAGCAGCCTGATCTCGCTATCCAGCCGGACCTTCTCTTCTTCAAGGGAGCTGAGTTCCTCAGCAGCCATATCCTTCATCTCAGGATCGGCAAGAAGCTCCCGGTTCTCTGCAATTTCTTCCATGACTTTCCGGTAGCGGCGGTACACATCGACCAGCGGGGAGAGCTCGGAGTGTTCGCGGGAAAATTTCCTGAATTCCGGTTGGTTGGAAATTATAGCCGGGTCGGAGAGCAGCGCCTCAAGTTCCTGAAAGCGCCGTTCGAGTTCTTCTATCTTGTCGAGCATATAAATACGTCCTTAAAATCAATCCAAATCCGACTGATCGGTCCGATCGGTCGGATCAGTCGGAAATCAAATAACTAAGCGATCATCCCTGTACCCGGCGTTTACTGCTAGAGCCTCTTCCATCGACCGGATGGCGACCTCGATCTGGCTGTCATCAGGTTCTCTGGTCGTCAGCCTCTGCAAGGCAAGCCCCGGAGCGATAATCAGCTTCACAAAGGCGGACTGGTCGTTTTTAGCACTCCATTTCAGGAACTCGTAGGATACCCCTGCAATAAGCGGAAGGAACAGTATCCGGGATGCAGCCTTCATATAAAAAGGCCAGAGTTTGGGGATAAGGGAGAAGATGACAATACTTACAACCATCACGATCAGGAGAAAACTCGTCCCGCAGCGAGGATGAAGGCAGCTGTATTTGCGGACATTCTCGACTGTCAGCTCTTCGCCTGCCTCGAATGCGAATATCGATTTGTGCTCTGCCCCGTGGTACTGGAACACCCGCTGGATATCCTCCATGCGCGAGATGATCCAGATGTACAGAAGGAACACGATCACCCGGATGACACCGTCAACAAGGTTGAAGACGATATTCGAGTCCCCGATGACCGGGGTCATCAGCTTGGTGAGATACAGCGGCATGATGAAAAAAATGAGGATCCCGAACCCGAATGCAAATCCCATCGTGCCTGCCATTGCCCAGGGTGAAAGCTCTTTTTTCTCTTCTCCTTCATCTTCCACCATGGCTTCATTTGCGGAGAAGTTCAGGGCAGTAACCCCCATGACAAGGGAGTGGAAGAGTGCAACCGCCCCCCGGACGATCGGGAGCTTTACGATCGGGAACCTTTCAGAGAGCGGGATCATCTCTTCCTTCCTGACGACGATCTCGCCGGTGGGACGCCTGACTGCAATTGCCATTGCGCGGGGGGCACGCATCATGACACCTTCGATGACTGCCTGGCCGCCAACGTTTATCTTTTCCATTTATTCTCCTGGAACGCGACTTTTGGCCAATCTCGGCGTTGGTCTGCGGGCTTCCTTGTGCGACGTAGCTCTGTTTATGCCCTGTGGGTACTACGCCTCCGCGTCACCCCTTGTCCGCCTTGACCTTGACCAAAATCCACGTTCCTTGTTGTTAGAGGTTATTGAACTTCTCCCGGACTTCCTTGATTTTGCCGCAGGTCATGGCGCCTTCCGGACAGCCGCTTCCGACGCAGCCGGGACCGGCTGAGCTGAAAACGACCGGTGCGAGGGGTTTCACGAGCCTCAGCATCTCAATCGCCATAGCCCTTATTTCCCACTGGGCACGTTCGCAGCAGCGCAGTTCGAAAAAATGCAGAAGCTCCCTGGCATTCATGGTGACGATGATCTTTGTCTCTGCTGCGTTGGGAAGTATAAAGCGGGCATCCTCCGCAGGGACACCATCCTCGACAAGCTCCCGGTAGGCCTCAGCCGCTGCCTTGACAGCTTTTGAGAAAAGCAGGGTGCGCTTCTCGGAGAAGGAGATGCTCTCCGGAATGACATGGGGGAATTCATCCCCCTTGAAGGTGACATAACGCTGGGACTGCTGCGAGTAAGAGGCCAGCCGGTGCCGTACCAGCTGATGCGAGCATGCTCTTGATATACCGTCTATCCCGAAGGTGAACGAGATATGCTCAAGAACTGACTGATGCCCGAGCGACATGATCTTTTCGAGGAATCCTGAGATGTCGCCTTGAGAAAGCTTGTCGCCCAGCTTGCTGATCGATGAGGAGGAGTAGCAGAGCTTGGCGGCAAGAGCCACTGCCCTCTCCGGATCGGGTGTGTGCTGGAGAAGAGAGATTTTCATCCTTGTCCCTTTTTCCATTTCCATTTCAAAGCGGCATCTTCGTTGGCTCGTCCTCGGCTCCTCAACATACTATTTGTATGCCGTCGTCGCCTCAATCCTCGCCGCCTTGATGTCATCTTTGACCTGGAACCGGAATTAAATGCATAAAAAACGCAAGAAGGGGATTCCGTCCACGACAAAATCCCCCCCTGCAAATCATTCAGTAGCGATGTTAAATCTGGCCGTAGCGCTTCTTGAACCTCTCGACGCGACCGGCAGTGTCGATAAGCTTCTGCTTGCCGGTAAAAAACGGGTGGCATGCAGAACAGATCTCTGTATTGATCTCAGGTTTTGTAGAACGGGTCTCAAAGGTGTTGCCGCAGAGACATTTCACGGTTATATCGGTGTATTTCGGGTGGATTCCTTCTCTCATGGTTAAACCCTCCTATAGATGCTGGCAACTGCCATATTTTTTTGTGCTGTAAAGTATAAAAGCTAGCATTATCGAATAATTATTACAAGAACTATTTCCTATTTGCTCATGGCATCAAGAAAAGCCTGATTGGTCTTGGTCTCCGACAATTTGTCGAGGAGAAACTCCATGCTGTCCACGACATTCATCGAATGGATGACCTTTCTGAGTATCCAGGTACGATTGAGATACGACTTTTCAACCAGAAGCTCCTCTTTACGCGTGCCGGACTTGTTGATGTCGATCGCCGGGAAAGTCCTCTTCTCGACCAGCTTGCGGTCAAGATGAAGCTCCATGTTGCCGGTACCCTTGAACTCTTCAAAGATTACCTCGTCCATCTTGCTGCCCGTATCGATAAGGGCGGTGGCGATGATCGTCAGAGATCCTCCCTCTTCTATATTCCTGGCTGCACCGAAGAAACGTTTCGGTTTATGAAGGGCATTTGAATCAACGCCGCCGGAAAGAATCTTGCCTGACGGCGGGATGACCGTGTTGTATGCCCGGGCAAGACGGGTAATGGAGTCGAGCAGGATGACGACATCCCGTTTGTGTTCCACCAGACGCTTTGCTTTCTCGATGACCATCTCGGCCACCTGGACGTGACGCGAAGCAGGCTCGTCGAAAGTCGAAGAGATGACTTCACCCCTGACCGAACGCTGCATGTCAGTTACCTCTTCAGGCCGCTCGTCGATCAGGAGAACGATCAGATAGACTTCCGGATGGTTTGCCGCAATCGAATTGGCAATATTCTGCAGGAGCATGGTCTTGCCGGTCCGGGGAGGAGCGACAATAAGTCCGCGCTGCCCCTTGCCGATAGGTGCGGTAAGCTCCATGACCCGCATCGGCATATTGTCGGGCTCAGTTTCCAGGATGAGCTTCTCATCAGGATAAAGAGGGGTCAGGTTGTCAAAGAATATCTTGTCCTTTGCGACATCGGGCGACTCGAAGTTTACCTTCTCCACTTTCAGGAGAGCAAAGTAACGCTCACCCTCTTTTGGAGGCCGTATCTGCCCGGAAACAGTATCGCCGGTATGGAGATTGAAGCGTCGTATCTGACTCGGGGAGACATAGATATCATCCGGGCCGGGAAGATAGTTATAGTCAGGCGCGCGGAGGAATCCGAATCCGTCAGGAAGTGTCTCGAGAACCCCCTCACCGTAAATCATCCCGTTCTGCTCTGTCTGGGCATTGAGGAGTGCGAATATCAGGTCCTGCTTCCGCATGCCGGAAGCCCCTTCAATATTCAGCTCCCGTGCAAGGGTATTAAGCTCACTGATCTTCTTACCTTTAAGTTCCTGTAGGTTCATCTTTACTCCTGTTTTACTGCTGAGATCACATCCTGAGGGCATTTAAAAATTCCGGGAAAGTTCGACCAATGGTTAGAAAAGGGGCACTTTGGTTAGCTGTATAGAGTTCTGGAGTCCTGCTTTTCGGTTGGTTGATTGAAAATGTTGACTAGCGGAATAAGCGAGGATAATTAGATAGTTTAGTTTATAGCTGTCGCAGTGATCCTTTGTCAATAAAAAACAGACGGACGGGATGACAGTAACTGATTTAAAGACATCCCCGCAATCTGTGCTACTATGCATGAATCTACTTTCCCGGGGAAGAGTATGCACAATAAAAAGATGATAACGGTAAAAAATGTCTGCCAGGTGCTTCTCAAGAAAGGGCTGATCAGCCAGGAGCAGAGCCAGATGGTCCTCTCCCGGGCAGAATCCCAGGCAGCGCGACTTCACACGAATCAAAAATCCGGCTATTCCCGCAGGTTTTCTCAGGCGCCTGAGCAGGTGTCGCCGGCTGAAATAATCTCTTCGTTCAATCTGGAGATCTCAGAGACAGGGAAAATACTGACTGAAGACGCTATTACCGAAGCTGTAGCCCAGGCAGTCGGTGTGGAGTATGTCAAGATCGATCCGCTGAAGATGGATCTGGAGTTGGTGACCGAGCATATTACCAGAGCATTTGCGCTCAAGAATCTTATCGTCCCTATCGGGATGAAAGATGGTGCAGTCGTGTTTGCCCAGTCCGACCCTTTTAATACTCAGGCAGTTGAAGACATACGCCAGGCGCGCAATATCCAGACCGTCCAGGTCCTTGCCTCCCGTAGTGACATCCTCAAGATCCTGCGCGAGTTTTTCGGTTTCCGTGCTTCGGTCATGGCAGCGCAGAGCGAAGTGGTCAATGGGACCGACCTTTCGAATCTTGAACAGTTTGTACAGATGCGGGAGCATGGGGAGATCGAGGGGAGTGACCGGCATATAGTCTCAGCGGTCGAGTTTCTTCTCCAGTACGCTTTCGACCAGCGCGCCAGTGATATCCATATCGAGCCGAAGCGCGAGAAGTCGCTTATCCGCCTTCGTGTAGACGGTGTCCTTCATAACATCCATACCGTTCCCAAGCAGCTGCACCCGCCGATGGTCTCACGGATAAAGCTGCTTTCCCGTCTTGACCTTGCTGAAAAGCGACGGCCGCAGGATGGCAGAATCAAGACGACTCACAAGGGGAAGGAGATAGAACTCCGCGTCTCGACCCTTCCGGTCGCATTCGGTGAAAAGGTGGTTATCCGTATTTTCGATCCCGAGATCCTCATGCAGGATCTTGACAGTATTGGTTTTTATCCCCGCGAGTTTCAGCTGTACAGCTCTTTCATATCCAAACCGAACGGGATAATACTCGTTACCGGGCCGACCGGCAGCGGCAAGACAACCACGCTCTATTCGTCACTCAGGGCGCTCTCCTCACCGGAGGTCAATATTGTAACAGTTGAAGACCCTATCGAGATGGTGATGGAAGAGTTCAACCAGGTCGGTGTGCAGAGTGCAATCGGGGTAAGTTTTGCGACCGTCCTGCGCAATATACTTCGTCAGGATCCCGATATAATAATGATCGGGGAGATCCGTGACCGGGAAACAGCCGAGAATGCTGTCCAGGCGGCGCTGACCGGGCATCTTGTCCTCTCCACGCTCCATACCAACGATGCTCCCTCTGCCATAACAAGGCTTCTCGATCTGGGAGTCCCCTCTTTTCTGATCACATCGACGGTTGTCGGGATTATTGCCCAGAGGCTTATGAGAAAGATCTGCGTTGAATGCAAGCATGAGCGGATCCTTACCCCTGAGGAGATCGCCTATCTTCAGATGGACAGGAAAGACGTGACCGTCTGGGAGGGGGCAGGGTGCGGAGAGTGCAGGGGAACCGGGTATCGCGGTCGTACCGGTATTTTCGAGCTGCTCGATTTCACAGAAAACGTAAAGTCGGTCATCTCTGACAAGATGGATCTTTCTGCCCTGTATGCTGTTGCAAAGGGGGATGGCATGATAAATCTGCGTCAGGTGGCTGTAAGCAAGATGCTTGAGGGGGTCACCACCTACGAAGAGGTGCTGGCGATAACGGGATAGTCTTTGATGGGAACTTGTTGTCGTGAAGTAGATCCGTGATGGGGTGAGCCGTATCGAACGGAAACGGCCGGGGCCGATCGCCGGCTATGAACGTGGAGAATCAACGCAGGTAGATCTGTGAGGTAACCGGACAATCATCAGTGATGCAAAGGCAGAGGCGTTGCAGTGAGAGACGGTTCACACCGTCACGAATGCCATCACTGATAAGGGACAGTATGAAATTTTTCGTCACATCCGCAAAAGGGCTTGAAGAGCTTGTTGCCGCAGAGCTTTTAGCGCTCGGGATATCAGATATCCGCACCGATAAAGGTGGCGTCGCATTTAACGGAAGCTTTGAGGAGGGGTGCAAGGCCTGTCTCTGGCTGCGGACCGCCAGCCGGGTCCTCCTGGTGCTTGCCGAGTTCCCGGTAACAACTCCGCAGGAGCTCTACGACGGAGTCAGGAGCATAAAATGGAACCACTACCTCACACCGGATATGACCATGGCGGTCGACTCGGTGCTTAGGGACTCTGCAATGACCCATTCAGGTTTCGTTGCCCTGAAGTCGAAGGATGCTATAGTAGACTCCATCAGGGAGATATGCGGCCGCAGGCCGAATGTCGATACAAAATCACCCGATCTTCAGGTGAATGTGCATCTGGTAAAAAACAGATGCACTGTCAGTCTGGATATGGCAGGAGACCCTCTTGACCGGCGCGGTTACCGGCTGGACAGAAACAAGGCGCCGCTCAGGGAGAACCTTGCAGCAGCTCTTGTCGCTTTCAGCGGATGGCAGGGGGATACCCCTTTTTATGACCCTATGTGCGGTTCCGGAACGATCGTCATTGAGGCGGCGCTTGCTGCCGCAAACGTTGCTCCGGGGCTTCTGCGTGAGAGATTCGGATTCCAGCGGTGGCCCGGCCACGACCTGTCTCTCTGGAAAAACGTCCTTTCCGAGGCAAAAGATTCAAGAAAGCGCGAGCTGGGCGTCAGGCTGAGAGGGAGTGACCGCTCCCCGGGGGCTGTTGATATGGCACGGCAGAATGCCGGTCGTGCTGACATGGCTCGATTCATCGAGTTCTCTTCGGCGGACATACGCACCTTTGCACCATCTACATCACCTTCGATGATTATTTTCAACCCTCCGTATGGGGAGAGAATGGGTGAGGAGGCTGAACTGACAGAGCTTTACAAGGCTTTCGGCGATCTGCTGAAGAAGCGTTGTGCAGGTTCGACAGCCTATATCCTTTGCGGCAACAGTGAACTGGTCAAGCATATCGGTTTAAAGGCGACCCGGAGGATCCCGATCTGGAACGGTCCTCTGGAGTGCCGGCTCTTGAAGTATGAGATGTATTGAAAAGCTTGACATATTGAGCTGTTCGATTCTATTATATCTTTTCGCTTTACGGGCCTATAGCTCAGTTGGCTAGAGCTACCGGCTCATAACCGGTCGGTCCCAGGTTCGAGTCCTGGTGG